>JAZNLY010000043.1:0-12527 GCA_045579305.1 Candidatus Fimenecus sp. | reverse complement strand
TCATTTATGAGCCTTTCAGCCTCATTCAATGCTTTTTCATATTCAGTTGTAATATCAATTACTACTGTTTTCATTATTCATTCGCCTTTAATTTTTCTGCTGTATCTGCAGTGATGAGTGCATCAATAATTTCGTCTATGTCACCATTCATAATCTGTTCGATTTTATAAAGAGTAAGACCGATTCTGTGGTCACTTACACGACCTTGTGGGAAGTTGTATGTTCTGATTCGTTCACTTCTGTCACCGGTACCAACCTGACTCTTTCTCTGTCCTGCAATTACAGCATCGTGCTTTGCCTGTTCAATTTCAAGAAGTCGTGAACGAAGAACTTTAAGTGCTTTGTCCTTGTTTTTGTGCTGACTTCTCTCGTCCTGACACTCAACCACCATACCGGTAGGAAGGTGAGTAACACGGATTGCAGAAGAAGTCTTGTTAACTTTCTGTCCACCTGCACCGCTTGAACGGAAAACGTCAATCTGTAAATCGGCAGGGTTAAGCTCAAAGTCAACATCCTCTGCTTCAGGAAGAACAGCAACAGTAACAGTTGAAGTCTGAATTCTGCCCTGACTTTCAGTTTCAGGAACACGCTGAACTCTGTGAACACCACTTTCAAACTTGAATCGTGAGTATGCACCGTCACCGTCAACAGAGAAAATAACTTCCTTGTAACCACCAAGTTCAGTTGGATTTTCAGAAAGGATTTCCATTTTCCAACCACGGGCCTCGGCATACATTGTGTACATTCTGAAAAGTGAGTTTGCGAAAAGTGCAGCCTCTTCACCACCTGCACCACCACGGATTTCAATAATAACACTTCGGTCATCGTTAGGGTCACGAGGAAGAAGAAGAATTTTAAGCTCTTCCCAGGTCACTTCAAGTTGTTCTTTTGCAGTTTCAAATTCCTCCTGCACCATTTCCTTGAAATCCTTGTCCATTCCACCTTCGTCGAGAAGCATTTTTGACTCCTCAAAAGTGTCTTTGTAACCTTTGTATTCACGGAATTTTTCGACAACAGGAGTCAATTGTTTAAGTTCTTTCATCAACTTTGTATATAACTGCTGGTCACCCACAGTTGCAGGGTCACAGAGTTGCTCATTCACATTTTCAAATCTTTCTTCAATTCCCAATAATTTATCAAACATTTACCTGTACTCCGTCTCTTATTACTTTCTTGATATTCTTTTCAATCTTTACCCTTGGTACCATAACCTCACGGTTGCATTTTACACAACGGACACGGAAATCCATTCCTGCACGAAGGACAAGAAAATCCTTTCCTCCACAAGGGTGTTCTTTTTTCATTACAAGAATATCGTTAAGTTTTATATCCATAATTCTCACCATTATATATGATACCATAAATGTCCAAAAAATAAAATACTTTTTTATTCTCTTTTCCCGGTTTCTTTCATATTCTTTATTATCATTTCTAAAATAAAGGTGAAGCTTATGAAAAAATATTACCCCGAGGGGATTCTCTTTGACAGCAGACAGAATAAAAAGTGTATGGAGAGTATAAACAATCTTCGTGAGTGCTTTTTTAATGAAAAAATTATTGAGGGAAAAGTCACTCTCTGTGACCGCGAGCATAATCTATATGTGGATTTGGGCGTGATTCAGGGAATTATCCCTCGTGAAGAATGTGCAATAGGCATTTCTGACGGAAGTGTCCGTGATATTGCCATAATTTCAAGGGTTAATAAGTCCGTTTGCTTTAAAATTATTGATTTTATGGATGACGAGGCAGGGAATCGCACTGCAATTTTAAGCCGAAGACGAGTGCAGGAGGAATGTGTCGAGGAATACATAAAAAATCTTATGCCGGGTGACATAATTGATGCGAAAATTACCCATAACGAGTCTTTTGGGTCATTCTGTGACATAGGATGTGGAATTTCTGCACTCTTACCTATTGACAGTATTTCTGTTTCACGTATTCCACATCCAAATGTGCGTTTTGCCGTTAATACAATTATCAAAGCAGTTGTAAAAAGCATTGATGAAATGGGCAGAGTCACCCTTTCTCACAAAGAGCTTCTTGGCACGTGGGAAGAAAATGCAGAGAATTTCAAGGCAGGTCAGACGGTGGCGGGAATTGTTCGTTCAATTGAAAAGTACGGAGTCTTTATTGAACTTTCACCAAACCTTGCAGGACTTGCAGAGTATTCGGACGATGTTTGTGAAGGGGACTCGGCAAGTGTTTATATCAAGAGCATTAACCCTGAAAAAATGAAAATCAAGCTTTCCATTGTGGACAGTTTTCCTGAAAAGAACAATATGACTCCCGTAAAGTACTATTTTAACGGTAACCATATTGATTCCTGGCAATATTCACCTGAAACAGCGGACAAAA
The DNA here is from genome assembly GCA_045579305.1 of Candidatus Fimenecus sp. GTDB lineage: Bacteria > Bacillota > Clostridia > Oscillospirales > Acutalibacteraceae > Fimenecus. Next base: position 10,172 of record JAZNLY010000043.1, on the reverse strand, counting down.
TCATTGAAAGTGTCTTTTAAGTATAATTTTTATTGTAAAAATCAGAATCTTATGGTAAAATGTCCTTGAAGTACAATGCAGGAGGATGTTTTATGAAAAAGACAAAGGTAATGGTAAGTGTGCTTATGGCATTGGTTATGCTTTTCACACTTCTTATGCCGGGAATTGCAGCAGAAAACGGATGTGACTGTGGTAATGTTCCCATTGTGCAGGTAAGAGGTATAGGTGAAACTCTTTATGATGGTGAAGGAAACGAGGTTTTTTCTGCTGAAAACATTGTAAATGGTATTTTACCCGTAGTTCCTGAGCTTGCAGAATTCCTTCTTACATGGAATACTGACGCACTTGTTGACGGTCTCAGTAAGGCTGTAAAATCTATTTTCGGCCCTGTTTCATACGACAACAATCTTAACCGTAAGTCGGTTGTTACAGTTAATAACTATACAAGTGACCCCATTGAAACATATAAGGATATGACAGATGAGGATGTAAGTTCAGAAACAGCCCTTGCGAAGGCTGTATATAATGAATTGGGTGAGAAACATTCATATCTTTTCATCTATGACTGGACTGCAAACCCATTTGATATTGCAAAGGACCTTAATCAGTTTATCAAGGAAGTTAAAGAAAAGTCAGGTCATGACAAAGTTGCTCTTTGCGCAGAGAGTATGGGCGGATGTATGACAAATACATACCTGGCTCTTTACGGATATGACGATGTACAAACAGTTGTTATGGCAAATTCGGCATTCAACGGACTTGAAATGTTGGGTCAGCTTTTCATCGGCAATCCTCAAATCGACGGTGAAGCCCTTGGCGGACTCATAGCACAGAGCATTTACGGAACTGCTGAATATGCTTCACTCATCCCATATATTCCACTTTTCAAAGAACTTGCAAAGGTTGCCAATAATCTTTTTGAGGTTGCAGGTGACAGAATTTATGAGGAAGTTTTAATCCCTGTTTTCGGTTATCTTCCATCATTCTGGTGCTTTATCCCTGAATATCATTTCGAAGAAGCTATGGACAATATGCTTGTTGGTGCCGGTCCTGAGCTCCGGAAATTTGTAAATGATTATTACGAGAAAGTTGCAAGCAAGACAACTGAGCGTGTACAGGAAATGGTTGAAAGTGATGACGTAAACTATTTCTGCGTTTCAAACTACAACAAATTTATTGCCCCTGTTACAGATACTGCACGTTGGAATTCTGACGGCGTAATTGAAACATATAACACAAGTGGTTTTGCAACAGTTGCAGATATTGGTGAAACTCTTGGTGACGATTATGTTCAGGCAGTAGATAACGGAAAGGATATGGTGTCCCCTGATAATGTTGTTGACGTTTCAACAGCACAGGCTCCAATGCAGACCTGGATTACAAAGAACTGGGGACATATTGCATACAGACTCGACGACGGTACTTGCGACTTCTATATCTGGTTGCTTACTGCCAATGAACAGTATACAGTAGAGTCAAATCCTCAGTATCCACAGTTTATGTACTATAATTCAGAAATCCCACAGCTTGTTCCGTTTAACTGTGGTAATGGTGATGTGACAGGTGACGGAAATGTGAATGTAATCGATTTGATTTATGTTCTCGTACATATCATTGGTGGAGAAACCTTGCCTGAAGATTATTTCGCAAGAGCAGATGCTAATGGTGATGGTGAAGTTACAATAATTGATATGAGAATTATTGTAAATATGATATAACCATAATAATATAAAAATAAAGGAGTGAGAAAAATGTTAGCAATTTTAGCGTTACTTTCAGACATTATTTATTTTTTAACAAGCTGGTTACCATTCTAAAAATTTAATATGAATATGAAAAAGGGGACATCACACGATGTCCCTTTTAAATTTCAGAAAGAATACTCCTTGTTTAATTTTTGAAGAATACCTCTGCTTCTGTTAAATCGGAAACAGTATTGATATTAAACTCTTTTTTTGCAACAGTAAGTGCTAAGCCACGGTGATTTGCTACTAAATAATTAAAACAGTCACATAAATCATAAAGCTTCTCAGGCTTTGACTCATATGTTTCTTTTATGATTTCCTGTGTTTTGCCATTAAAAATGCTAAAGCCCGTGCCCTTTATATTGTTGGTAACAACCTGTGGCTTTTCGGTGCATTTAATAAGCAGACCTTCACTGTCTGTCTCCACAGAAAAATTATTTTTTATTTTTTCAGGATTTTCTTCAGATGTGACACCACAATAAAAGTCAAACGCCCCTGTTTCCAGTGCATTTCTGATTGACCCGGTGTTCAAATCCACAAAAATTTCATCGGACAATTGTAATATTACTGTTTCATTACTGTCTATAACCTTCAGCGCCTGGAAAAAAGCATTCACTAAGCCCTTTTGTTCTTGCTGACAAACATAATGAATCTTTATACCCTCATATTCACTACCGATAGCACTTTTAATCAAAGTACCTTCTTTACCGATGACAATATAAGCCTCAGGAATATTCAACTGTGCTAAATTGTCCAAAGCATAGGTTATTAGGTGCTTTTTATTTAATTTTATAAGTGGTTTACAGCAATCTTCATTTTTGCTGTTTTTCAGGCGTTTGCCGTCACCGGCTGCCAATATTACACCAACCATTAAAATTTCCTCTTTACATTTTTATATCTTAGTAGTTTATTCTTTTTTCTTCAACAACCAATGGCTTTTCGTCAATGTTATTCTTAATGGAAATAACATATTCAAACAGAATTGCAACAACTATAATTGCAATTAAAACTGCTGCCAGAATACATCTTAAAACAATGGCGTTTGCAATACCGAGTATTTCTTCCATAAAGAAATTCGGAATTACAACAAAGCAAAACTCTAACAACATAATAATAAGTGCAATCACACAAGCAAAAATTACTTTTCTCGGAAAACGATTTGAATGTTGTGTTATGCCGCAAATTGCGAAGTCATAGTATTTATTAACATTAAACTTTGATTTTCCTTTTTTTCTGGCATCCTGAATGTAGTAAACAAAATCGATACTTGATGCATACTCAGTGACAATGCCTCTTAAAAAAGGATTGTTTACTTTTATCTTTTTAAGAACTTCAATAAAGCTTCTGTCAAACAATTCAAATTCCGTAGCATGAGGGTACATATTCACACCGAAAATTTTAATCATTACAAAATAGAATATTGTTCTCAAAAAATAGATAAACTTGTTTTCTCTGCTTTGATTTTTTACACCAAGCACAACCTGAGCACCCTTCTCCCACTTTTCAAGGAATTCAGGAATAACTTCAGGAGGATTCTGCAAGTCAGCATGGATAATAATGGCGCAATCTCCCTTTGCTTGTTGCATACAGTAAAAAGTGCTTCTGAGATAACCAAAGTTTCTTGTGTAAAAAACACCTTTTACTTCACTGTGTTGAGAGCAGAGATTTTCAACAGCATCGCGTGTGCCATCAGTAGAGCCGTCATCGAAGAATACTATTTCGTATGTATAGTTTTCTAATTTCTTGAATACTGCACTGATTCTGTCGTAAATCTCATTTATCATAGAAATTTCGTTGTAAATAGGAACAACCACTGATACGTGCTTTTTATCATTGCACATCATTTATCACCTGTTATTTTCTTCTGAATATTGTTTTTAACAATTTTATACCATGTTTTATGTAGTTCTTTAATATAACCGGTTCAGAGATACAATAAAACACCTTTTTAATCAAATATTTTGGTCTTAAATAAAATTTAAGCAAATACTTGTTTCTGATTTTATAAATTTCATCCATAGACACGGACTGTGTGCCGATAGTATTGGGTGAAAAATAATCATTTCCCCAGGCAGCGGCATTAATTGTATTGTACTTCTGACATTGAGAATACAAGTCAGTGCCAAAATAAGGCATTGCAATATGCACTTCTATAAAATCGGGGTCAATGTCAAAAATGAATTCAAGAGTTTCGGTTATGTCTTCCTTTGTTTCCCAAGGGAAACCAATCATAAAGAAACCGAAAAGCGGAAGTTTTGCTTTTTTAATAAGCTTTGCAGCCCGAAGATTATCTTCTCTTGTTGTACCTTTTTTTATTTTCTTAAGAGTATCGTTGCTGCCACTTTCAAAACCCACAGCTATTGTAAAACAACCTGCTTCTTTTAATTTTTTAAGCAAATCATATTCAAGGGGCTTTACTCTTGAATTGGCTGTAAATTCAATTTTCCCGTGTAATTCTGAATTGATAATCAAATCGCACAAGGCTGATGCCCACTGTGCATCAATGGTAAATGTATCAGCCTTGAAGAAAAAGTTCTTAATGCCGTATTTGTAATAACACTCTTCCAATTCGGCAAAGATATTTTCGACACTTCTTTTTCTGACTGATTTTCCTGAAATTATGGGAGTAAGACAATATGTACATCCGGCAGGACACCCGCGGGACACCTGAATTGTTGCCATAGGTTCCCCTGTATCAGGTCTTGGGTATAATTCGTTTTTCATAAGGTCCCTTGCAGGGAAGGGGATGCTGTCCAAATCTTCAAACCAGCAAGTAAAGTCTGTTTTTCTGAAAGCACCGTCTTTTTTATATATAATTCCGGGAATATTGTCGAAAGCATCATTTTTTGAGAAAATGCAATCAACCAGGTCGCCGATGATTGTATCAATTTCTCCGCCAATAAGATAATTGACATTTTCCAGATTAAGTGTTTCAAGGATTTCAGTTGGCGTGTTGAAGAAAATAGCACCTTTTATGATGAATTCGCAAGGGTGGAATTCTTTTATCCAACCTAAAAACTCCAAGTCACTGAGTATGGTTGCGTTTGTTGTGCTGACAACAATTATATCCGGTAAAAAGTTTAATATATCAGACTTAACTTCTTCAAGGCTTGTTTTTTCGGTCTGATAGTCCCTCAAAAAAACGTCATAGCTGCGATTTCTCAAAACGGAAGCAGCATATCCTAAATCATTGCATGCGTGAATAGTAGCAACAGCAGATTCATCTAAGTTGCATTGTGCGCGGTCTTCACTTCGCTGATATGCTTTCCCAGGGGGATACAATAACATTACCTTATTCATCGCATACTTCTCCAAATTATTTATTTTTCCATTATATCATGATAATCAGACGAATATCAAGTGTTTTGTAATCATTACTGTTAAGTTCGTTAAATAACACAGCTAATTTGACTAGATAAATGTTTTATGATAAAATTATGTTTTAAAGTATACTGAATTTCAGAAGGTGTTTGTGATGAAAAAAATAAGAAATACCGACCTTATATTTGTTATATCTTTGTTATCGGTATCATTATTCCATATCCTTTTTCTTTTTGTTGTTATATTTACTCCGGATGAAAGTTTTTATGTATCAATTCCTCTTCGTCTTGTGAATGGTGATAGCCTGGTTCAGCACGAGTGGCATCTGACACAGTTTTCATCGTTGTTTTCCTGGTTACCGGTATATATCTGGACTGCTGTCAAAGGCTCAACAGAAGGTATTTTTATCTTTTTAAGATGCGTATACCTTTTGATTCATGCAACAATAGCTGTAGTAATATATCGCTTTTTCAGAAAATACGGAAAATGGGCAATTATGGCATCCATGATATTTTATATACAAATACCATATAGAATTCAGGCAATAAGCTATCAGTCAATGTATGTTATTTTTTTACTGTTATTATGTTTTTGTCTTCTTTCAATCTATGAAAAAAAATCTGTTCCGTTTTATGTTTTTGCAGGTATATGCTTCGCTTGCTGTTGTGTGTGCAATCCATTGCTTTGTTTTGCATTTGTGGTATATCTCTTAGTGTGTGCTTTGTGGATACGTCGACATGAAATAATAAAAAGAGTAGTTGGAATAAAGACTTTTCAACCCTCAAAAAAGAATAAGAAACTTACAAAAAGGCAAAAAAGGGAACAAAAGAAACAACAAGAACAAATTGTTAATGATTTTCCCGATATGGAAAACTACAACTGTTTTTTTACAAAAGAAGCTGTTATGTGGTTTGCATGCGGAATTGCCATAGTCGTTATAATTGCAGTTGTTTTCTTCTTTTCAACAGGAGCAACCTTGAATTCTGTTGGAGAGAATATAGATAACCTTTTAGGCAGTAGCGAATATGATATTGCTTCTAAATCTGTTATTTCAAAATTCGAAACAACAATTCAATATTTCAGCAAAGCTAATTTAGGTATGCCGTGGATAGTACCGGCAATATTTGTAGCTCTGTTGTTTGATACAAAGAAAAAGGATAATAAACATCGTTTTGGTTATTTAACTGCTTCAGTTTTATGGTCGATACTGTTCATTGTTATGGTATCGTTGTCATTAGAAGGTTATTTATGTGCTACTACTCTTCCGTTTTTTGTAATTTCACTTGTGTGCTATTTGTTGACGGAAAAGAAAAACAAGGTTCTGTTTTATTGTATGTTTATCCCAAGCTCAATTGCTACCTTTGTTCAATATCTTGCCGCAGATACACATTGGGCCACAATCGGAATTGTGCTTGTGGTTAATAATGTTGCAGGCGTATTTTTTGCAATGGATTTATGGAAAGAAATGCGCTCTGATTCTTCAGATGACTCTGAAGCAATTAACGATAAAAAGAAAACACTTTGTTATCGCAATATAATTATAGTAGGTTTTTGCTTGCAGATAATTTTTCACGTAATTTTCTATATATATGGCGAATTTCCTATGAAAGATATCACTAAAGCTACATCGGGCCCTTATAAAGGTTTATATATGTCCGGAGAAAAATGTGACAACTATAATAAAACAATAAATGATTTAGACACAGTAAAAGCTCGCAGCCGGGGAGATGACCCGGTATTGATAGTATCCTATAACACCTGGACGTATATACATCTGGAGCAGCCTTTTGCAACGCACACCATATGGGACCAAGGTCACATCGATATAGGCCAACTGGAAAAATACTACCGGGAAAACCCTGAGAAAACACCTAAATACATTTATATTGAGTCACCGGACACTAACAGCTCGATTATTAAACTTGCTATGAATAACGCCAGCGAATTATTTGATTTTACAAGGGAAGACTTATCAAATGGTGTTCTTCTGACTATAGAATAATAAAACCTTCTGAAGTGCTTTATTAATCAGTTTAAATTTGTATAATACAACGCAAAAGCCGTGTAGATTTATAAAACTACACGGTTTTTTGTACACAGTTTACGATTATAATTTGGCAAAAGTCCTTAAAACAAGCCCCACCTGAATAACGATTTCAAGTGGGGGTTGTGCTGATATAGTTTAAAATTTTATCTCCAGAGGCTCGCTTTTGTTGCCCCATACGTCTTCTGCAGAGACTTTTACAGTGAAGTTTTTACTCAAGGTAATAAAGCCGTCAAAGGTTATGCTTTCGGGTTTATCAGCAAAGAAATAATCAGAGAACACCCAATCTTCATGGACAGTTTTGCCTTTTTCATTGAGAACACAAATTCTGTAAACAAAGACCTCGTTATCCTCGCTTACCTTTGCCTGAGGTACGGTTATGTAATATTTAAGACCGTCTTTTTTGTAGCTGAGAGCTGAACCTTCGGGGAAAACGGGAACGGAAGACTTTTCTTTTCTTGCTTCAAAGGAGTATTTGGTCTTGTTTTCTTCGGAGATGTTGTCAATTAGGAACTCACGCATAATTTTTCCGGCATCCACGTCAAGTACCTTAACAAGAACTCTGTTATCTGCGTCAACCTCGATAATGAGCGCCTGAGCCATTCTTTCCTTTTCATCGGGATACTGTCCGTTTTTACCGTCCACAGCAAGCTCAAAATAAGAAAGTCCACCGTCATTTATAGCTGTGAATTCACCCTGCCATACAGCCCTTGGGTCGTTTGCAGGGAAATGTGAATGTCCGGAAATATGTACTACCTGAGGATATTTTGTAAGCACTTGTGTAAATACATCAAGACCCCAACCGTCTGTTTTACTGCTTCCGTAAACTGTATCTCTTACGTGTTCGTGCTGGAACACAAAAACAGGCTTCTTAGGGTCATCCTCAACTGCTGCAGCGATATTTTCGTCAAGCCATTTTATCTGCTCTTCAGTATAATGCTTACGTGTTTTTGAACGGGAAACACCGATGAAATGAAAACCACCGATTACTCTGTGAAAATCAGGTTCCTGACCGGTTGCTTCTGTGAAAACATCAAGACTCTTGTATGAGTATTTATAACTGTCGTGAGCCTTGGCTACTACCGCCAGACGTTGGGTGCCTTCACGCATTTCATTATCAGTTGTAGTTGCAAATGCATTAAACGACTCCTTTTTGCCATTATCGGTAATATCACCCGAAAATACAACTGCATCTAATTTTTTGTAGTCCTCGTCTGCATCACTTATAGCATAAGCAGTTTTGAGCATGGATGATATTCTCTTGCAACCTGTATCGCCGAGAGTTTCAATGTGAGTATCACTGGTAGCAACAAAACGCATAACAGGAACAAAATCATCCTGTATAATTTCCGGCACGGGTGCTTGGGTGATGACTCCTCCAGCCTGATGACCGACAGTAGATTCACAAGCTGTTAATGTAAACAATAACATAGCAATAAAAAGGGCGGTGAGTTTTTTCATTCCCTTTACCTCCGTAAACATTTTTCGAATTAATTATATCATCCAAGCAACTCAAAAACAACCCAACTTGATGTCATTTAATATCAAATTCAACTTTATAAGTCATTCTGAGCGCAGCGAAGAATCTCTACTGTCGTTTTTAGTAGACCCTTCACTTCGTTCGGGGTGACCTTTTTTGTCATTCTGAGCGCAGAGAAGAATCTCATTTAAAGTGAGCAATAAAATTAAAACAGATTCTTCGTCACTTCGTTCCTCAGAATGACATATCATATATAATTGCAACGCAGTCCCGACATAAGTCGAAACTGCTATTTTGGTCGGAGTGACAGGAGTCGAACTGTTTTTTTTATGGTTTTAGTGTGCTTTTCCACAACGAATTACTATAAAAAGCATATTTAATATCACGATAAAATCCACGGCAACGATTTAGTAATGTGGCTGCTGGGGTGGAGGTGATATTTATGAAATATGTTGTTGTGTCACATCATATAAATATTGAGAATGAACGGGTTAAGACATATGCCATTATTGTCTTAAAGCGTTTTATTCCCATTAAAATTATGAGAGATGTATCAACTGATGGTCAGGCTTTGCAAAAATTGGTTAAAAGATTAAATAAAGGCAAGGTTGAATTGGTGCATCTTGAAGGCATTCTTGAAGATTATTATAACGATTACTTTTAAACTTTAAATTGTTGACACATCTTGCGTTATTTGTCGAATTAATGTATAATTTCTCGAAAAGGAGAGATTATGTATGCTGTCAATATGCTTAGCGTTACTTCAAAATCCAGAAGATAAACTGCGGTTTGAAGAGTTCTATAACAAGTTTTATAATACAGTTTATTTCATTGCGAAAGACCATTTAAAAACTAAAGAAGCAGCCGAAGATTGTGCGCAAGAAATAATGATTCGATTTGCAAAAGATTTTCATAACATAAAGCAAGATTTTGACGATAAAAGTTTTAAGAATTACGTTCGAGTAGTAGCAAAAGGCATTTCTATTGATATGTATCGCAAAGAGAAGAAACACCTTGAACATGTTGTAGATGCCGATTTAACTGAGTTTTATGATATTTCTGTTGATGAATTTGAAGGTTGTGACACAATGCTTTTAAAACAAGCAGTTGACGCAATGCCAGAAGCATATAGATATGTTTTCTATTTGAAATATTTTTATGAATTCAGCGGTGCACAAATTGCTGCAAAATTAGGCATATCAGAAACATCTGTCAGACAGAAATGCATGCTCGGAATGAAATTCGTAAGAAATTTTATAAAGGAAAATGAGAATAATGAATAAATTAGCACTTGCTTGTGAATTGTCATTAAATGACTGGTTAGCAACTTTTCCAGATATAATCCCCGAAGCAGAGCGTAGCAAAAAGCACGAAAAATGGAAGAAAAATCTCTTCAATAAAATGCGTGGGGGCTATTATCACAGATTCACAACCAAAACCATTAAAGTTATGTTGGTTGCAGCAATATTGATGGCATTGTTAATGACAGCGTTTGTCTTCCCATCATCTCGTGAGACAACACTTAATAATTTAAATGTTTTTAGCAGATTTAAGATAACCGAAGACAATAAAAACTCTGTTA
>JAZNLY010000042.1:0-8885 GCA_045579305.1 Candidatus Fimenecus sp. | reverse complement strand
TAACAACAAAGCTTGGAACAAGAAGGCAAAGAGCAACTGTACCAATTACGCTGTCACCAAAGATAAGTGCAAGAATCATATTGACAATGAATCCCACAGCATATCCTGCGAAGCCTACAACAGTCTGTGCTGCAGTTGCGGATGAACGAAGATTTGTAGGTGCAGATTCACTTGCCATCATAATAAGTACGTCGTTTGTGGAGTAGTAGCTACCTACGAAGGTACCACAGAAGAAACCGATAATTTCAGGTGTTAAGAAATTCATTCTTGCGCCTAATGCGAAAATAACAAAGGAAATAACGCAGTTTGTTGCGACTGTTATTGCTGCTGCTTTTCGACCTTTTTTATCGGAGATAAAGCCCATAATTAATTGTGAAAGAGCCATACCGATTGGGTATAATGTAATTGCTTTGTTAACCTGATTTACACTTACGATATCTAAAAACTCTTTTGCGCTTGAACCATATATGCTCTGTGCATAACCGTGAGTAAGAATTGCCTGATAGTTCATACTGCCGATAACACCGATACCTGCAAGAGCAAAGCATATAAATACCCAACGGAGCTGTTTGTGACTGAAACCAAACTTAAGGGCATCTATAACGCCACCCTGAGAATCCTGTGCAGATTTTCTGAGTTTTTCTGCTTCTAATTCTTCCTCACTCATACTAAGGTAACGGATGCGCGATTCAATAAATGCATCTGTTTCTCTTGCGAAGAGAAGTGCAATAAGTGAAACCACAATACCTACAACGGCAGGAATAAAGTAAACTCTTCGCCATTGACCGGCTGTTTCCATCAACCAACGGCGAAGGAAAGGTACAAGCATAACTGCCATATTTGCAAAGAATTTAACAACGGAATATGTTATAGCACGACTTTTGTTTGGTGCTGTTTCCATAATATACACAACGTGCATATCGTGAGGAATAAAGAACATAATCAGACAAGCTGCGAAGAAATACATATACACATTCTGCGAAAGGAAAATCATAAACATTGCAAATGACATTCCGAATGTGTTGATAATAAGGAAAGTCTTTCTGCCGAAACGGTCTGCCAATGGTCTGTAAAGAATTCCCACAATCTGAAATGGAATTGCTACAATCTGTAAAAGATTGAGAAGCGTAACGGCGCTTTCACTCTGGAAAAAGGTATTTGCAATTTCAGTCTGCATAAGGGTGCTAATCTGTGATGCAATTTCGTCAACTGCGTAAATAAGCGCAATAATCAGCACAAGATACCAAAAATACATATTGCCCTTTGGTCGTGCTTTTTGTTTTTTCCAGTATCTGAGTTCCTTTTCCTTACGAAGTTGCTGCTTGCGAAGCTTCTCAGGGGATAATTGTTTAGTTTTCATAAATTCACCTTCTCAATAATATTGTAACATATAAACGATAAAAAGAAAAGATAAAACCCGGAAAGAAAAGCTGTATAACAGTTTGTAGTTAAGGTTTTATTAATTGAGAAAATAAAGCCTGACAGTCATAAGACTATCAGGCATTCACTTTATATTTCAATTTCAATTCCAACAGGACAGTGGTCGCTACCCATAATCCGGGTGTAGATTTTACTGTCCTTTACTTTTGGCATAATTCGGTCGGACACAACAAAATAGTCGATTCTCCATCCCACATTCTTTTCCCTTGCGTGGAACATATAGCTCCACCAGGAATATTCAATCTTTTCAGGATAAAGAGTACGGAAGGTATCGGAAAAGCCTGAATTTAAAAGCTCTGTGAATTTGTTTCGCTCTTCGTCAGTAAATCCTGCACTGTGATGGTTAGTTTTTGGATTTTTAAGGTCAATTTCCTCATGTGCCACATTTAAATCTCCACAATAAATCACAGGCTTTGTGCTATCAAGGGATTTAATGTATTCTCTCAAATCATCTTCCCATTCCTGACGATACTGGAGTCTTGCTAATTCTCGTTGGGAATTTGGAGTATACACACAGAGAAGATAGAAATTTTCATATTCAAGGGTAATTGCTCTGCCTTCATGGTCGTGCTTTTCAATATCAAGTCCATACCATACGCTGACAGGCTCATGCTTTGTAAAAATTGCAGTACCTGAATAGCCTTTTTTCTCGGCGGAATACCAGTACTGATAATACCCATCGGGAGTAAATTCAGCCTGACCTGGTTGCATTTTTGTTTCCTGAATACAGAAAAAATCTGCATCCTCACTCATAAAAAATTCTTCAAAGCCCTTGTTAAGACAAGCACGGAATCCGTTTACATTCCAAGAGATAAATTTCATATTATATACCTCATTTATTGACATATTTTACATAATCCTCGTATAATTTTGCAGAATCAGGATGTCCTGCAAAAGCACTTGAATCCGATGGATTCATAATTCCAAGATACTGATACCCAAGAATTTTATCAACATAGGGAGAAACATTCTCAATCTGTGTCTTAATTCGTTCAAATGGTGCAGGAATCAGCGCACTATTATACACCATTCCTTCAAAATCAAAAAGCTCAATGTCTGCCCAAAGTTTTGAGCGACCTGCCTTATCGTGAGCGATTCTCAACTTTTCAAAAAGTCGTTTTGTGCGGTCAACCTTTGTTTTCTTTACACCAACCTCATCCTGATATGCAACAAAATCCACATCAAGCTCAGCAAGTTGTCGGATAAACTTATTGTTTGCCCAGACAAGATTTGTGCCATAAGGAGCAATCAGTGTTTTCTTATCAGGTGTGATTTCGTGACACCGAGCAGAGCAGAGATTCACGTATTTCATAAAATCCTTTGAATATCGAAGAATTATACAGGTTTCGTCAGGGAAATACCATCCGTAAAAGCTCGGGTGATTACCATAGAGGACAGTCAATTCGTCCATCGCACGAAATGAGCGGTCAATAACCTCTTTACTTGTAATATTGCAACTTGCCTTGCGCCAGTCACCATAAAACCCGTTACCAAGAAAAACCTTTACGCCACAAGCATCTGCCTCACTCAACAACTCTTCAATAGGGTCAGGACAGATTGTGTCGGCAAACGGAAAAACAGAGGATTGAAAATAGCATTTTTCATAAAGGGCAGTCGCCATAACAACGATATACTCCATACCAAGAGCTGAGATTTCACGCACTTTCCTGCGCCAGTTCTCTGCCTTGAATTTTTCAAGGGCAGGATTCCAGTATTTTCCCTCTGCGGTATTGTGATGGCAGAATTCAAAAAATGTTCCGTCAAGTTTTAGGTCTTTCATAATCTCACCTCCACAAGTTCAACTCATACAGGTCAATTATATCATTCATCTTTGCCTTCTTCAATCTTTTTCTCTGTTTGATATTGAATATTCTGTGATTCTGTTGTAATATAAATACATAACAACTACGGAGGCGAAGAAAATGGGAAAATATCTTTTGGTAAATGCCGATGACTTTGGCATGTGTAAAAGCGCGAATGACGCTATTTTTGATTTATTTGAATCAGGGAGACTTAAATCTTCTACTATTATGATGACTTGTCCTGCTGCAAAGGAAGCAGTTCAGTTTTCTATTGACAATCCTCAATATGCTATCGGTGTTCATCTTACAACAACATCAGAATGGCACGAATATCGTTGGAAAGCACTTACAAACGGTCCAAGTCTTCACGACAAGGACGGATATATGTGGGCAACCGGTGAAGATGCTGACAGATATGGCAAATACGACGAAATCGAGAAGGAAATCCGAGCACAGATTGATTATGCTCACGAGCTTGGTATGAAGCCATCACACGTTGATAATCACATGGGCTCTCTTTACGGACACCTTACAGGAAGATTTTCACTTCTTAAAATGACACTTCGTGTTTGTGGTGATTATGGTTATGCTTTCCGTATGTACACCGGTCACGACAAGCGTACTTGTCCTCGTGGTACACCATATTTTGCATATCAGGCTTCTACTCTCCTTTCAAAGAAATGGGGAAAACAATATAATGTTATAATGCCTGACTTCCTTCTTTTCCCTGACTGGGATATTATGCCAATTGATTCTTATGAAAACTATAAAAAGAGAATCCTTGAAATCTGGTGCGACATCCCTGAAGGAATTACAGAAACTTATGTACATCCTGCACTTGAAACCGACGAATTAAAGTCAATCGTTCCTCTCTGGCAACAGCGTGTATGGGAATATCAGCTTATGAAGGACGAGGAAACAGAAAAAATCCTCAATGCTCACGGAGTTGAACTCATCAGCTACAGAGATATTATCAGAATGAAGAGTAAATAAAAATTTTACCCACAGAGTTTATGCCCTGTGGGTGTTTTTTTGCTATTTTTCTTTTACAATACTGAATCTGTCAAAAATTCCACCTGCAAAGCTGTCTTTTTCTGCCTGGAATTTAATTGTGATTTTTTCCTTGTCCCCTACCATTTCCTTTGGAATTTCATAATAAACATCATAGAAATTATTAGGATATGGGTCTTCTAATGTAACATTTTGGAAAAGCTCATCATCTATAAAGATTTTGAATCTTCTTCCAGCATCACCGCTGTAATATTTCACCTTGATATAGTTTGTTGTGGTGTTATCAACTGCCATATCATAACTGAACCAGCCTTCAGAATGTGCATCACGGAACATAAGTCCTTTATGATTTCCCGATGTGGAGTTTTCCGACTTCATATTGTGTGAAAATTCATACTGGTCATTACCAACAGGCAAGGTATCAATTACAACATATTTGTCACTTTCGTTTTCAGGAATTTTTGTGCGACTGTCTGCAAGAGTAAAATAAATTCCGTAACGATTTGTGTGTTGCTTGTAATGTGGTGAGAAAATAAGGTCTTGATTTGTGCCTTTAAGACGGAAATTAAGTGTATCGTCAATTCTTACAAGATTTTCGTCAATATTACGAAGCCATTTTCTCACAGTTCCTTTTTCAACTATAAGAACGTCACTTAAATCTGTATCCCAAAGAGGTATTGTAACATTCACACCCGTTGTGGAAGTGTTCATATTGAAGTTACCCATGTTTGCACTGAGCACCCAAGGACCATATTTGAATGCCACTGCATTTTCATTGTCAGGAAGCGGATGAACAGTGACCTTCATATCCATTTTGTACTCAATAACATCTCCGTCATTCCATTGTCCTTCAAGAGTTACAAAGCCATCTTTTACTCTTACAAATTTCTTTTCGCCATTGATTATAACAGTTGGGTTTTCCTCGCACCAGTCAGGCACTTTAAGTACAATTTTTGCATCCGCAGAGCCATTTATAGTGAATTTTACTGTTGGCAAATCTGCATTCTGAGTAATTGTAAGTCCTTTCTCTTCCCAGACCACTTTTGAAGATGTATATCTGTTAACAAAAATACTGTCTGCTCCGTGGAAATAAATGCTATCTCCCAGTTTGGAGAAATTCTCCATTCCCGAGCCGGTACAACACCAGAAATGGTCAGTAGGACTACTGTAAACCTTGAAAAATCCCGTTGCCATCGGTTGGAAATATGTTGTCATACCGGTTTCGGGATTTTGTGACGAAAGAATGGCATTTATAAAGGTGTTTTCGTAATAATCGCTGTATTTTTTGTCGCCCGTAGCCTTGAAAAGTGCTTTTGTAAGCTTGAGCATATTATATGTATTACAAGTTTCACAGTTACAGTTTGTACGCTCTGCATCAAGAACCTTCGGCTCACCGAAATGCTCCCACTCGCTGTTGCCACCGGTGATATATGTGTGATTTTCAACAACTATTTCCCAGAAATTTGCTGCCACCTGAAGATAATATTCCTCACTTGTCACAGTGTATCTGTTAATTGCACCTACAATTTTCGGAATTGTTGTGTTGGCGTGTTTGCCATTGAGAATATCCTCACCATTATAAAGTGGCTCGAAAAGGCTTATTTCGTCAAAGCTGTGTGCCGCTGACAGATGATTTTCATTTTTCGTATATTTATAAAGGTTGTAAAGGCAGTCATTCATACCGCCATATTCCACATTAAGAACTGTTTTCTGTGTTTCAGGAGTCCATTTGCTTGTATGGGAATAAACCCAGTCACCGAGCTTTGATGCCATAGTCAGAGCATCCTTATTACCGGTGAAAGTGTACACATCAATAAGTCCTGCAAGGATTTTGTGCATAGAATACCAGGGCACCCAGGTGCCGGATGTGTTTCCGTTTTCAATCCGGTCAAAATGGTCCTCAGGAATGGCATGAAGATAGCCGTTCTTTAACTGACAATCCTTCAGAACAGAAATCATATAGTCGGTGATTTGCTTTAAGTCCTTGTCACCTGAAGAAGCAAAGGCTTGTGAAACTGCAGTGAGATAATGACCGAGAGTGTGTCCCTGAATAGCAGATGTTTCCCAACCACCATATTTTTCGGCATTGATTTTTCTTCCTGAAATATCACCAAAGCCACGCATAAGTCTGTCCGGCTTAAGGGATTTAAGATATTCCACTTCTTTTTGAAAAGCATTTTGTTCATAAGAGTCTAAAAGTGTGACATTCTGCATTGAAAATTCCTCCAAAGGCTCATCGAGTGGGTCAAGTTTTACCCTTATTAAATCTTTATTTCCGAAAAAGGGAAATATGGATAAAACCGACATAATAATTGCAATCAGTTTGCGAATCATCTACCATCACTTCCTTTCAGATAATTTTACCACACAACATTTTTCACTGCAATACTGGAAATTATTGTGGTATACTATACCTATCAGATAAATTGGACAAATGCAAAATTGAGGGGCGCGGGCATCCAGTTGATGCCGGATTAGTGCTGTCTGAGCCGGCAGGTGAGTATCTGCGACGCAATTGTATATGATATGTCATTCTGAGGAACAAAGTGACGAAGAATCTATGTTGTTTTTGTTGTTCACTTTAAATGAGATTCTTCGCTTACGCTCAGAATGACAAAAAAGGTCACCCTGAACGAAGTGAAGGGTCTACTAAAAATGACAGTAGAGATTCTTCGCTACGCTCAGAATGACAAACCAAATTGGTTATCACGATAAATTATAATTTGTAATATAACGAGGTGTATTATGACAACATTTGAAAAAATATATGAAGTAGTAAAAAATATCCCTGAAGGTAAAGTAGCAACCTATGGTCAGGTTGCAATTCTTGCGGGAAATCCTCGATGGGCTCGTGTTGTGGGTTATGCTCTCCACAATAACCCTCAACCGGGTGTAATTCCTTGCCACAGGGTGGTAAATCGCGAGGGCAAGGTGTCCTCTGCATTTGCGTTTGGTGGTGAAAACATACAACGAGAGCTTCTGCAAAAAGAGGGGATTGTCTTTGAAGATGATGGCAGCATTGACCTTAAAAAATACGGAATTTGACAAAACGTGACACTTTGTATAAGTTTTAAACATTGGTTGACAACTGTCAATATCTGTGCTAATATTAATTTATAGACAACAAGCACAATTTGTGTCTATAAACTTTTATAAGGAGGAACATGAAATGTTAGCATCAATTTTTGAATTTGTTATGGGTATTCTTGGCAGTGCTGGTGTAGACCCAGAAGCACAGACAATCGTTCAGCAGATTTTTGATTTTATTTCAGGCCTTTTTGCTAAATAATTTTAAAAAGAAAAACATAGAAAATGGAGAGTGGTTTTGCCACTCTCCATTTTTTTGTAACACATTAAAAACTTATCGTTGAGATACATTTGTAAAACCCTTTCATATGTCTCCCGGATAAGATATAACACAGATTGTCTGCTTTTGTCAGTAGTGTTTCTGTATTTTTATGGAAAAGGTGACAATAATACAATTATTACTATATTTTTTGTTTTCATTGTCAATCTTTTGTCAAAATAACTATTGAAAATTTTTCCATAGGAATGTATAATTACAAGGATAGGAATTATTCCGCTAAAATATGAAAGGAGTTTTCATTTATTATGATTAACTACTCACATGAAGTTGAAAAAATGTGCTGTGTTAAAAAAGGACCTCATCATGGTCCGGCTCCAATTCCTGAAGAAGGCAATTGGGTAAAGGCTTATGAAAACAAGGATATTTCAGGCTTCTCACACGGCATGGGTTGGTGTGCTCCTCAGCAGGGTACATGTAAGCTTACACTTAACATTAAAGACGGTATTGTTGAAGAGGCTCTTGTTGAGACTCTCGGTTGCTCAGGTATGACTCACTCAGCTGCTATGGCTGCTGAAATTCTTCCTGGCAAAACTCTTCTTGAATGCCTTAACACAGACCTTGTTTGTGACGCTATCAATACAGCTATGAGAGAGATTTTTCTCCAGCTCGTATATGGTCGTTCACAGTCTGCTTTCTCAGAAGACGGTCTTGTTGTTGGTGCCGGTCTTGAAGACCTTGGTAAGGGACTTCGTTCACAGGTTGGTACAATGTTCTCAACAAAGGTTAAGGGCGTTCGTTATATGGAAATGGCTGAAGGCTATATCACAAGAATGGCTCTTGACGCTGATGACCAGGTTATCGGTTATGAATTTGTTAAACTCGGCAAGATGATGGAAGATATCCGTCACGGTATGGATGCTGCTACAGCTCTTAAGAACAATACAGGTTCATACGGTCGTTTTGCAGATGCTGCAAAGTATATCGACCCAAGAGAAGAATAAGAGAAGGAGGATACTAAAATGGCTAATGATGTAAGATTTGAAGGCAAAGAAAGAAGAATGGCTAAAATCGAGAAATGTCTTGCTGAATACGGTATTGCTTCTCTCGAAGATGCAAAGGCTCTTTGCGAATCTAATGGTATTGATGTTGAAGGCATCGTTAAAGGTGTTCAGCCAATCGCATTCGAAAATGCTGTTTGGGCTTACACACTCGGTGTTGCACTTGCACTTAAATCAGGTGTAAAAACTGCTTCTGAAGCTGCTGCTGTTATCGGTAAGGGACTTCAGGCTTTCTGTATCCCTGGTTCAGTTGCTGAACAGAGAGAC
>JAZNLY010000041.1:0-3613 GCA_045579305.1 Candidatus Fimenecus sp. | reverse complement strand
ACCAAGACGACGGAACATTGTTGGTGTGTCAAGAGCCTTCATCTTGTTGATACAAGCGATACAAGCTGCAAACGGAACAGAGCTCATCCAGTATGAACCTGTGTATGTAATGCCTGAAACAGTAGCTTTCATATGTTCGCCACCGCAGAGTGCTGACATATTGTAACCGTTAGCAAGAGCTTTACAGAAGCAGATAAGGTCTGCTTTGAAACCATAGAAATGGTCAGAACCTGCCAGGTCAAGACGGAAACCTGCACGAACGTCGTCGATGATGAGAACTGCACCGTGGTCGTCACACCATTTACGAACTGCCTGCCAGTATTCTTTTGATGCAACTTCATTATCCTTGAAGTTACCATGGTCATAAGGCTGAGCAATAATACCTGCGATATCACCGTTGTTATCATCATAAGCCTTCTGGATTGCATCAAGGTCAAACCAAGGAACGATGATGTTGTTTGCTACGTCTTCAGGAGTGATACCCGGGTAGTCAATTTTCTGTGCCCATGGGAAATCTCCGTGGTAGTAGTATTTCAAGAAGATAATTTTCTTTTTATGTGTATGTGCTCTTGCTGCCATAGTTGCAAGAGTCGTTGTGTCAGAACCGTTTTTGCAGAAGAATGCCCAGTCAGCACAAGCAACAGTATCAACAAGTGTTTCAGCACATTCAACCATTACCTTACCGGGTGCAGTTGTACAGTTACCGAGTTTAAGCTGTGCAAGAGCAGCAGCGTCAACATCAGGGTCATTGTAACCTAAAACGTTAGGACCGTAAGCACACATATAGTCGATGTATTTGTTGCCGTCAACGTCCCAGAAATATGAGCCCTGTGCTTTTTCTGCGAAAGATGGCCATCTGTTAACAGGAATCCACTGACCTTCTGCAGGACCTAAGTGACCATAAATACCACCCGGGATAACCTGTGATGCACGGCTGAACATCTCACGGCTTTTTGTTGTATCATATAATGGAAATTTACTCATTTTCAGCGTCCTCCTTATGCTAAGTATAATCCGACTCTGTCAAGAATACGGTTTACATTATCAACCATTGAGATAAGACCGCGGATTGTGATGTTACCGTTACCTACATGGTCGATAGAGTTTACTGTACCTGCGAAAAGAGCGTTTGCAAGCTGAAGGTCACAGAATTCCATGAGTGCTCGTGGCTTTTCCGGAGCCTGCTTGATTGTGATAAGGCGATTGTTTTTAACACGGATTGTTGAATAAACAACATCCTTAATTCCAATCTGAATGTCACCGTCAACAATGTTTGAAGCACTGAATTTGCCGATAGCATCCTGATTACCAATCTGTGAAATTGCTACTGAAACAGTATAGAATGTGCAGATTGTATTAAGACGGAAGAAATCAGGGTCCTTGAGAGCTTCCGGAGTAGGTCTCATAACCTCTGTAAGTCTGTCTGTGAGCGCAGTAAATGTCTTTAAAAGGAAACTTACCTTTGTAAGACCTTTTGTAGGGATAGGTGTTACCACGCCATCGATAATTTTGTTGAATTTTTCGCAAGAGGATACAGGAATTTTGATATCACAATTGCTGTTGACACCATCTTCCATACGGCATCCCTTTGAAGAGAATGTGAGTGTAGCACTTGGACCATCCTTAACGTCAAAAGCCAATGAAACAGGTTTTTCAAGAGTAGAAATAATCTCTTTTGCTTTGCCGTCAAGCTCGCAAAGATTTTCCAATGTGCCGAGAACAGCATACATATTTATGTACGCCATTGTTCTTGCGTCAATCATTTTGAACGCCTCCTTAATCATTTTTAAGTATAACTAAATTAAGAAATTTATATACACATTAAAGGATATCAAAAAAATACGCTTAAATCAAGGAAAAAACATAATTTTTTCACAAAAAGTTAATGATTTTTCTCAAAATATATGTTATAATGTTACCAATATAAAATGGGTTGGTTTAGGCAAATACAAAAATAAAGCAAAATACCCGTAAAAATGTAATTTTCTGAAAGGACAGATATAAAAATGTCGTTATTCAAAAAGATTTTCGGTGATTATTCTTCAAGAGAAATCAAGAGAATAATCCCTATCCAGAAACAGGTTTTAGCTCTTGAGGAAGAGTATAAAAAACTCACAGATGCACAACTCCAGGCAAAAACTCCTGAATTCAAGGAAAGACTTAAGAATGGTGAAACACTTGACCAGATTCTTCCTGAAGCGTTTGCCGCTTGTCGTGAGGCATCGGCACGTGTTCTTAATATGCGTCATTTCCCCGTGCAGATTATCGGTGGTATCGTACTTCATCAGGGACGAATTGCTGAAATGAGAACAGGTGAAGGTAAGACTCTTGTTGCTACTCTTCCTGCATACCTTAATGCTCTTTCAGGTAAGGGTGTTCATATTGTTACTGTCAACGATTACCTTGCTCGTCGTGACTCGGAATGGATGGGTAAGCTTTATCGTTTTATGGGTCTTACAGTAGGTCTTATTGTTCATGACCTTGATGGTGAAGAAAGACGTGAGGCTTATGCTTGTGACATTACTTATGGTACAAACAACGAAATGGGCTTTGACTATCTTCGTGACAATATGGTTATTTATGCTGAGCAGAGAGTACAGCGTGGCCATAACTTTGCAATTGTCGACGAGGTTGACTCAATTCTTATTGACGAAGCAAGAACTCCGCTTATTATTTCAGGTATGGGGGATAAGTCAAACGAGCTTTATAAAGTTGCAAATGAATTTGCAAAACGTCTTAAAATGTACGTTGTAAAAGAAATCGATGCAAAGCAGGGTATTGAAAGCATTGTTCCTGACGAATATGACTTTGTAGTTGATGAAAAGGGTAAGACAGCATCTCTTACAAAGGGTGGTATCAAAAAGGCTGAAAAGGCTTTTGGTATCGAAAATCTTGCAGATGTTGAAAACCTTACACTTCAGCACCATCTTGACCTTGCTATCAAGGCAATCGGTGTTATGAAGCGAGATGTTGACTATGTTGTAAAAGATGGTCAGGTTCTCATCGTTGACGAATTCACAGGTCGTATTATGCTTGGTCGTCGTTATTCTGACGGTCTTCATCAGGCTATTGAAGCAAAAGAAAATGTTAAGGTTGAGCGTGAGTCAAAAACTCTTGCTACAATCACATTCCAGAACTATTTCCGTCTTTATTCAAAACTTTCAGGTATGACAGGTACTGCTATGACTGAAAGTGGCGAATTCCAGGAAATTTATACTCTTGACGTTATCGAAATTCCTACAAATAAACCAATGGTCCGTAAGGATGAAGAGGACGTTCTTTATAAGACAGAGGCAATTAAATTCAAGGCAATTATTGAACAGATTTTTGAATGCAACAAAAACGGTCAGCCGGTTCTTGTTGGTACAACAAATATCGAAAAGAGTGAACTTTTAAGCCGTGCACTTCGTAAGGCAGGTATCAAGCATAATGTTCTCAATGCTAAATACCATGACAAGGAAGCAGAAATCATTGCTCAGGCAGGTTCTCTCGGTGCAGTTACTATTGCTACAAATATGGCAGGTCGTGGTACCGATATTATCCTTGGCGGTAACCCTGACTATATGGCTCGTGCAGAAATGAGAAGAATGGAGTATTCTGACGAGCTTATTGC
>JAZNLY010000040.1:0-2056 GCA_045579305.1 Candidatus Fimenecus sp. | reverse complement strand
AAGATGCGCCTCGGCACTCTCACCGTTTATAATTCTTTTTACATGAGTTGTAGCCTCATATTTCCCACAATTCTGACATAACATAACTAATCACTCCGTTCAAATAAATGCAAAATGCAAAACGCAAAATGCAAAATTATTTTTGATTCTGCTGTGTTGTTTTACAAATTGCTATTAATAATGCAATAATTTCTTTTATATCTTTTTCCATTGAAACAAATTCTTTTTCAGTCAGATAATCCGTTTCATTTAATAATCTTAACCAATAATGTGTTTCATGTGCTTCTTTCAATGCTATACTCAATTTTGCATAAAAATCAGCCTTTGTCTGACCTTTTTCTGCTTCTGCAACATTTGCACCTATACTTGTGCCACATTTTAAAAGCTGTTTTGACATAACATATTCTTTTTTATCAGTTGTTAAGTGTTTATACAAATTTACTGTTCTCACAGCAAATTGAAAACTTTTATTTTCTATAATATTCTCGCTCATTTCACTTACCCTCCATCATTTTGCGCTCTGCACTTTGCATTTTGCACTTAAATAATATTTAATATCATTTGTTTGAATATTGATGCGCGGATAATGTCACCATATTCACGAGGGATATCTCGGTAGGCATTTCCCGTAAGTGCTGACAAGAATATTTTGACCACTTTTTCATCTATAATATCATGGTCATAAAGATTTTTAATGTGAGCACGACAAGTGTTTTCATTTAACGACTGACCAATGGATTTAATCAGATGCAATTTAAGTGAATTCTTGTCATAGCTGGCTCTGGTAATCTTGATGTATCCCCCACCACCCCGACGACTTTCTACAATGTAACCGTGCTCGGGTGTGAAACGGGATGAAATAACATAGTTTATCTGACTCGGTACACAACCGATTCTCTGCGCCAACTCGTTTCGTTGGATTTCGGTGTAGCCCTCGTCCTCAAGCATCTCCTGAATCATGGATGCGATGATGTTGCTTATGTTCATAGGTTCAACTCCTTATATAAAGGGATAATGGTTTTTTATTTTAATGAATTATAATTTGTAGGGATAATATAATTAATTGATTATGGTAGGGCGGTAGCTTGCTGCCGCCGAAAAGCAACAGAAAATCCAACAACGGCGGGGTCAAGACCCCGCCCTACCACTACACCATATTGGTTGTTCTTTAAAATCGCAACGCAGTTCCACAATTCTGAATTCTGCATTCGGGATGCGGATTGATGTGTTTGACTTTGACTTTCTTTGACCTTTACAATTCTTATTATAGCAATATTTTTCCACTTGTCAATAGGAAAGGTCAAAAAAGGTCAAAAAATTTTATTCACAATTTTTTTGGCTATTTCTTTCAAAGGATTGGCAAGTCAGCCCACAGTGGTGACCATACCTTATTTCTGTACCGACCATACCCTATTTCCGTACCGACCATACCTTATTTCCGTACCGACCATACCTTATTTCCGTACCGACCATACCTTATTTCCGTATCTAATAATAATATAATATAAAGAAATAAAAATAATATAATACTGCAAATAGTTAACCGATTAACTATTTTAAAAAATGAAGAAAATTATAGTTAAAAATCTTCTTAAATCAAGGCTATTTGTAAACTATTTATTAACATTTTCCATATTTTTGTAAATCGTCCCGCATTTCCCGGGACGAAATTGAAAAAACGCCCTATATATGGGAGGTGTTTTTTATAGATATTGAAAAAAACAGTATAAATTTTGCAATATTTCCTTTGGAAATGTTGACAGATAACAAGTACCGAAACTTTTCTTCAAAGGAATTCTTTTTATATATGTTATTACTGAATCGGTTAAACATTTCAAAAAAGAATCTGAAGTATTTTTCTGATAAAAATGGAGTTTTTGTTTACTATTCAAACGAACAAATCACTAAAAATATCAGATGCAACAAGGAAACAGCAAGTATATTATTACGCAATCTTGAATCGGCAGGGCTTATCCGTAAAGAGTATCAGAAAAGAGGTCTGCCATTAAAAATTTATGTAAATGATGTTTTTGGTATTCATAATCGTACATACAAT
>JAZNLY010000039.1:0-40736 GCA_045579305.1 Candidatus Fimenecus sp. | reverse complement strand
AATGAAACAATGGGCAGAATCGCAGAAAAATATGGTGTTTCAAAGACCACAATGGCATTTGCGTGGATTCTTCGTCACCCTGCAAAAATGCAACCTGTAACAGGCACAACAAATCTCACTCGTCTTTCCGATTGCTTAAAGGCAAGTGATATTTCTATTACCCGTGAAGAATGGTATGAAATCTATCGTGCAGCAGGAAATGTTTTACCATAATCATATACGGCATAAAAAAGCACCCGTCAGGGTGCATTTTTTTACTTATTTTGTTTTAACAGATGCGATGTAGTTTGCCATTTCTCCAACTGTTTTGTAATCAATAAAGTCAGTTGCTTTAAGGTCAACACCAAAAACAGTTTTAACATCTGTTATAAGACACATTGTGTCAAATGAACTCATTTCAAGATCAGCCCTAAAATTGCTTTCGGGAGTGATGTCTTCAACTTCCACGTAATTTTCAAGGATTCCAACAAGCTTTTCGAACTCTTGCATTCTGGTTTACCGTTCCTTTCTTCGTCTGTAAGTGCGATTTTATCTAATATTTCACCGACTGTAATGTCAGGATTTTCAGCACCAATAACAAGTGCTTTTGCAATTTTTGTGTAGAGAATACGAAGGTCATATTCTGCAGGTGGCTCTTTTCTGTATTCAAAACAGAAGTCAAGTCCGCCATCCTGTTTTCTATGTCTGATAGTAACATAGAGAGGAATCATTGTAGAGCCGTTGTTGTACCAAATGCTCTTTGCACTCTTTTCCATTTCCTCGTCAATATATATGCTCTTCATAAGTGGCTGATATGAAAGACCAAAGCTGTCATAAGTTGAGTCGGATTTTGAATCTTCAGGCATGGACTTGTGTCTTTCCTTAAGCGTATCCATAAAGCTGAGACTTGCGTGCTGATACATTTCGTTCTGAACATCAGAAATCTTCTGCACAGCTTCACAGAATGTTTCAGTTGGCTTTATGATACTTCTCATAGGAAGGAAGTTGATACGAAGACCACCGGATTTCTTTTCAGCGATTGTACCACGACGGTTGATAATCATTTTGAAAGAAACGTCTTCCTGATTATCGTTAAAGCAAGAAAGACCGGTACGTACACCCATTGAAAGCACGGCAAAGATTGAAAGATTTCTGTCTTCACAAAGCTTCATAATCTTATCACTGTCTTCTGCGCTCATGCTCATATTGAAAATGTCAGCATCAGGAAGACCTGAGTGAATGTCGGCATATCGCTGTCCCGGATTTTCTTTCTGCTGATGTTTAAGACGATTGTCAATCATAAAGTCAGTAAAGATTGGCTCGTCTGCCTTTGCAAGTGAATCAAACCAATACTGTTTGTCGATTTCACACTGTTCTGATTCCATATATTCAAGCTCTTTCTCGAGAACAGGGATATATGGTCTCATTGGCTTTGGATAAGGTGTTCCCTGAGTCTTGCTCTTGTAGATTTCGATAACGTCATTCAGGAACATCTTAACTGAATAAGCATCCATAGCAAGGTGGTGGAATCTTATGAAAAGACCTTTATAACCATCCTTGAACTTAACAACAGCAATCTTGTGAACTTCACATTCATACATCGGAATGTTCTGTCTTGAAATCTTTGTAAGCTCTGCTTCAGCTTCTTCAACTGTTAAGTGGCTGTAATCCCAGTCTTCAATCCTGAGCTCACTCTTTTCAGTAACATACTGATGAAGATTAATTCTTACTTTTTTATCCTTTGTGAAACGAAGTCGCATTGTGTCACAACGCTCGATTGCTTCATAAACGGATTCCTTAAGAATACCGATGTGTAAGTCACCCTGCCAGTAATATCCGCAACCGATGTTGTTAACAGGATATCCTGAACCGTATTTGAGTGACATTAAGAACATCATTTTTTGTGAGTTGGAGATAGGATATGCCTTAACGATTTGACCGTTACGCAATTTTTTTTCTATCATTTTGCTTCATCCCCTTTAAAATTAAATTGTGTTCTTTTGATTTTCCCTGTTGAAGTTCTTGGGAAAGGAATTTCCCTGATGACGAAAGAATGAATATGTCTGTCCGTATTAAGCGTTGTATTTACTCTGTCAACAATTTTACTGATTTCAGCAGAAATATCTGTAATTCCCATTGTGGCAGCAAGTGTCTCGTCAGGGAATATTTCAGCAATAATACTATCCTTTTCACCACGGACAACGATTTCTTTAATAATTCCGTCGTCAACGAACTTGTTTTCAAGCTCTTCAGGAGAAATGTTTTCACCGTTTGAAAGGATAATAAGATTTTTCTTTCTACCAACAAGGTAGATGTGGTTATTTTCGATATAACCCAGGTCGCCTGTATGTAAATATCCGTCTTCAGTGAAGCTTTCAGCAGTTCTTTCAGGTTTTTTATAGTACCCCTTCATAACTGAAGGACCCTTAACCTGAATTTCACCGTCAACAACTCTTACCTCGTCAACGCCTGTAAGCACACCGTTTGAATATTTGTTATCTTCTGAGAAGTCAGATGTTGTAATACGAGGACTACATTCACTCATACCATAACCCTGACGGGCAGTGATACCGTATTTTGCAAATTCATCAATCAAAGCACCACTCAAAAAGGCACTACCTGCAATAAATTTTGTAAGACGCTTACCGACAACAAGGTCAGCGACCTCACGAGGGGAAAGTTCAGGGTGTTTTCTTTCCTGAATCTTGATTTTTGTGAGAATTGCCTTACAGAGAAGGGGAACAATTCTTGTGTTTGTAGGTTCAAATATAAGAAAATTTCTGTAGATATTCGGAAGTGCACCGTTAAGACAGATAGCACATCCGTCATAAAGGACCTTAAGCACGTCACAAGCATAACAGAAAACGTGATGCATAGGTAAAACTGAAAGGAAAACGTCTCCTTCGCCACCTTTATATGTGTCATAACAGGAGTTGGAAGCAAGGTTATGGTTTGTGAGCATAACACCCTTTCTTTCACCTGTTGTACCTGATGTATAAATAATCAATGCAGTTTCATAAGGGTCAATTTCAATATCTGAAAGAGAAGCGTATTCAGAATCAGCAGAATATGTCTTGAAAATATTGTCAAACCAATGCCAGTCACCAAGGGATACAATCTGACGGATTCCCTTGTATTTTTCCTGAATTACCTGAGCCTTGCTCAAAAATTCTTCCTCACAGAAAAGCATCTGGATATCAGCGTCGTCAAAAAGCTGACAAGCCTCTTCAACAGAGATATTAGGGTCAAATGGCACAACAACATTACCGCTGCAAATCATACCTGTAAGACAAGCGATGTATTCGTAATTTGTTTTACCGATGAATGCGATGTGCATCTTTTCTTTTTCAATGTTCTTTATATATCTGCTTACTGCATAACAGTCCTCACGGAACTCAACGAAATTTTTGATTTCAATTTCACCCTCACGGAAAAATTTGCAGAAATCTTTTTCACCATATTTTTCAGCAGCAAAATTCACAATATCTCTTACAGTTAAAAGCTGTGATTTACCCATATCCTCAATTAAAACTCCTTGTTTTTGTTGTATATCTTAAAAATGATGTAATAAAAAATAACATAATTATACACGTGGTTTGACACACGTCAATGCAGATTTTACTATAATATTTGACAGTTGTCAATGAATCTGAAACAAGTTTTACACATTGAAAAACAGTGTAAAAGTTTTGCGTTTTTAAGGAGAATGTCAAACTTTTTGTCCTCATTTATAATTTTGTATTGAACTATGTAAATTTTAATTGTATAATGTGATTTATAGAAGCAAAGGAGAGGTAATTAATGAGTAAAAAAATATTGGCAATCATCCTTTCAGTAATAATGGTGTTTTCTGTTTTCTGCTTACCGACAACTGTAAGTGCAGCAAAACAGGAAATAAATATTGAAAACATGTTCTATATGTCACTCGATACGCTTATTCATCGTATTCTTACAGTGCTTAATCTTTTCTGGCCCGGATATGACGGTGATTGGGAAAAGTTAGAGGATTATGATTCCGACTTGTTCTTAAAGGGTGAGGACGAATTCGACACTTCAGTAAAAGCAGATTCTGACTGGTATCTTGGCTTTGCAGGTGCATCACTCCTTGAAGGACTCGACATTATGAATGGTGAGTATTTCCTTGCAGGAACACTTGAGGTTTTCGAGGGAAGAGTACCAAAGAAAATTAATGATGACCAGAGAGTCCGCGTATATGCAGTTTCTGATGGTGTGAGCGGTACAGTTGTACACGCCGTTATTGATGGCTTCGGTATGTCCCGTGGTGATGTTCAGGTTATCCGTGCAAGACTTATGGAATATGCAAAAGCAAAGGGACTTGACATAATCAGTGTAAATGTTTCCGTACTTCATCAGCACTCTTGTATCGATACGCTTGGTATGAATATTCCGCTTTTAAAGGGTCTTTTAATCAACACAACAAATGCTGCTTTGGGTGGTCTTCTTGATGATATCAAGGTGATGAAAAATCAGCAGTTTATGGATAACCTTTTTGAAAAGACAACTGAATGTATGAAAACTGCAATTTCAGATATGAAAAAAGGCGACCTTTATTATGGATACACAGATGTTTCCGAATATATGAGAGACGCTCGTGACCCTTGGTCATTTGACAGTAATATTCACAGACTTCGCTTTGTGCCTCGTGATGGCTCAAAGGAAACATGGATTCTTCAGGGCTCAATGCACTGTACAGGTATGGGCGCAGGACCTGATGAACTGACTGCTGACTATCCATATTATATTGAAAAGGCAATAAACGAAAAAGTTGGCGCAAATGTTGTGTACGTACTTGGTGCAGAGCTTGCAATCCGTCAGGAAAGAGAGCTTACAGAGGTTGAGGGTGCAACTGATGTTGAAAATCTCACAGCTTATGGTAATGCACTTGCTGATAAAGTAATCAGAATCAATAACGATATCAAGCTTGACCCGGTGCTTAATGTGGCACATAAAGAGGTTTTCCTTGATGTTGATAATGGCATTTTAACTCTTGCTGCACGTCAGGATATTCTCAGTGCAGTAATCGTAAAAGACGGATTCAAGAATGTAATGATTACTGAAATCGGTTATATGGAACTTGGTAATGAAGTGGGAATCTTTATGTGCCCCGGTGAATTTGACCCAATGCTCATCTTCGGTGGTCCTGAATCAGGTGAAGCTGCCTGGAAGGGTGAAACATGGGATTACGCTCCATTAACTGAAACAGCAAATATTGATAATGTAATGGTTTATGGTCTTTGTAATGACCAGGCCGGATATGTTCTTCGTGATAACGAATACCACTCATTGATTGGTGAAAATGAAGAAGTGAATATTCTCAGCAGAACTGCCGGTGCAGCTTTTACAGAAGGCTTTGAAGAGCTTATTTCCGAAGTAAAATAATTTTCCCTCCTGTAGATATCTGTGTATTTTAACGACTTGTTTGTACACAATATCTGCAGGAGGTTTTTTTATGAGAAAAATTTTCGCAGTATTTCTTGCAATATCCCTTGTGTTTGTTTTTGTAGGCTGTGACAAGCCTATGAATGTTAATTCGGCCGAAACCGAAACGGAACAAAACTCCGACAGAGCAGTAAATTCAGGTGATGTGGACCTTGATGTGACGGCAGAATCTGTAACCGAAGAAACCGAAACCAGAGAGATTGAAACTAAAAATGAAGTTGAGAACAAAGAGGTCACCACCACTAAAAAAGTAATGTCAGATAATCCTTCGGACTGGACAAAGGTTGAAGTGATTGAGTATTACAAAAAAGCAGCAAAAAAATCACATTCTGTGGTGCAGTCGTCACAGAGAATGGTTCTGCACAAGCTTGAGGTCAAAAACAGCGGAATCCTGGGTGAATTTTTTAATATCATTGAACCTGTGGTAAATACTGTAATCGGTAATAACGAGATAACCTTCAAGGGCGTTACCGGCGGTTATAATAAACTGAATGCTTCGGATATCAAAACTGTAAAGGCATATAAAGAAGGTAAATATACAGTAGTTGAAATGACCATGCTGGAACAAACCGACGGTATATATGGTAATTCTCACGAGGGTACAGTGGGACATGCAATCAGTGTGGTTGGCAATGTTTCGGTTGTTGCAGAGCAATTTCCTGCATTCGACATTAATTTTGACCGGTCCGATATTAAAATCCACTATACAAAGCCAACAGTAAAGGTGAAAATCAATGAAAAGGGTATAATCGAAAAAGGTACATGGAGTCACTATTCGAAGATTAATATAAGAAATCTGATGATAAACAAAATTGCCATTGGTCAGGCATATGCTGAGATTGAATATATTATTCAGACAGGTGGCGGGTTCTGATATTTTTTAATTATAGCCATATATGAATTTCTTTTTCGTTGACAAAGGGAGAAAATAGGGGTAAAATAGAGTGAACAATACTATTTTAAAAGGAGAATGTGTTGTGGCAAAAGTACCTTTGACTCCCGAACAAGCAGAAGTTAAAAAGATAAAGAAAGAAAAAGCATCTTCCAATTTCACGAGCTTTATTGCAGTGGTTCTTGCTATAGCTCTTACGGTAGGTGTTGTATATCTTGGTAAAGCAACTGCTGATAAAAGAATTGCAACATCAGGAACAGAATCTGTTTTACCTGAAAAAGATAACGACGAAAACATTGATTTCGATTCACAGGACCCGGTGACAGATTCTCAGACGGAAGAGCCCGTTATTGATGAAAATGGTGAACCCGTGACAAATGGTGGAGATTCTGTTGGTGGTGTGGATACTCCTCCTCAGAAGGAAGAAGAAAAAGCACCACAGCGAGAACTTCCGGCAAACCCTGCTGAATGGACAAAGGCTGAAGCAGTTGAATATTACAAAAAAGCGGCAGCAAAATCCCATTCTTCAGTTCAGTCATCACAGAAAATGATTCTTCATAAGCTTGAAGTAAAGAACAGTGGTGTGCTTGGCGCATTTCTTAATGCAATAAAGCCTATTATTGATACAGTTATTAAGAATAATGCAATCTCTTATGGCGGTGTTACAGGCGGATACACCAAACTCGCTGTGTCAGATGTGAAAACAATAAAGGCATATAAAGAGGGCAAATATACAGTTATTGAAATGACTATGGTTGAGCAGACTGACGGCATTTATGGTGATTTCCAGGGTGGTTCGGTAGGACATGCAATCAATGTTTTAGGTAATGTGGCAACTGCAGTTGAACAATTCCCTATGTTTGATATTAAGTTTGAAGAGGCTGATATTAAGGTGCATTATGCAAAACCTACAGTAAAAGTCAGAATTAATGAAAACGGTATCATTGAAAAGGGTACATGGAGCTATAATTCAATGATTTATATCAGAAATCTTGATATAAGCGGTGTTATGGTCAAGCATGCAGACGCAGAAATTGAATATATCATCGTAATTGGTGGCGGATTCTAAAAAACTCCCGAAAGGGAGTTTTTTTAGACTTTTTAGTGTAAGTGTTTCCACATTGACAAATTAACTAAAAAGAGGTACAATTATTAATTGTGAAAATATGTCGATTGCAAAACAAAGATATAAAAAAATTGGAGGAATTAATATGAATCCTATTATCAGCAGAATGAATACCAATTTTGGTATTATGCTTGGCAGAATGGAACATGCCAAATTAAAAATCTATGCTAAAAATGCCAACAAGGTTCAGGAAACTTTGCTCAAGGCATTGATGAATAAGAACAAAAATACTGTATATGGTAAAAAGAATAATTTTGCCGATGTACATAGTTATGAGGACTACAAAAAACTTGTTCCTCTTACAAACTACTATGATTATGACGAGTATGTACAGAGAATGGCACAGGGTGAAAAGAACCTTAATACAGCTGCTTTTGTACGTAGATTTACAGAGTCTTCAGGTAGTACAGGTAAGTCAAAGCTTGTTCCGCTTTCAGCATGGGCAGAGTGGGTTTGTCAGTGCTTCAGCTTCAGTGCACCTGTAGGTTGCGCATACAAATGGTTCAAGGCACAGGGCAGAAAAATGCCACCACAGAAGGGCTTGCTCACTGCTGAAGTAAACTGTCGTAAGCTCGGAAACGGCAAAACAGTAAGCTGTCTTTCTTCAATTCCACTTCTCAATATTAAGCCTATTGTTCCAATGATTGCAACTTCTCCGAAGGAATTGCAATTTGCTGACGGAAATCTTGATTACGATTCACATTATCTTAAATTACTCTTTGCTTTACAGCACAGAAACGTAAGTTATCTCGGTACAATTTTCATCACAACTCTTGAATCAATGTTCTTCTATCTTGAAGAAAACTGGGAAATGCTCTGTAACGATATCGAAAAGGGTGTTATCAACAGCAGTATCAAGTGTCCTGATGAAATGCGTGAACAGCTTCAGAAGAGACTCAAGCCAAACCCGGAAAGAGCGGAAGAGCTTAGAAATGAATTCCGTAAGGGCTTTGATGAGTCACCAATCGTGCCAAGAATCTGGCCGAATGTTTCCTGGATGTACGGTATGGGCACAGGTGCTCTTGCTTTCTACGAAAAGAAGCTCAAGAGATATCTCGGTGACGATATGCCAATTCATTATCTCGGATATGCAGCAACAGAAGCTATGATGGCAGTTCCTATCGAGCTTAACTCTTTTGAATATGTAATGCTTCCACAGAATGGTTTCTATGAGTTCCGTCCTATTGATTCAGATGATTATGATAATCTTCTTACAATTAAGGACCTTGAGGTTGGCAAGGAATATGAAATCATCCTTACAAATACAAGTGGTTTCTATCGTTACAGAATCGAAGACGTAATTCGTGTAACAGGTTACTATTATGAATCACCAATGGTTACATTCTGCTACAGACTTAACCAGATTGCAAATATCAGTGGTGAAAAAATCAGCTCAATGGCATTTGACGAAATCGTTGCAAATATGGCAGAAGAGCTTGACGAAACATTTATCGGTTACAGTATCTATCCTGACCGTACAACTTCTCCCGGTCACTATGCACTTCTTGTTGAAACTGCAAAACCGGTGCCAAGAAGCGAATGGGACAGATATACAAAGGTATTTGAAGAAAAACTCTGCGAAGGTAACGTTTCCGTTAAACCACTTATCGACAGTGGTGCTCTCGGAAATTGTGAGGTTAAATTCCTTCGTCATGGTACATACGATGACTATCGTGAAGTTCTTCGTGCACGCGGTGCAAACCTTAACCAGGTTAAGCCTATCAAGGTTATTGACAGTGACGACAGAAAGGAATTCTTCCTATCTCACGTAATTGACTAAGGTGAATAAAATGAACAAAGACAATGTCTTAAAACAGCTTTCAGTAAAAAATGCAGATGTTGTTGCACGAATTGATGAACTTATTAAATCAGGTGCAACAAACGAAAAATTCTGTGTTGACCTTATTGAAAGTGAAATACAAAACGGAAAATTAAATAGTCGTCCTAAAAAAATACGTTGCGAATTGCTTGATAAAATCAATTTTATGTGCCGTAAATATATGGACAGAATGGAAAGACTCGAGTTAGTTTATGACTATATTGTGGACGAAGAAAGTTATAAAACTGCAGTTATGGGATTGCTTGAGAAAGCATATATCTTCCGTTCAAAGGTGGTTTACAGTCCGATTTCACCATACTGGAAACCAATGCCGTATCATATTGGTGAGGTTGTGACTTCTTCAGATGAAGAGCCAATAATTGCTAAGAAAGACACCTTCTTTACACAGGAAATTCCAACGGATAGCAATATTCAGCTTAAAATCCACCTTTTCTATAATGATGGAAAGACAACTGTCTGCTATCTTGTGAATCATATGTGCGTTGATGGTACAGGCTTCTTTACTTTTGTTGCCGATATCTGTCGCAACTACACAAATCTTGTAAAAGATGGCACAAGTCCATTGGCATATAGTCAGGGACCACGAGATTTTGACCAGGTTTATGGTGATTTCGAAAAGGATAAGCGTAAAAAGGCAAAATCACTCTTTACAAATCCTGCATCAAAGGTGAAAAACATCTTCCCATATACTCCTGACAGCAAGGACGACAAGCCAATTCTCACCCGTTATAAAATCAGCAGTGAAATTTTCCAGCCTGCCTTGGCGGTGGCTAAAAAAGCAGGATGTAGCGGAAATGATTTGCTGCTTACTGCATATATGCATGCCTACAAAAAACTTACAGGGTTAAGCGGAGATGACACAGTAAATGTGACTACAGCCGTTGACCTCAGAAGATATATCAAAAACCCTGCAAAGCTTGGTTATACAAATGAGGTTTCATTTATCAACTGCACTGTTGATAAGGTTGGTGAAACTCCAATGGAAACACTTGAAGCAGTAAAGCAAGCAGGTCAGAAATATAAAAATGATGAGTTTATGGGTCTTTATGGCATCCCATTGTTGGATTTTGCATACAAATCAATGGTTTATGCTCAGGCTGAGCCAATTATCAAAATGTGCTACAGTAATCCATCACTTTCTGTAAGTAATATCGGTGTAACAAAAACACAGTTACTTGCCCTGGATGGAAATGAGCCTATGGATATGTATGCGTCAGGTGCTGCAAAGCGTAAGCCTTGCGCAGTTGCAACAATAGGTTGTTTCAGAGGGGATTTATGTATCTCTATCAGCTTCTTCGGTACAGAAAAAGACAGAGAAATTGTGGAAAAATTCTACAGTGAATACGAAAATGCCCTTGTGGAATTAGCGAAATAAAAATAAGAGCGTCTTGAGTTTATTCAGGACGCTTTTTTGTTGTAAACTTTAAAAATATGTGATATTATCTTTTCGGTGATAATTATGCAGAATTTACTCAATTCAATAACTTCAGTTATTCTTTCAATTCTCGTTTCATTGGGGCTTGTGACAATAACGCCTTATGACAAACCAATAGATAATGTAAATGGTGGAGACCCGTGCATTGTTGAGGATGAAACCGGCACATACTATACATTTACAACGGGTGGCGGTGTGGATATTTTCAAGGTCAATGCCTATAATGACATTACAGTCGAGAAAATGAGAACTGTTTATTGGTGTGGTAATGACGGAATTGTGGGTGATATCTGGGCACCCGAAATTCATAAAATAGGGGATAAATGGTATATCGTTGCTTGCGGAAGGTTTGATAAAAACCTTGTTCCACGGGGTACAATGCCCTATGCAAAGGAAACAATCGACCACGACGACTATTACCGATATTCCTTTGTCCTTGAAAGTAAAACAGAGGACATTATGGGCGAATATGAATTCAAAGGATTTTTAGCACCCGATGGAATGAATAACATTGACGGAACATATCTTCAAAAAGACGGAAAACTCTATTTTGTCTGCTCTGCTTACCTTAATGTTGCCCATCAGGGAATTCTTATGACAGAGATGGAAAACCCATATACCCTTAAAACTGATGAAAACGGAAATCACAATTCAGTATTGCTCAGTGAGCCGCAATACAGATGGGAGAAGAAGGGCTGGAGCGTTAATGAAGGTCCCGCTGTCCTATATAATGAAGATGATATTTTCATTGTTTATTCCGCAAGTGGGTTCAGCTCAGGCGGTTACTGTATGGGTATGCTCACCTTCAATGGTGGGGAAGTAATGGATAGTAATAATTGGGAAAAAAGCAGAAGAAAAGTTCACTCGAATGAGCCTTTGAAGAATATTTATAATGCAGGTCATTGTAGTTTTCTATATCGTGAAAACGGCGAGATTATAATGGTTTATCACGCAACAGCTACAAAGGACTTCTTCAAATCACCAAGACTTACATACATAAAACCTGTGACTTTTGAAAATGGGAAGCCGGTATTATGAGTATTCAATTATTATGTCATTCGTTGACAAAATAATAAATTTATAGTAGAATATTTTCATATGTGTATATAGGAGGAAATAACTATGGAATCTAAAGAACCTATGAACCCGGTAGAGCCTGCTGCAACACCTGCTGCAACACCCAAAAAGGCAAAGATGCCGGACAAAACAAAGAAGATAATTGCAATCGTTGTAGCTGTAGTAGTATTTTTCGTAGCAGTATTTTCAATAGTTTTTGCTGTTTTAGCAAATAATAAGGATAAAGACTTAAAATGTGACTG
This sequence comes from Candidatus Fimenecus sp., assembly GCA_045579305.1. Taxonomy (GTDB): domain Bacteria; phylum Bacillota; class Clostridia; order Oscillospirales; family Acutalibacteraceae; genus Fimenecus. The sequence goes on along the minus strand of JAZNLY010000039.1, from coordinate 28,685 downwards.
TGAATATTGTAGCCAGATGTTCGCATATTACAACTATCTTATCGAGTCAGGTCAGATAGAATTAAAGGATGTAGCAGGTGCTAATCCTAATTTTGGCGACTTTAACCAGAATAATGATATGAACAATTTCCCACAGGATAATGACCAGCAGAATGGTCAACAGAACAATAATCAGCAGGGAAATTCTCAGCAGTCAAACGACCCGTCAACATGGACAACTGCACAGATTGTTGAAGCATATAAACACTCTGCTGCAAAGACTCATAATTCTGTAACTTCATATCAGCAGATGACATTACGTCAGATGAATGCTCCTGGTATCAACAGTACTTTGCTTAGCTTTGCAGAAGGCGTTATGGCAAAAGCACTTCAGAATAACTCAAAGAATATTCAGGGTATTACAGGTGGTCATACTAATCTTTCAGTTTCTGATGTAAAGGCAGCAAAAGCATATAAGAATGGTAACAATATTGTTATTGAAATGCTTATGAAAGAACAGACAGATAAGGGTAACGGAAATATGTACAATGGCACAGTAGGTCACGCAATCTCAGTTGTTGGTGATATCGACTCTGTTATCGGTCAGTTCTCAGGTCTTGGTATGAACGCTTCTATTGCTGACCAGGATTGTACACTTCATTATACTAACCCTATCGTTAAGGTTGCTATCAACAGTAACGGACAGATTGTAAATGGTACATGGAGTTATGTTACTAACATCACACTCAAAAACCTTACTATCAGTGCTATGGGTTTCACTGTTCCTGTTCAGCAGGCAACTGCTATCGTTGACTTCGTTGTTGTTCTCAACGGTGGTTTCAAAGGATAATAAAACTACATAACAAAATTTATGACCTGTCTTTACAGGTCATATTTTTTTGTTTATAATTAGAATATAAACTGAAAGGGGAAGTGTAAATGAAAACTGTTGAACAGATAACCCTTAATGAGCAAAAGGAAATAAAAAGGCTCAAAAAGATGCAGGGCAGAGGAAATAACAGTAAATATTTCTTCGTGTTACTTATGCTTATTGCCATTGTCAACATTCTTGATGAGGTTACAAGTAATCTGACAGTTACAGTACAGTCATCTTTTGTTACAGAATTCTTTGTAAACAATCCGTTTATGGGTAAATACTATACCTTCCAGGAAGGTCTTGCGCTTCATTCAGGTGTGGGTGTGTTCACCTATGTTTTAGGTATTTTCACACCATTTTACAAGGCACTTGCCGATAAATGGGGAAGAAAACCACTCTTTGCTATTTCAACGCTTGGTATGGCGCTGGGACTTCTTGTAATCCACCTTTCAACAAGTTACATAATGTTCCTTGTGGGCTTTGCCATAATCAGTTTCTTTATGGGACACGATATTCAGATTATCTATATTCTTGAAGAAGCACCTGATAAGCACCGTGCAAAGATTTATAGTTTTCTGAAGAGCTTTGGTATTCTGGGCGTTATTCTCATTCCAACACTTCGTGATATGCTCATGGGTGACGATGCCACAAGATGGCGTGAAATCTTCCTAATCCCTGCTGTAATCGGCTTTGCGGCAGTTTTACTTGTTGTATTGTTCGCAAAGGATACAAAGGTCTTTATAAACGAAAGAATCGAGTATCTTTCACGACCAATTGAAGAAAGACAAGCAGAAAAAGCTCTTAAAAAACAACAAAAAGAGGCACAGAGAAACCAGTCAGGTGTTTTCAACGGAGTTAAATATATTTTCTCAAATCCCGACACAAAAAATCTGATTATTTCACATATAATCTTTGACTCGGCAATGCCTGCAATCGCCCTTTATTTCGAGTCTTCAATGCATAAAGTTGGTATGAGTACAAGTGAAATTACAAAGGCTCTCTTTATGGTGCCGGTGGTTTATGCTACAATTACCTTCCTTTCAGGCTTTATTGCTGACAAACTTGGCAGAAAAGCAACTGTAACAGGATTTTCAATTACCTGTATGGCAGGGTATTGCCTTTTCGTAGCAGGTATTCTCAATGGATGGAATCCATATCTGATTGGCTTCTTTGCCGGACTTTACCAAGGCTCATACTGGATTGGAAGAGACTATATGAATGTTATGATGACCGAAAAAGTGCCGACGGACATCCGTGCATCTGTAGTTGGTGCAGAAGGACTTTTAGTTATAATCGGTCTTGCCGTTGGTTATCTTCTCGCAATCGTAGGTATGATTAAATTCCCAATCTGGTGGGTATGCCTTGCAATTTCTGTTGTTGCAGTAGGTGTGGCAGCAATAATGTTCACAGCAAAAGTCAAAGAAACCAAAGGTGTTAACCTTGATGAAATAGAATAGTTACAGATTACAGAAAGACATAAAATAACGGAGAATGAATAACCATTCTCCGTTTTCTTTTTATCCTTTTTTCTTGAATATCAACTTATCAAGTTTTGCCATACATTCATCAAATACCGTTGACAGTACAACTGTTCCAAGGAAACTGATGGCGATAAATAAGTAACTGTTTTTATCGTAACCGAAACGCCACAGAAGTCGCATTGGTATTCTCTGCAACATAAAGAAACTGAAAATATGAGCACCAAACCAGTCAAGAATAGAGCTTCTGATATTAATTTTCATCATCAGAATTGTGATAAGCACAGGAATGAGTGCATAGAAACCAATAAGATGGTTGAGTGTTTCTCTCTTATTCTGGGCAAGGTACATAAACGCGGTAAAAATTCCACAAAGAGCAATAGCCCAGACAATATCATTCTTCATAAGGATTTTGTCAATATGTGGTTTTGCCACTGCAAAAATCATACCCAGTGGGAAACAGAGAATCGTGTCATAGAAAATAATGTCAAGTTTAAATACATTCTTTTCAAGATACACAAAACCGATTATGAGAAGTACAGTTGCAACAAGTCCAAGTTTTTGTGATTTCCTGAAAATCATGAAGCCAATAATCACAAGAATGTAGAGTGCAAAGGTCACAAACATATACCAGCAACTGTTTCCGATACTCTTAAGCCCTGTAAATGCAATAAGGAAACGTTTAATGTCATATCCTTCTTTTGTGACAAAGGAGAGGATTATGTACATAACAATAATAATTGCAAAGTGCAACCAGGTTTTAAACAGTCTGTTGACAGGCATTGACTTCACATATTCATACTTCTTTTTGAGAATGGAGCACATAATTCCGTATCCCGAATAGAAAAGATATGTAACAACTACGCCCTGGCCTAAAAATTTTCTGATATCAAGATATGGCTGGTCAAATGTGTTAGTAAGGTCAATATAGGACACAGCATGACTCAGGAAAATCAGAACAGAAAATATTGCATTTACAGTTGTGGTGTTTTTATGAGAACAATAGTCCTCATAAAACTCATTTTTGCCACAAGCCGTCATTCCCGTGCACATTATTGCAATAAGTATAACAATAACAATAAGCATTTTAAAACCTCAATTAATTGAATTCTTCGTTCAACTGTTGCATTGTAACATCTTCATTTTTAGAGCTTTCGTATTTGTCCTGATAGTAATTTTCAGGGTAACAGTCAAATGTGCCGTCAGGTTTGACTGTGATGATTGTACAACCACGTTGTGTGCCGACTTCATCAATATCACCATATGCAACATAGTCTATGCTCATACCATATGTAAGACGAATTCCCTTGTAATCCAAAGAGAAGATATTGATGTGGTCGTGACCTACAAACATACCCTGTGTACTCTTCATCTCTAAGGCAGTTTCAAAGAATTGGTCATCTGTTTTAGGTGCGCAGACATTTTCACCAAGTGTACCGTAATAGTATTTTACATTTTGAGTATCCTTGTATCCGTTTGCTTTGAATTCATCCCAGGCAGCTGCATATTCAACAGGAGGAATGTGCATAAATACAAGCGATTTTACAAGACCATATTTTTCGAGAGCCTCTGTCTTTTTGTCTTCGTCAGAGATTTTTTCGATAATAGTCTTGTTTTCAGAATTGAGCTTTTCACAAGATGCTTTATACCATTCAATCTGGTTTTCGTGGATATTATCGTAATTGCCTGTAAAACCGGCAACAATACCTGTGAATGGGTTTTCCTTAGGATAGTCGTTCGAATCCATCGTGATAAGTGCCTGAGTGATAATTCCATCACTATTTTTAACCTTGATTACATTATTGCCGAATCCGTCAACATTTTCGTCACCCTTGAGGAAAAGACAGTTTCCCCATTTTTCATCAGCGTAAAAGTCAGCCATTTTTTCACGGTTGTAAATTGAGTAAATTTCTGAATCGTGATTACCGAAGGTAGGAGTCCAGTAAACACCGAGCTGCTCCATAAGAGTAGCGTAAATTGTTGCGGCATACTGGTTGTTGAAAGTAAATGCAGTGAAAGGCACCGGGTAGCTTATATCACCTGTGGCAATAACAACGTCAGGCTTTTCTTCCTTAACCATTGATACTATTGCATTTATAACTTTCTTGTCGTCCTTTTGTGACATAATGCCACCACCGATATGAAGGTCGGTAAGCTGCATAACTTTAAGCTCACGGTCAGTGGTGATTGTGTAGAGTCCCTCACTGTCTTTTGCAACTGTCACAGGGTCTTGGGCAGAAATCTTTTCAATATTTGAAATATAATCTGTCATCTTTCTGATAGAAATCTTATTTGCGATTGTAAAAGTAATTCCTATAATCGCAAAAACACCTAAAATAATAAGAAATATTTTCAATCCCATTTTTTTATTTCCCTTTTTCTGAGCATTGCTTTTCATGAATTTTCACCTGCTTTTTATTTTTTACCAACAGTTTCCCAGTCAACGAGAATATTGTTGTTATAGAAATTACTGCGGTCTGCCAATTCTTCATGCACTGTTTTGAAACCATCTCTTTCAACAAGTGTTTTTTCACCTGAGAACATATTGGTGCCGAGTGCAAGACGGTCACCTTCAATTTCAACACCGATACTTACAAGTGTTGTAGGGAACATATCAAATGGAGCCCAATTTCTGCCGAATTTATATTCTTCAGGAATGTTACGGAGTTCTTCAGGCACATTAAGGAAAAGATTGTATATTGTACGATGATAACCTTTAACATCCTTAAAGAATTCACTTGCCATACTTAAATGGTCACCGACAATAATAATAGTAGTATTTTCATAGAAATCCTGTTCCTGAATCCAACGGACAAATTTAACTGCTTCTTTCTGACTGTAATAAATACAGTTTGCATATTGTGAATCATATTTCTTTTCTGCATTTTCACTTAAATATCCGTCAGGAGCGTGAGTGTCAGCGGTTTCCATAACGAAGTTAAATGGCTTGTCCGAATCTGCAAGTCGGGTCAGTTCTCTTTTTGCGAATTCATAGAGCTTGTCATCCTCGTAACCCCACCATACATCATAGTATTCAGGCAACCAACCTTTTTCAATAACACCCTTGTGGTCAAGAATATTGAAGTCACCGTGGGATTCATAGAAGAAATTAAGTCCACCGAATGCAGCGTCTGCACCAAACATAATTGACTGTTCATAGCCTTGCTCTTTAAGGATATCACCTAAACATGTAGCACCCGGAAGGAAGTTGCCGGGCTTACCATAGGAGTTACCGTCAACAGGCACCTTCATAGGAATACCTGCATTCATATTAACCATAGCAGCTACTGACCAGCCTGAACCCGAAGTACGTGAAGCTCCGCCGAAGCCCTTTTTCAAATGTGAGAAACTGATACCTTCCTTTGAAAGCTCAGCGAGGTCAGGCATATAGTTCTCATCAAAATATCCACCAAGTTCTTTTGAGAAAAATGTGTTTTCCATTGATTCAAGGTAGATGAAAATAAGATTTCGTTTCTGTTCAGGGAATTTGATGCTTGCAGTTTCAGGGTCAACGAAATTATCTTCTATATATGAGGAATCTGATAAATATGCATCAAAGAGAGTGGTGAGCTCGAATCTCTTAATACCGAAAGCACAACCACCAACAAGAATTGCAATAGCAAGAATAAATGAAATTATCTTTATTGCAAGTTCAGGAAGAAAAACTGCTCGTTTTTCACCTTTTTCATAAGCAATTCTGTACTGTGGAAAAACAAGGGTACAAAAAGCTACAGTCAACAATACTGTTGTAAGCACAGGACCTGTGAAAAGAGAGATGTAAACACCGGCGTCAGTACCCTCAGTAGGTGAGTTAAGGTTAATAAGAATCTGGTCAGGTGCCAAATCACCGAAGGCGTCCTTACCCCAGAGTGTACCTGTAAATGCTGCAACTCCGAGTGCGAAGAATACAGTTGAAACGATTTTCAAAGCAAGAGTTCCTTTTTTCTGCTTTGTTTCAGAAAACTCTACTTTTATAATGCGTTTCACAAAAGAAGAAACAATTAAAAATATAACACCAACGGCAAGAATAAGTCCTAAAAATTTCCAACTATAGGAAATTCTCATTGAAGAAATCTCAAGAACATTCTTAACACCAAGAAGTCTGTCTGCAAGTGCCATTCCTGACAATACAGAAAGTAATGTGTCACGAAGAAAAACCGTGATAATTGTGCCAACCTTTTTGTCCTTTGCAAAAAGGAAAATGTCGGCAAGAGTCACAAGAATTCCAATGAATAGTGCGCCAAACCAAACCATAAATTTAACCTTCCTTTCACTTTATAAATGTTATCAACCACATTATTATAAACCACAAAGGTGGAATAATAAGGGCGGGTAACATATTGAGTGTCTTTAAATTCTTTATTTCAAGGATTGCAAGTCCTGATGATGCAATTAGGAAACCACCCACAACACTGATTTCACACATAAGGTCAGGACTCATGAATTCACCTAAAAAGGTTGCAAGTAAATATATAGAGCCTTGCCAAAGGAAAAGCACAGGAGCAGCAAGGGCAATTCCTATTCCGTAAGTTGATGCTAAAACCATACTTGTCACAAAATCAAGGGTGGCATTTGTAAAAAGATATGTATGGTCGTTATTAAGAGCAGAATTAATAGGCCCTAAAATCGATAAACTACCGATACAGAAGAGGAGAATTGCAGTTGAAAGCCCTTTTCCTAATTCGCTTTTACCTTTTTTCTCGACAAGGGAGTTGAAACGCTTGTCCAAATCAATCATATTGCCGAAGAGTGAGCCGAGAGCGAGGCTCACAATGAAAAGCACGGGATACTGACTCTTCGGCATATTCTGTACAACGGAATTTATGCCGATACCTGCCGCTGCAAGTCCCATAGCATTCATAAGGCATTTTGTGTATTTTTCTTTTATTCCTTTTTTCAGTAAACTGCCGATAATACTTCCCGTAAGTATCGTAGCAGTGTTGACTATTGTACCAATCATTTGTTTAACCTCGTGCTTTCTACAGCCTCAAAAATCTCCTTGAGGGTTTCAAGGGAATTCTGGTCAGGGTTTTTCTTGACATTTATACTCTTTTTGCCACTTCCCGTAACGCCTACACGACCACGGAGAATTGAAGAAATATCAAGGACTAAAGAAGGATTGATTTCTTCACAGTAAAGGCAGAGCGTTTCACCACGCTGACCGATTTCGTAAATTCCGAGGGAAGATGCAGTATTTCTGCAAAGAGAAACTTCAATAAGTCCTTCAACGGATGGTGGAATATCACCAAAACGGTCACGAAGCTCATCCCGTACATCTTCGGCATCCTGAAAAGTACGGATATCTGCAATTCGTCTGTAAACAGAAAGCCTTTGTGCCAGAGCAGAAATATATTTGTCAGGAATATGAGCGTTAATCTGAAGGTCAATAAGACATTCTCTCATCTTCGGCTTTTCACCTTTTTCCTGGCTTATTGCCTCACTTAACAATTTCATATACATATCGTAACCAACAGCAGCAAGGTGTCCGTGCTGTTGAGCACCGAGAAGATTGCCTGCACCTCGGATTTCAAGGTCACGCATAGCAATTTTAAAGCCCGAGCCGAATTCTGTATATTCACGTATGGCCTGAAGTCGTTTGTAAGCAATTTCCGAAAGATTTTTGTCTCGTTTATAGGTGAGATATGCACTTGCCCGTCTTGCACTTCGACCAACTCGACCACGCAACTGATGAAGCTGAGCAAGTCCCAATTTATCCGCATCTTCAATGATGAGTGTATTGGCATTCGGCACATCAACACCTGTTTCGATAATTGTTGTGCAAACGAGAATGTCGATTTCACCATTCATAAGGTCACGCCAGATATTGCTTAATTGCTCCTCACTCATTTTTCCGTGAGCAGTGGCAATTCTCGCATCAGGTAAGAATTCCTGAATTGAATTTGCAACGCCGTCAATGGTTTCAACACGGTTGTGCAGGAAATAGACCTGACCGCCACGACGAAGCTCTTTTTCCATAGCCTCGCAGAGTAGTGGCATATTGTGTTCGACAACATAGGTCTGTACAGGTGAACGGTCAGACGGTGCTTCTTCAATAACTGACATATCACGGATTCCCGACATAGCCATATTGAGTGTACGTGGAATTGGTGTAGCAGAAAGAGTAAGCACATCAACACCGGGAAATAATTCTTTCAGTTTTTCCTTTTGTGCAACACCGAATCTCTGCTCCTCGTCAACTATGAGAAGACCTAAATCCTTGAATTTAACATTTTTTGATATAAGTGAATGAGTACCAACAACAATGTCAACAAATCCCGAATTGATACTCTTTATAATCTTTGTTCTTTGAGTTGGTGTACGGAATCGTGAAAGCATTTCTGCTTCAATGGGGAATCCGTCAAATCGTTTTAGGATTGTCTGATAATGCTGTAACGCAAGAATGGTAGTAGGCACAAGAATTGCACATTGTTTTCCGTCTGCAATACATTTAAAAACAGCACGGAGAGCTACCTCTGTCTTACCAAAACCAACGTCACCACAAAGAAGTCTGTCCATTGGATAAGGCTTTTCCATATCACTCTTGATTTCATCAATACTTCGTAACTGGTCACCGGTTTCTTCAAATTCAAAACGGCGTTCAAAGTCCATCTGCATATCAATGTCAGGTGAGAATGCATAGCCCTCACTATGAAGTCTTTGGGAATATAGCTTTATAAGCTGGTCAGCCATATCCTTGACTGCGCTACGGACTTTATTTCTTGTTTTTTCCCATTCTCCGCCACCAAGACGATTGAGTTTCAGCGCTTTTCCGTCGTCTTCGTGGGGACCAATATATTTTGACACCAAATCAAGCTGAGTAACGGGCACATAAAGCACATCGCTCTTGGCATACTTGATTTTAATGTAGTCTTTTATAATTTTGTTTGCTTCAAGTTGGGTGACACCATCAAAAATACCGATACCATGTACGGCATGAACGATATAATCACCTTTTTTAAGTTCATCAAGGGAGTGAATTGTGTCCCTTGCCTTAAATACTTTGTTTCGTTTTCTTGATTTTGACTGATAAACCTTTGAATATGTGAAAACGAAGAGCTTTTCCCGTGGATATGAAAAACCTGACGAAAGTGACCCTGCAAGGACACAGATTGCACCCTTAGGGAATTTTTCAGGAATAACGGAGAAATAAACTGAAACAAAATTCTCGTCATTCAAGGTTTCCGCAAGATTTTTTGCACTTTTTTCAGTACCTGCAAAAACCACAACCGTACTGTCATTTGTGTTGACAGGCTTCAAATCCTCCATAAGAACATCAAGTTTTCCGTTCCATACAGGCAAGGTATTACCATTAAATGTAGTAAGGCTTTTGACAGGAGTGTCAAAACTGCCTCTTGCAAAATTATCAATATAAGTTGCACCAAATTCCTCGTATTTTTCAATAAGTTCGTTGAATGTGAGACAGAATTTGTCAAGTCCCTTACAAAGTGTACCGTCATCAACACAAGCCTTGATGTCTTCAAGTAAAAGTTTTTGTGAAGAAGACACTTTTTCCTTTATTCCGCCTGTTTCAACAGCAAAAAGAAGATAATTTTCCGCATAGTCAAAAATTGTGGCAGGGGAATAAATAAGTGGTAAATATTTGTCAGCAGAGCCTACTGACAAGCCGCCTTTAAGTCTGTCAACATCATTGTACAGTTTTTCACGGATAATATCGGTTTTCTTGCCTCTTATGGATGAAGCGAGTTTTTCAATTTTTTCGATTAATTCCTGTGGATTATCAATTATAATTTCCTTTGACGGAGCGATTAAAATTTCATCAATATTAACTGTTCTTCTTTGAGATACAACATCAAAACGACACATTGTGTCAACAGTATCACCCCAAAGTTCAATACGAACGGGTTCTTCGTCGTCAGGAGAAAAAAAGTCCACAATACCACCACGGACAGAGAACTGACCGACACCTTCAACTGCATCAACTCTCGTATATCCGGCACAGTTTAAGGACATAACAATATTTTCAAGTGTTGTTTCCTCATTTTTCTTAAGCAGAACTGATTTTTGACTTAAGATTTCAGGCGGAACTGTGTATGAAAGACACGCTTCTGCACTTGCTACAACAATATCGCAACAATTATCAAGCATTCGTCTGAGAACCTTAATTCTTTTTTGCTCGTATTCGTAACTTTGTGAATCAGTTGTGTAAAAAGATAGACTTCGTGCAGGATATTGAAGTGCAGAAACTCCAAGTGCAGTTAAGTCTTCGCAAAGTCGCACCGCAGTAGCGTCGTCAGGCACGACAACAAGGGCCTTTTTCCCAAGACCCCCCACTGTAGCAGAAATAATATGAGCCTTCATGACAGGAATCAAACCTAAAATTCCCTGCGGTAAAAAGCCTTTTCGGATACTGTTTACAACACCGTTATATTCTGCTGAGTTTTTAATTGCTTCGGTAAATGCAGACATAACTTTAACCTAACTGTTATATAAATTCATAGCTTTATCAATTTGATTATCGAGCAAAAGTTCAAGAGCCTTACATGCATTTTCCAGTGCAGGCTCAAGTGCTTTTAACTCGTCTTTTCTAAATTCCGAAATAACCCAATCAATAAGGTCGTAGTCAGGATGTGGCTTTTTACCGCAACCGACCTTAATTCTTGGAAATTGGTCAGAGTTTAAATGATAAATAATACTCTTGATTCCATTATGACCACCGTCAGTACCTTTTCTGCGGATACGAAGTTTACCTACATCAAGGGAAATATCATCATAAATAACGATTACCTTTTCAGGTGGAATTTTATAAAATGATGCACATTCTCTTACTGCTTCACCACTGTTGTTCATAAACGTCTGCGGTTTCATAACAATACAACGGTGACCGTTTATATTAACATCAGCCATAAGAGATTTGTACTTTAATCTGTCAATTCTGAATCCGAGTTTTTCAGCTAACATATCAACACATAAAAAACCTGTGTTGTGTCGTGTAATTGTGTATTTGTTACCCGGATTGCCAAGTCCCACAACAAGAAATTCGTGTGTACCGGTAGCACCCATATCCGTCTTTTTTCTGAATTTGTTAAACATTTTGTTTTCCTTTATTTCTTGAATCTGTCTTTATTTATTTTTCGCCAATCTACAATATTTACTTGTCTTGCTCTCGCAATACCAAGTGAATCGGCAGGAACATTTTCTGTAATTGTTGAACCCGCAGCGGTATAAGCACCGTCGCAGAGTGTGACGGGAGCCACAAGATTTGTGTTACAACCGATAAAACAGTCATCACCGATAGTTGTTCGGTGCTTATTTTTACCGTCATAGTTGACAGTAACAGTACCGCAACCAAAGTTAACTCTTTTACCCACGTCCGAGTCACCCACATAAGTGAGATGTGAAACCTTTGTGCCTTCGTCAATGTTGGAATTTTTTACTTCAACAAAGTTGCCGAGATGCACCTTTTCACCCACAACCGAATTCGGTCGTATGTGCACAAAAGGACCGATATCAGCACCGTCCAGAACTTTTGACTGATAGCATTGAACAGAATTGAGCTTTACATCATTTCCGATAATGCTCTCTTTAATGAGCGTATTCGGACCGATTACACAGTTTTCACCGATAGTAACACCCGAAAAAATCATAGTGTTCGGTAAAATTTCCGTACCATTGCCGATAGTGACATTTTCTTCAATAACAACACTCTGATGATAGGGAATTTTTACACCGTTTTTCTCATGAAATTCTATGTTCTTCTGGTTCTGAATATCTTTTTCTGTCATAATGACACCTCATTTTCATTTATCTATTTATTTTAGCACATTTTGTGCCATTTTTCAACAGTAAAATAGGTAGGTTTTTACTACAAAAACCTTGAAAAATCAAGGAATAAATGCTATAATGATAAATTAGTGAAATGCGATAAATTTTGAATTTGAAAGGGGGCAAGACCAATGAGCAGAAAAAAGTGGCTTATTGCGCATATTGATAAAGAATTAGCAGCCGACGTAGCAGAAAATCATAGTCTTGACCCTTTTACCGCCCTTATATTAGTATCCCGCGGAATTATAGAATATGAGGATGTTGAGGAATTTTTTGACTCCGATTTCAGTTTCTGTGACCCTTATCTTATTGCAGATATGGAAAATGCAGTTTTAAGAATCGAAAAAGCTATTGAAAATCAGGAAAAAATCTGCGTTTTCGGTGACTATGATGCGGACGGAGTCACTGCAACAGCCCTTATGTATTCATATCTTTTCTCCCGTGGTGCAGATGTGATGTACTATATCCCTGACAGAATCAGTGAAGGTTATGGAATGAATAAGGATGCCATAACTTACCTTAATGAAAAAGGTGTAAAGCTTATTGTGACTGTGGATAATGGTATTTCAGCAGTTGAAGAAATTGCCTATGCCAACTGTTTAGGAATTGACACAGTTGTCACAGACCATCATCAGGTTGGCGATGTTTTACCTGATGCAGTTGCTGTCATTGACCCACATCGTGAAGATTGCAATCTCCATTTCAAAGACTGGGCAGGTGTCGGTGTAGCATTCAAGGTTGTCTGTGCATTGGAAAAAGGCGACTATTCAGAAATACTTAACAGATATGCTGATATTATCGCAGTGGGCACAATTGCCGATGTAGTTGATTTAAAGGACGAAAACCGAGCAATTGTAAAATATGGTGTTGCGAAAATCAATTCAAATCCTTGTAACGGTATAAATGCACTTCGTCAGATAGCAGGAGTGAGTGAAAGACAACTCAATGCTGTTGGTGTAACTTATTCTTTAGCACCACGTATCAATGCGGCAGGCCGAATTGAATCTGCAACAACAGCACTCAGACTTCTTTTGTCCGATGACCTGATTACAGCACTTCAGATTGGTGAAAATGTTGATATGTGTAACCGTCAGCGCCACGAATTTGAAGGTAAGATTATGGAGTCTGCCATAGCACATATTGAGAGCAACAGTATGCTTCGGTTTTCCCGCGTAATTGTTGTTTGTGGTGAAGGCTGGCACCATGGTGTTATAGGAATTGTTGCTGCAAGAATAACAGAGAAATACGGAAAACCTACTATTGTAATCACCTTTGATGGTGACGAGGGCACCGGTTCGGCAAGAAGTATCAGCGGTTTTTCAGTTTACGACGCAATAAAGTCCTGTGAGGATTTGCTCACACATTTCGGTGGTCATACATTGGCTGCCGGACTTGGAATAAAACGAGAAAATATAGGTGAATTTTTCCGTCGCATAAATGATTATGCAAACACAATTCCTGATGCAGTTCCTGAATTGCTCCTTGACTGTAAGCTTAATCCTGCATATATCGATGCATCTTTAGTTGAATCTCTCGAAACTCTTGAGCCATTCGGTGCAGGTAACCCTCAACCTGTTTTCGGTATTTTTGGTGTAAAAATTGAAAGTGCAAAGCCTGTTGGTGAGGGCAAACACATGAGATTGACCCTTTCAAAGGGGAACGTGACATTTACAGCTATGAAGTTCCAGACAACTGTGATGGATTTTCCATTCTGCGAGGGTGATATTGTTGACCTTGCCGTGCGAGTGGATAAAAATGAATTCAGAGGTGAGGTCAAAGCCTCTGTACAGATAAGAGAAATGCGTTTTTCAGGCATTGATGAGGATAGATTATTCAAATCAAAAGCATTATACGAAAAATACAGACGAAGAGAAGAAATTTCTTCTCATGAAGCAAAATTCCTGACTCCTTCAAGAGAATTTTTGTTGGCTGTTTATAATATGCTGAAACAGTACAAATGCTGGTACTATGATGTTGAAACTCTGATGGTAAGAGCAAATTGTCCTGTTGAGAGATATTGTACAATGTTGGTAGCAATTGACGTGCTCATTGAATTAGGATTTGTGAAAACAGAAAACGAACAATTGGTTTTTGACGGTGAGGAAAAAAAAGCCGATTTGTCACAGTCAGAAATACTCAGAGAATTAAACGAAATGAAGGGTGGTGAGTAATAATGGCAGATGTTGTTAACGTAAATGTTGATGTGAACGAGCTTTATGCAAATCTTCGGAACAGAATAAAAGCAATCCATAGCGAAGAAGAATTAAAAGTTATCGATAAGGCTTTTGCAGTTGCAAAGGAATATCACGGTGACCAGAAACGTAAATCAGGTGAGCCATATATTATTCATCCGATTGCAGTTTGCGATATCCTTATTGATTTGGGTATGGATTGGCAGTCCCTTGTGTCGGCACTCCTTCACGACGTCGTTGAAGATACACCTTATACAATCGAACAGTTAAAAGAGGATTTTAGCGAAGAAGTAGCAGTGCTTGTTGACGGCGTTACAAAACTTGGCCAGGTTCAGATTAACTCAAGTGAAGCTAAGGAAGAAGCACAGGCAGAAAACATCCGTAAAATGCTTCTTGCCATGTCAAAGGACATCCGTGTTATTATCGTAAAACTTGCTGACCGTGTGCATAATATGAGAACTTTACAATTTATGCCACCACAGAAGCAGAGGGATAAGGCACTTGAAACTCTCGAGATTTTTGCGCCTATTTCCCATCGTCTCGGTATCCGTTCCGTAAAGGAAGAGCTCGAAGACCGTGCAATTCGTTTTCTTGACCCTGTGGCATATGATGGAATTGAGGAAAATCTCAAAAAATCAAATGATTCAGGTAACGATTTCCTTGAAAGTATAAAACAGAAAATCGGTGACAGAGTTCACGAAACTGTTCCCAATGCTCAAATCAGTGGTCGAATCAAATCCGTTCACGGAATTTACCGAAAAATGTATATGCAGGGCAAACAGTTTGATGAAATTTACGATATTTATGCTGTGCGTATTATTGTTGATAGTGTAATTGACTGTTATAACTGCCTTGGTATTATCCACGATATGTATAATCCGCTTCCGGGCAGATTCAAGGACTATATTTCCACACCAAAACCAAATATGTATCAGTCACTTCATACAACCGTTATCGGTAAAGAGGGAACACCTTTTGAAGTGCAGATAAGAACCTGGGAAATGCATCGTACTGCTGAATTCGGTATCGCAGCCCATTGGAAATATAAACTTGGTGTTTCAGGCGGAAAACAAAGTTTTGACCAAAGACTCCAGTGGATTCGCGAAATGCTTGAAACACAGCAGGAAACAGGTGACGCAAGAGAGCTTGTTTCCACAATCAAAACCGACCTTATTACTGACGAAGTATTTGTTTACACTCCAAAGGGTGATGTTATCAATGTTCCCGTCGGTTCAACAGTAATCGACTTTGCTTATGCTATTCACTCTGCAGTGGGTAACAAGATGACGGGTGCAAAGGTTGACGGACGAATTGTGCCTATTGATTATGTAATTAAAACAGGCGAAATTGTTGAAATTCTCACATCTTCCCAGCAGGGTAAAGGACCAAGCCGTGACTGGCTCAATATTGTAAAAACAAGTCAGGCAAAGAGCAAAATCCGTTCCTGGTTCAAAAAGGAAAGACGTGAAGAGAATATTGTTGAAGGTAAGGAAGAAATCGAACGCGAGTTCAGACGAAATTATATCCGTCTGTCCGACGAAGATTATCAGAAGTTTATTAAAAAACTCTCAGAGCGTCAGCGAATGGAAAATGTTGACGATTTCTATGCTGCAATCGGTTACGGTGGACTTTCCATCAACCGAATGATGCCTTACATCAAGGAAGAATATCAGAAAAATTATGACAAGAGCCGTCAGGAAATCAAGGTTGTTACAGTAAAGGATAACTCAAAGAAGAATAAAGAGGGCGTTACTGTCGAAGGTATCGACAACTGTCTGATTAAATTCTCACAGTGTTGTAATCCGCTTCCCGGTGACAATATTATCGGCTTCATTACCCGTGGTCACGGTTTTTCAATTCATAAGAGAGATTGTACAAATGTGCCGAAGGATATCAGTAATTGTGCCGAGCCTGCTCGTTGGGTAAATGCATATTGGAATCAGAATGTTAAAGAAGAGTATAAAGCAACCCTTCAGCTTACTTGCCTTTCCCGTGTGGGACTTATGGCAGAGGTTGCAATGCAGGTTGCAAATATGCGAGTTAATATCACAAGTATCAGTACTCACGATATGAAGGACGGCAGAGCAATAGTAGAATTGACCGTTAATGTCAGTGGTATTGACCATCTTAAAAACCTTATTCAGAGAATTGAAAAGGTTGATGGTATACTTAGTGTTGAAAGATAAGGAATAAATATGAAAGCAGTAATTCAAAGAGTATCAAGAGCAAGTGTTACCGTGGATGGTGAACTTGTTTCAAAGATAGGAAAGGGCTATCTTATATTGCTCGGTGTTATGGATGATGATACCGAAGCCGATGCAGAGGTTTTAGCCCGAAAAACATCAACTCTTCGTGTTTTTGAGGACGAAGAAGGAAAAATGAATCTTGATATACAGAATGTGGATGGTGAAATTCTTGCAGTTTCCCAGTTCACTCTCTGTGCCGATGTGAAAAAGGGCAACAGACCATCATTTGTACACTCGGCACATCCTGAAAGAGCTAATGAGTTGTACGAGTATTTCTGTGACCAACTTATTGCAAATGGTGTAAAAAATGTAGAAAAGGGTGTTTTCGGTGCCGATATGAAGGTTGAACTTCTCAATGATGGTCCCGTAACAATCCTTTATGATTCAGAAATATGGAGAAAGAAGTAGAAAGATATGATTACAGTAGAAAAGCATTTAGCAGTAATGGATGATGGGTTTACAATAAACACATATATTGTAACTGACAATGAAACAGGTGAAACAGCAGTTGTTGACCCATCACTCCCGGAAGAGAGTTTAATGGAAAAGCTTAATGGTAAGAATGTTAAATATATTCTTCTTACTCACGGCCATTTTGACCATATCTGTGGTGCAAAAATGGTGAAAGATAATACAGGAGCAAAGGTTGTTATCCATAAAGAAGACGAAGAAATGCTCCATGATATAAGTATTAATGAATTTGAATTTAACTGTATGGGATACCCATTTCCTGAAGTTGATGCGGATATTTTGACAGAAGACGGCACAGAGCTTATGCTCGGTAACACAAAAATCACAGTGATGCATACTCCTGGTCATTCAAAAGGTGGCGTATGTTATCTTTTCATGGATGACAAAGTTATGTTTTCAGGTGACACACTTTTCCGCCTTTGTGCAGGAAGAGCAGACCTTTATGGCGGTAATGGTCGTCAGGAACTTCGTTCACTTGCAAAAATCGGCGAATTAGAGGGTGACTATAAGGTTTATCCGGGTCATGAAGAAGATACAACTCTCGATTTTGAACGCGAAAACAATCGTTACATGAGAACTCGTTTCAGAAGAAAATGATAAAATTACTTGTAATAAATCATAAATTCCATTACGAAATGGAAAAATTAGTCAGAATTTTTATGCTCGATGTTAAAATTCAAGTGGTCTATGAAGAATGTGACGATTTTCACATTTCAACATCTGTAACCGACGAAATAAAGGTCATAATAAATTTTGATGATTTTAATAAAACACTCACAGCACCTCTCTGCGACGATAATGAAATGCAGATGGGAAGAATGGTCTATTCATTAATGGGTGAATATACGGCATTTTACCCTAAATGGGGAGTTCTTACGGGTGTCCGTCCATCAAAACTGCTTATAAATACAGAAAAACAGATGGGCAGAGAAAAAACAGAAGAGTATTTTAAGAACGATTTGCTTGTAAGTGACGAAAAATTCCGACTTGCAAGGGAAGTTGCCGATTGGGAAGAAAAAATTATAGGCACAAGCAAGGCAGATTCTTTCAGTTTGTACGTTTCAATACCTTTCTGTCCATCAAGATGTAGCTATTGCTCGTTCGTTTCCCATTCAGTTGAGAATGATAAAGCAAGAAATCTTCTGCCGCAGTATGTGGATTTGTTAAGTGAAGAATTGAGAATGACGGGTGAAATCGCAAAAAATGTCGGTGTAAAGCTTGAAAGCATATATATCGGTGGTGGCACACCAACAACCTTAAGTGCTGAGCAGTTGGCAATTGTAATAAATTCAATTGGAAACAACTTTGATTTAAGCACCTGCCGTGAATTTACAGTTGAAGCAGGTCGTCCCGATACAATAACAGAGGATAAATTATCCGTGTTAAAAAATAGTCCCGTTGACAGAATAAGCATAAATCCGCAGACCTTTAATAATTCTGTTTTACAGGCTGTGGGCAGACATCACTCGGCAGAGGATACTATAAATATTTTTAATGTTGCTCGGAAAATGGGTTTTGATAACATCAATATGGACTTGATTGCAGGACTGCCGACAGATACAGTTGAAGGCTTCCGACATTCACTTGATACTGCAATAAGTCTTGACCCTGAAAATATCACAGTTCATACTCTTGCTGTAAAACGCTCATCAACAATCGGACAGAGTACGCCTAAAATTGCTGTTGAAAATGCAAACACAGCGTTAAAGATGTTAGGTTATACTTACGAGAAACTATACGAAAAATATCACCCATACTATATGTATCGTCAGTCAAAATCTGCGGGTGCACTTGAAAATGTTGGCTGGGCAAAGGAAAATCGCGAATGTATCTACAATATTTTTATGATGGAAGAATGTCATACAATTCTTTCCTGTGGCGGTGGTGCAGTGACTAAACTCAAAGCACCAAAAGGTAATGAAATAGAACGTATTTTCAACTTTAAATATCCCTTTGAATATATTTCAGGTTTCAGTGAGTTAACAGTGAGAAAGAAAAGAATAACCGAATTTTATAATACATACAAATAATTGAATAATTTGGTGAGGTATTGTAAATGGCAGAATTAAACAATGAACTTGAATATATCAATTACCGTGCATCTTCCGACCCACTGGGTTTTATCGATGAATGTGAAGAAAGATATCAGAATGTAATTGATAATATCGTTGACAGAATCGTTATGGACGACGGCAGGGAAATCGTAATGCTTGCAGGTCCTTCGTCAGCAGGGAAAACCACAACTGCCCGAAAAATCAAAGAGGGCCTTTTGAAAAAAGGTGTAAAAACCTATGTTTTAAGTCTTGACGATTTTTATCTTAATCGTGAGGATATTCCCTACCTTCCCGACGGAAGTCAGGATTACGAAACTGTCTATGCCCTTGATTTGGTGCGACTTGAAAAGGATTTGAATGGCTTAATCCATGGCGAAACAGTTTGTACTCCCGTTTTTGACTTTACAACGGGCAGACGAAGTGATACCCAATTTAATGAAATCACTTTAGGTAAAGAAGATGTTGTAATTATTGAGGGGCTTCATGCACTTAATCCTGTAATTACAGAAAAAGTATATGGAAAACTTCTTAAGGTTTATATAAATGTTTCATCCAGAATTTATGATGAAAATGGCAATATAATTTTCAATAAGAGAAATATGCGTTTTGTACGCAGAATGATTCGCGATTATAAATATCGTGCGAGTACTGTTGAAAACACGTATAAGCTCTGGAAAAATGTTACGGCAGGGGAAGATAAATACCTTTTCCCATTCCGTGATAATGCCGATATCAAGGCAAACACAATCCATCTCTACGAATCCTGTGTTTTAAAGCATCAGGCACTGTCACTTCTCAAAAATGCTGATGTCAGTGATGAATTCAGGGAAGATGTGAAAAAGCTTTGTAAAGCGCTGGAAAAATTTTGTGATATAGATGAAAAGAATGTACCTTCCGATTCGTTGCTTCGCGAATTTTTAGGTGCATAATTCCCAAAAGGAGTGATATAATTGGCAGAAAAACAAAGAAAAAACCAATCTTTATTGAATGGTGCTCTGGTATTGAGTCTTGCCACAATTATAGTTAAGGTTATCGGAGTTATTTATAAAATTCCGCTTTCCAATATGTTAGGAACTGTTGGCAGAGGCTTTTTTGATTCGGCATACAATCTCTATGTTCCTATTTATACAATTTCAATGGCAGGTCTTCCCGTTGCTATCTCCAATATGATTTCAAAGGCTATGGCAAAAGGCTTGTACCGTGATGTAAAGATTATATATAAGGTTGCACAACGTCTGTTCCTTACAGTTGGTATATTGGGTACGGTTGCAATGCTCATTCTTGCTTTTCCATATGCTCTTTTTGCAAAGAATATGGATGTGCTTCCTGCAGTTTTTGTAATCACGCCGTCTATTTTCTTCTGTTGTTTTATGTCAAGCTTCCGCGGATATTACAACGGACTTTCCAATATGACACCAACAGCTATTTCACAGGTTTTCGAAGCAGCAGGTAAATTGATTTTTGGTCTTGTTTGTGCAAAGGGCGTAATCAGTTACGGT
This sequence comes from Candidatus Fimenecus sp., assembly GCA_045579305.1. Taxonomy (GTDB): domain Bacteria; phylum Bacillota; class Clostridia; order Oscillospirales; family Acutalibacteraceae; genus Fimenecus. The sequence goes on along the minus strand of JAZNLY010000039.1, from coordinate 8,106 downwards.
TATTCGCGATTTGAACAGGGACTTACAGTGTTCGGCAAAACTGTTGCAAACGAAAGCGAAGCACTCAGTGCAATTTATCCTTATGCTGCTGCAGGTGCTGCTGCAGGTGTTACAATAGGTACTGTTATTGGTCTGATTTACCTGATTATCCTTCATAAGGTAAAGGGTGACAGAATCACAAAGGCAGAGCTTACCGCTGCACCAAAGCCTGAAAAAGCAAATGTAATTGCAAGTAAGCTTATTAAATTTGCAATTCCGGTTGCAATCAGTTCATTGGTTTTCAGCATTACAAACCTTATTGACTCAATCACAATTCAGAATCGTCTTGAACATATGATTCTCAACAATATGGATTATATAAGAAATCTCTACAATACAGAGTTGACAGGAATTCTTGATTCGGACGTTAAAAACTTCCTTTATGGTGCATATTCATTGTCAACGGACTTCAGAAATCTTATTCCATCCCTTACAATGACTCTTGGTATCAGTGCAATCCCAACACTTTCTGCTGCATGGGCAATAAAGGATAAGAGAAATATAAGAATTGCCATTGAATCAGTTATGAGAATTACAATGCTAATTGCGATGCCTTGTGGTATCGGAATGGGTGTACTTGCTCAACCTATTCTTGCACTTTTCTATGGTAGTGGTGAGGCAGCAAGCGGTGTTTCAATCGCTGCACCGGTACTTACTGCATATGGTTTTACAATTTCACTTATAGCACTTTCACAGCCAATGACAAATATGCTTCAGGCTCTTGAAAAGACTAAGGTGCCACTTGTTTCATTGTCTGCAGGTGCAGTTGTAAAACTTATTGCAAACTTCATTTTTGTTTCAATTCCAAGCCTTAATGTAAATGGTGCCGTTATCGGTACGGTGCTTTGTTATCTTGTTATCGGTACTATCAACTTTGTGGCACTTGTTAAGACAACAAAAATAAAAATCAATATATTATCCGTTTTCTTAAAGCCGATTTTAAGTGGTATTCTCTGTGGTTTGGGCGCATATATGTCATATGGTCTTTGCAATAGATTCATCCCTGATTTTTCACTCAAAGGCATTTTCTGTCTTGGCGTTTCAATCTGTTGTGGCGGTCTTGTTTATGTAATTTCTATACTTTTACTTAAAGGAATGGCAAAAGATGACGTAATTATGCTTCCAAAAGGAGAAAAAATTGCAAAAATACTTGCAAAATTTGGTTTTATAGAGTAGAATAAGAGGGTAACGTTATGATTGAAAACTTTCAGTTTAAAGAGAATTACAATGTGAATGATCTGATTGATATTGTTGAAATCCTTCGTTCACCTGAGGGTTGCCCTTGGGATAGGGAGCAGGACCACAAGTCAATCCGTCGTGATTTCCTTGAAGAAACATATGAGGTTATCGAGGCAATCAATAAGGACGATAAGGATTTGTTGTTGGAAGAACTTGGTGACGTTCTGTTACAGGTTGTTTTCCATACACAGATTGAAAGAGAAAAGGGTACGTTTCAGCTTTCTGATGTTGCTGACGGAATCTGTAAAAAGATGATTGAACGTCATCCTCACGTTTTCGGTGATGTAAGTGCTGAAACAAGTGAACAGGTGCTCGAAAACTGGGACGTTATAAAAAAACGTACAAAGCAGCAGAAAAGTCAGACCGAATCAATGAACTCAATTCCACGCGAATTCCCTGCACTTATGCGTGCCGATAAGGTACAGAAAAAAGCCTCAAAGGTTGGTTTTGACTGGGATAGTGCTGATGGTGCTTTCGATAAGATTAGTGAAGAACTTCTCGAACTCAAACAAGCATATAAAGAAGGCAATCAGGAAAATATTCATGAAGAGCTTGGGGATTTGCTTTTCTCCGTTGTCAATGTTTCCAGATTCTTGAAGGTCGACAGCGAAGAGGCTCTTACAAATTCAACGGACAAGTTCATAAGCCGTTTCTCTAAGGTTGAAAAAATGGCACACGAACAAGGCTTGGATATGAAAAATACAGACTTGGCCACACTGGACAAGTTGTGGGATTTGGCTAAAAAGGACTAAAGTTCTTTTTAAAATAAAAAAGACAAAAAAATTTTTTGGAGGAATACACAATGAACAAGACAGAACTCGTAGCAGCAGTAGCAGCTAAAGCAGGCATTTCAAAGAAGGATGCTGACGCAGCAGTAGCAGCAGTTTTCGCATCAGTTACAGACGCACTTGCAAACGGTGACAAAGTTCAGCTTATCGGCTTTGGTACATTTGAAGTTCGTGCAAGAGCAGAAAAGACAGCTCGTAACCCTAAGACAGGCGAAACAATGACAGTTCCTGCAACAAAGGTTCCTGCATTCAAAGCAGGCGCAGCACTCAAAGCAGCTGTTAAATAATTAAACTTTCGCAAAAAAATCGGGGAGTCGTTCTGACTCCCTTGTTTTTTATTTTATGAGTACTCAATGGGCTCCACCCTTGAGGGGGAGCTGTCGCGAAGCGACTTAGGGGGGGAATTTAGCCCAAATCCCACCTTCCGTCACTCGTCATACTCGTGATATCTTCCCATCATATGGGAAAGGCAAAATTGGAGGGATTTCCTATGAGATTAGACAAATATTTAAAAGTATCAAGAATAATAAAAAGACGAACAGTTGCAAACGAAGTCTGTGACGCAGGTCACGTAACTGTAAGTGGCAGAGTTGTAAAAGCCTCTTATGATGTAAAAGAAGGGGATATACTGGAAATCCAATTCGGTGAAAAAATCACAAAGTACAAAGTCCTCACAGTCACAGAATATGCCACAAAGCAAACAGCTTCGGATATGTATGAAATAATTAAATAAATAAAAACGGAAGAAAATTTTCTTCCGTTTTTTCTGTAATTTATTCAATTTCTATGGTGCTCAGTATTTCCATAACCTCAACTTCATAATCATTCCACCAATCACCACTCTGGTTTATGATTACATAATCCTTGTCAATTACAATGAAACTCCATTTTTCATCATTATCATAGATTCCCATATTACCGGAGTATTTACCAAGGTAAACCGTCTGGCTTTCAAGTCCTGTGCCACACACTCCAAATTTATCATCAAATCTGAATATAATCTGTCCATCTTTTTCATTTGAATCTGCGGGGCGAAATTTTATTGTGTCAGCAGGACCTCTATAGGTAGGATTTTCATTAATTGACTCAAGGTTTTCTAAAATCCAATCTGAATTATACGTGTCGGTTTCAAATTCCCAATTATCAGGAATTGTTATTGAAATTTTATGGTTTTTACTAACACATTCAACTTTTGTGCCATTAATATCTTTTTCAAGCCAACCCATTTCGTTCAGATTATCAATAACAGATGCGGAAATATCTTCTGCCTTGCCATCGTTGAGTTTTTTGCAATAATATGCACCTGTTCCTGCGGGATAAGACTCTTTAATTCCATCGTGCAGTATAAGAATTTCATCACCGCTTGAAAGGTCTGCGAATAAATCTTTTCTGGTTTGATTACTCATCACAATGGGTGAATTATTTTCGTCAATGAGCATATATGAGCCGGTAGCGGTAATAAGGAGTTTGCCTCGAGCAAGACCATAACCTTTTGAGCTTAAAACACCCAGACCGATTACAATAACTGCTGTAATAAGTAGAAAAAGTGCAAGTATCACACAAAGAACTTTAATAACCTTCTTTTTCATTTTTATTCCCCCTTGTATATAAGAGTATTTCAAAATGATGTTTGTTTCAAAATATAATAAAAAATTAAGAAATTTAGTTTATCGTCATAATTCTGCACTCTGCACTTTGCATTTTGCACTTATTTTGTCCCTGTTGAGCCGAAGCCACCTGCACCACGGTCTGTCTCGTCAAGGTCATCAACCTCAACTATTTCAGGCAATGCAACCGGTTGAATTACCATCTGTGCAATTCTCTCAAATGGTTCGATTGTATATTCAGGGTCAGTCTGTTTTATAATACCAACACAGATTTCACCACGATAGTCACTGTCAATAACACCAACGGAATTCAAAAGACCGATTCCGTGCTTGATAGCAAGTCCGCTTCTGGCATACACAAATGCAGCGTAATGTGGGTCATCAAGTCCGATTGCTATTCCTGTCGGAATAATAGCCTTGTCACCTTTTTTAAGAGTGATTGCCTCGTCAATACAAGCATAAAGGTCCATACCTGCACTACCCACAGTGCCTCTTGTAGGCATTTTTGCATTTTCCCTGACTTTCTTTATTTTTAACTCTTTCATTATTCAACACCTCTGTACAAAAGACCACGGGTAAATTCACCCTCGGGTCTTTTTTCGTTTTCGTATGCAGACATAACCTTTGCAACCTCATACTTTGTTTCAGTTGTAAAGTTGAAGAAAAGAATATCACAGCCCGGAATTTCGTGTAGTCTGTCACCCATATAAATCGGTCGGGAATTAAGAATTTCTGTATATCCCATAAAGCATCTTACCGGGAATTTAATACCCATTCTGTCGGTGATTTCACTCTGTCGACTACATTCATTACAACTTTTTCCATTTTTAACAGGGCAATTCCGTGTGAGCATAAGCGGAATTTTGCCATAAATAGTAATTCCTTTAGGAATTGGGGCAGAAATCTTTCTGAAATTTTCAACAGTACATTCATTAGAAACAATGGCTTCACTGATTTTCAAATCCTTTGCCATATCCATCGAAAGAGAATTGAAAATATTCAGTGACGGAGATGCCACAATTCTTTTTTTGCACTTTTTAGCAACAGCCACAGCATCAAGAGTGTGACAAAGACAAATGTCAGCAGGGGAGTCAATGAGCATCTTCTCAACTTTTTCTGCATTTCCAAACATTCCGTGAGGAATTTCAACACCAAAGCCTATATTTTCGCTACCCAAAGGCACAAAAATCAAATCAGCATCAATTTTTTCAGGAATTTGCTCAATATTGTCAAATCTGCAATAAATTTTTCTCTCATTTTTTGAGCTTACACCTGTAGGAACAGGTGGTGGACAGAGCTTTCTCTCCATTCTTCCCATAATTTCATTTTCAAGACTCTCCAAAGCACTTCTCCGCATTGAATTAAGTGCAGAAACGGGAAGTGAATAGTCCACATCACCAAGGATTTCAACCTTTTCAGCACTGAATTGTGTGCCACCACATTTTGAAAGTGCATCATGGATTCTTTCAACCGAAATTGGTCGGTTAATAGGTGCTTCGCAGAGCATTTCACTCTGTACAGAAGCAGTATGTCCGTTACAAATTGCAGTAAGAACAGCATTTTCACCGATTTTACCATTGAAAGTAAAGGTTACATTAAATCTCGATTGCTCTTTTTCATAAATTGAAGAGTATTTGTTAAAAAGCTCCTTTGTGGCAGATTGTACGTTTTCCTTTTCACGGAAACCAAACATATCGCGACCCAGCGTATTTTCATAATATCCGTCAGTAAATCCTGAACGGGAAAATAAATCTTCCAAATCTTTTCTCACAAGAGAAGTATATGTATCATCAAGTGATTTTTTACAAGCAGAAACAACGGCACTCACATATTCAGGTCGTTTCATTCTGCCTTCAACCTTAAATGAGCAGATGCCCATTTCGTAAAGCTCAGGAATATGCTCAATAAGGGATAAATCCTTAAGACTCAAGTCGTGTCCTGTGCCTTTTTCTACTTTAAACGGCAAACGACAAGGCTGAGCACAAAGACCACGGTTACCACTGCGAGAGCCCAGCACAGCACTCATAAGACATTGGCCTGAAACGCACATACAAAGAGCACCGTGAATAAAAACCTCAAGGTCAAGAGGTGAATTTTCGCAAAGATATTTAATCTCATCAAAACTCAATTCTCTTGGTAAAACGGCACGTTTAAAACCGAGTTTTTCTAATTCATAAAGCCCTTCAAGAGTGCCGACACTCATCTGTGTTGATGCGTGCATCTCAATTTCAGGACAAACTGATTTTATAATTCTTGCAAGTCCCAAATCCTGAACAATAATTGCATCCGCACCAAGCTGACAGACAGTTTTCACAGCCTCAACAGCATCCTTGATTTCTGTATCCTTAATAAGGGTGTTAAGCGTAATATGTACCTTAACACCCCTACTGTGACAATATTCAATTGCTTCTTTTGCCTGCTCCTCTGAAAAATTCTGTGCATTTCGTCTTGCATTGAAATTACCCAGACCAAAATAGACTGCATCTGCACCTGAAAGCACAGCAGCCCTGAGATTTTCAATATTACCAACAGGAGCGAGAATTTCCGGTTTATTCATCGTTCTTTGCCTTTGCAAAAAGATTTATCTGGTCATTTTTGAACTTTGCTTCCGTCTTGAGTCTTTCAAGCTCACGCTTGTAATAATCTCTTTCACTCTTTGCCTTTGCAGAATCCTCAAGATATTCGTTCATCTGGTTACGCAATGACTCAACCTCGTTAAGGGTTTTTGAAAGGGCGTCAGCCATTTCAAGAGAAACAAGAACCGTAGCCTGATTTACGGAAATACGAAGACCGCTGTCCAGAAGGTCAGAAAGACGTTGGTCAATTTTCTTACCAAGCTCTTCAGTGTATTCAACACTTTCATCAGTATTGATATAGTAGTTTACTCCACGGATAGTAAGTTTAACTTTATTATTCATTCACTTTTACACCCCGATACAATAAAATGTATACTTTTTCTTATTGTATCACAGAAATCTATATATTTCAAGTCAACTATCTGTGTCTGAATAAAGCGTCAAACACATTTTCTTTCACTTGTTGCTTTTGCTTTTTAGGAAGACATATATCTACAAGGATTGTATCGTTTCCGATAACCTTGATTTCATCCCAACAAATTCTTATATCCTCTTCACGTCCCAACAATCCAAAGCATTTGCTTCTACCGAAAATAATAAGAGTAATAATACTTCCCGAACAGGTGTCGAATTCCACATCGCACACCGGACCGAGCCGACAACCGTCATTTAAGTTTATAACTTCCTTTTCACGCATATCTGTTACGCAACAATTCATAAAAACACCTCATTGAATCATATGCGTTATGGTCGGTTTTCTTTCAATATTCTTTTACCTTACGGATAGCACCTTTTTCAAGTCGTGAAACCTGAGCCTGACTTATGCCTACCTCCTGAGCCACTTCCATCTGGGTTTTACCTTGCATAAAACGAAGATTAAGAATCTGCTTTTCACGGTCACTAAGGTCATTAATTGCCTCTTTTATGGCAATTTCATAAAGCCAGTCCTCGTCACTTTCCGAACTTCCTACCTGGTCCATAACATAGATTGTGTCACCGCCATCGGAATAAACCGGCTCATAAAGAGAAATAGGGTCAACAATTGCTTCAAGCGCAATAATCACCTGAACAGGCTCCACCTCCATTTCCTTTGCGATTTCATCAATGGTAGCATCCCTGCCTAAGGTGTTCTGAATTCTCTCTTTAATCTGCATAGCGTGATAAGCCGTGTCCCTTAAGGAACGACTTACACGGATTGGGTTGTAATCTCTTAAATATCTCCTGATTTCACCGATAATCATGGGAACGGCATAGGTAGAAAAACGCACTTCATGAGAAATATCGAAATTATCAATGGCTTTAATCAGTCCAATGCAACCCACCTGAAATAAATCGTCAGGATTTTCACCTCGGTTTGAAAATCGTTGAATAACTGACAATACAAGACGAAGATTCCCTTCAATCAATTCCTGACGAGCCCTTTTATCACCATTTTCCTTGATTTTTTTCAGTAAAGCTACCTTTTCAGCTTCTTTGAGCACCTTTAATTTTGATGTGTTCACACCGCAGATTTCAACCCTGTTATATTGCACATACATCTTCCTTTACTTTTTAATATGTACAATTCAGTTGAGTCAGGAAGTGTGATTGTCATTCTGAGCGAATGCGAAGAATCTAAAGCTCTGCACTCAAAAAGCTCACTCATATTATGAACAGAAATTTCTGTATTTATAAAATTATCAACATAAAACTTAAATCATTTATCATATATCATCTTGCACAAATCAAAGTCTCGTTTTTCATAAAATATGACGAAGGGTTTTATTTGTGTTCTGCACTTTAATGTGGTAAAATAAAATGTAAAATTTTACCTTGCAATAATTACACTGTTTTGGAGGATGGAATTATGAAGAAAGT
>JAZNLY010000038.1:0-3478 GCA_045579305.1 Candidatus Fimenecus sp. | reverse complement strand
CTCAAAACACAAACATAAATCTTCCGCCGGGTGCAACATCACCATTTTTATAAAAATCGAGAATATCACCGTCAACCTGCATATTATCGGACAATTTAAAGTTGAAATTAACTTCTTTTTCTGTTTTGAGCCCTAATGCAGAGCGGGGAATTTCTAAACACATGACATTCTTCTCAGTTTTGTATTTTGCTGTGCCTGTTTTCTCAAAATTCCAGTCACCTGTTGATTTTTCAACAATCACTTCATTCTCGGTTGCATTCTCTCTGTTTATAACATACTCAAACCCTTCCCATGAAGGCGTTTTACCACTACCGTCTGTATCAATAAACAATCGCATCCAGGCATTATCTTTGTAAGAAGTTATATCTTCAACAGTTTCAATGCGGAAATAAATATTGGTTTCATCATAAGCAACCTTAACATTTTTAAAATCATTACGCATGGTGTTGCTTTCGTAATGAATGCCTTCCCAGCTATCTGCATTGCGCTTTCTGGTACTGTTCACATAGTGGTTATATTCATTTGCAACACTATCCCACTGGGAATCGCTACCGAAAATATCAATAGTTGTTCCTCCGGTTGTTTTCACAGTACTTGTATCCATGCCCTTGAATTTTCTGATGTTAGCAACCAACTGATAATAATAGTGGTCCTTGAGGATACCGTTTGCAGGTTCAATATCTCTGCTGTATTCATCGCTGAATTGGTCAGGAAAAGCATTTTCCGTCCCCTGCCATTCACTCCATCTGCCTGCCAACCACTCATTCCAACCGGTTACAAATATAAACTCAGGGTCACATTCAATAGCATAGTCCCACTGTTGTTGGAAATTGAGGCCATAAAGCAATGAATTCTCGGTTGAAGAATCAACTGTAATTATTTCATCACCTTTTTTGTAAGAATATGAATAGCCATCTTTTGTGAAGCTTCTGCCCTGAACATTATCTCCACTATTCATTGCAACCAACTGACCGTCTGCGGCATTCTGTGCAACAGAAACGCACATCTGCTCAACATCACCTGTCAAGGTCTTACCATATTTTGTCTGTGGGTAGTCACTACACCAACCCCAATTCTTTTCACTGATATATGTATCATCCGCAAAATAAGCCGGTTCGTTTCTGCGGAAGGTGAAGAAATCAAGGATTTCTTTTTCGTCTTCCTTCTTCTCGTCAAGAGCATCGGGGTCTGCCATAATCAAGGGTTTTCCGTCCCATAAGAACCATAAATCCTCATATCTTCCTTTTGAATAAATGTTATTATAAAGGTTATGAAGAGAGGTATTTGGATCCTGGTCTGCGTTAAAATTCAACATAAACGCAATTTGAGGAACATTTACACCCTCATCAATTGCTTCGCTGAATATTTTGAAAAGAATCTCATAACCCTCTTCCCATATCTGAGTGCCGTTTGTGCAGTCGAATATTATAACATCCACACCCGCATCTGCAATCAGCTCTGCGTGTTTTCTTACAACATATTCATCCAAATTAGTATAATAGCCAAAAAGAGGCTCGTTCCAATAATACGGAACTCCATCGCCACCATCAGTCCATACAGGATGGTCAAAATCTCTGACTGCCTCAGGATTTAAAAGCAATAATTCTGTTGCATTCCTTGCAGGACGATTTTGTGCATGGTGGTAGTGCCATGTCCAATAGAACATACCAACAAATTTTTCTTGTCTCTTTTCTCCTACCTCTTCGAAAGTTGGAAGAGTTCTGCCTAAACCATCAACTGCAGTCCATGTGTCAGGATTAACCTTACCATAAGAGTTCCTATTCACATTATCAACTCCGTTGCCCCAGATATCTGTTTTATAAACTAATGAAAGTACAAGTATGGTAATCACCAATACTACACATATAACGGAAATTATAATTTTCACAGATTTCTTCATAATCATACCACCTCAAAATCAGCGTTACTTCTTCAATTCTACAATTGAATCCAGAATCTCTTCAGATTGCGGTTTCTATCCGGCTCATTTACGGTAGATTCATAAACACCACTGTTATTGAGTATTGTTTTCTCGCTGCCTATATTGTCGTCAATACAGGTTATGAGTATTTTATCAAGCGCTATTTCTTTGAAATAAGGAAGATAGTCATCTTATTAAAACTCAACTCTGCCAACAGGCTTTACATTTTGGCTGTTTGTACCTGCAAGTATGGTGTAGTTGTTATCAAGCGCCCATTCGCCTGTTTCGGCATTGTAGAATTTTATATCTTCAAGGTATATTTCAACCTTTACACTTACGCTCTCACCTGCTTTAATGCTAACTCGTTTAAAGCCTTTAAGGAGCTTAACAGGTCTGTCCTGCTCTGCATTTTCGCTTGAAACATAAATCTGCAGAACCTCATCACCATCAACAGATCCGATATTTTCAACATCTGCAGAAACCTCAACTACATTTTCAGTTTGTGAAACTCTCTCGTTTTCAATTTCAAAATCGGTATATGAAAGTCCGTAGCCGAAGGGATATTGAGGCTCAATGCCTTTCTTATCAAATAATGTATAGCCGTGATAATAGCCATAGTCAATTTCTCTTGTGCTGTCTTCAATGCGTAAAAATGACGGATAATCGGCATCCTCAAAAGCAATAGTAAATGGCAATTTACCACCGGGATTAACATCACCGCTTATAACATCTGCAAGTGCGTTTCCACCCTCAAGACCACTATAGAATGAGAAAAGAATTGCATCTGCCTTGTCGTGCCATTCGTTGATTACATACGCACTACCACCCATAATATTAACTATGAGTTTTTTCCCCTGCTGTGCCAAAGCCTTAATGAGAGCAACATCTTCAGGAGGAATACGAAGGTTTGCACGGTCACCACCTGAACCCTTTGGTTTTTTCTTGACATTACCTAGATTTACAAGATATTCACCTTCTTGCAACCAATCACTACCAACACAAGCAATAACATATTCGCAGTTTTTGATTGCTTCAAGTGCTTTCTGAGGATTGCAGCCATTATAAACTGTAACATTTTCTTCGCCAAAACGGTTTTTCAATCCCTCATATGCTGTTACTGCATAAGGGCTGAAAACATTACTGCTACCGTGGTCACCCACATTGACCTTATTTGCATATCTTCCCACAACAGCAATCTTTTTACCTTGTGAAATTGGCAATACGTTTTCTTTGTTTTTAAGAAGAACAGTACCCTTATTTGCCACCTTACGAGCAAGTGCAGTATGCTCCTTTGAAAGAATTACTGATTTCGATTGTTCTTTATGTTTAGGAAGAGTTGTAATAAGAGCTACAAGCACACGGCATACAGCAGTGTTGATTTCTTCCTCTGTGATTTTACCATTTTTAAGGGCGTTATGTAAAAACATATAACGGAAAGTATATGGCATTTCAACATCCATACCTGCTTTAAGACTTCGAGGTCCATCATAAATCCCATAAAAGAAATCGGAAAGTGAAAAGCCTTCAAATCCCCACATATCTCTTAAAATATCAATA
>JAZNLY010000037.1:0-18307 GCA_045579305.1 Candidatus Fimenecus sp. | reverse complement strand
AATATGACTGCAGAAAGCTGGGAGACAATTCCTCACGCTGTTGTCGGCTATGAAGCAGATGTTACAGAATTTTTAAAAGAGTACAAAAAACTTAACGAAGGATGTACTGACAAAGCAAAGAAAATCTCAATCAACACAGTTGTTATGAAGATTATCTGTGAAGGTCTTATGGCTGCACCAACTATGAACTGTCATCTTAAGTTTGAACGTAAGCTTGTCCGTGGTAAGCTTTATTATCACGACCGTGTTAATGTTTCAATGCCTGCAATGCTTCCTGACGGAAGAATGATGACTGTTAACCTTCGTCATATGGAGAACAAATCTCTTATTAAGATGACAGAGGTTATCAACGACACAATGCGTCGTATGCAGAATACAAATATGGATGAAGCTATGTTTGAGGTTTCTCTTGATAATACGCTTAAAGGATTGAAAAAGGGTAAAGTTAAGCAGGCTGTTTTAAGACTCATCGGTTCAAAAACAGGTAAGCATAAGGTTAAGACTCTCAAAGGTGAAGAAAAGAAGGCATACTATTCAATTCCGGAGCACGACAGACTTACAAAAAAGGATATTGAACAGGGTACGGTTACAATTTCCAATATCGGTTCAATCCATCGCAACCAGACAGGCGTGTGTTATCTTCTTGAAATTATTCCGCCTCAGGTTACTGCTATTGCAGTTAATGCTATCAGAAAGCAGCCAACTGTTGTAACGGATGAAAACGGCAACGATACAATCGAAGTGCGCCAGATTCTTCCGCTTACAATTGCTTTTGACCACAAGGCTCTCGACTACGGTGATGTGCTTCCGTTTATGAACAGACTTGACGAAATCTTTGCAAATCCATCAGTTATTCATGAGTGGAAAGGTGAATAAGAGTAATTTCAGACAGCTTTTAATGATTTAAAGCAAAAATATGTAAAATTATGGTGATTTGTATGGCGGAAATGCTTTACAAATCATCTTTTTTTTATTATACTATAATAGTATTTTTATAAATTGGAGTATTGTTCCAAAAAAGAAAGGATGAGTGAAATGTCTGACCAGATGAAGATATTTCTCGCTATGGCAGGGTATATGCTCGTTGTTATCGGCATCGGTGTATTCTTTGCACGTAGAGCAAACAAAAACGCAGAAAACTATTTCCTTGGTGGTAGAAGCTTAGGACCTTGGGTGGCAGCTATGAGCGCTGAGGCTTCCGATATGAGTGGTTGGCTCCTTATGGGTCTTCCGGGTGTTGCATATTGGTGCGGCCTTGCTGACGCAGCATGGACTGCAATCGGACTTGCAGCAGGTACCTATATCAACTGGCTTATTGTTGCGAAAAGACTTCGTAATTATTCAGCAGTCAGCGGTGATGCAATTACAGTTCCTGAATTTTTCTCAAACCGTTTCCATGAAGACAAGAAGGTTATCAGAGTTATAGCATCATCTTTTATTCTTGTATTCTTCACAGTTTATGCAGGTAGCTGTTTTGTTACTTGTGGTAAGCTTTTCAGCACATTGTTCGGTTATTCATACACAACAATGATGATTGTTGGAGCTCTCTTTGTTATTGCTTATACTTTCCTTGGTGGTTTCCTTGCAGAAAGTGCATCTGACTTTATGCAGAGTATCGTTATGATTATTGCCCTTGTTTCTGTTCTTGTTATGGGTACAATTAATGCAGGTGGTATTGAAGCAGTTTTGGCAAATGCCGAGACAATTGATGGTTTCTTCTCACTTACTGAAATTGCAAATCCTATTACAAATGCAGATGGTATGCAGGCTCTCGGTGAAACAAGACCTCTGTTTGGTCATGCAAAGCCATATTCAGCACTTACTATTGCTTCAACTCTTGCTTGGGGTCTTGGCTACTTTGGTATGCCACAGGTTCTCCTTCGTTTTATGGCTATCCGTAAGGCAAGCGAACTCAAGAAATCAAGAAGAATTGCAACAATTTGGGTTGTTATTTCTCTCTTCGCAGCAGTTGCAATCGGTATTATCGGACGTGCAATGCTTCCATCCGAACCAACACTCCTCACAGCAGGTGGTGCTGAAAACGTATTTGTTATTATGAGTAAGGTTCTTCTTAATCCTGTACTCGCAGGTGTTATTATGGCCGGTATCCTTGCAGCTACAATCAGCTCATCTGACTCATATCTTCTTATTGCATCTTCTGCACTTGCAAATGACGTTTTCAAGGGCGTTATTAAAAAGGATGCAAAAGATAAGACAGTTATGTGGGTTTCACGTATTGCTCTTATGGTGGTTGCACTTATCGGTATGATTATTGCTCTTGATGAAGACAGCGTAATCTTCAATATCGTTTCTTTCGCTTGGGCAGGCTTTGGTGCAACATTCGGACCACTTATGCTCTTCTCACTTTTCTGGAAGAGAGTAAACCGCGCAGGTGCTGTTGCAGGTATGCTTTCAGGTGCTGCAACAGTATTCATTTGGGAACTTGTGCTTAATGCGAAGTTCGGTGCAGAATATCCAATCTTCACAATTTACGAGCTTCTTCCTGCATTCATCGTTTCTTCAATCGTTATTGTTGTTGTTTCTCTTGTTACAAAGAAGCCATCAGCTGAAATCGAAGAAGAATTCGAAAAGGCAAAGGCCGGTATCGAAGAATAATTTATTAAAAACAGACTCATATTATATATAAGGTAGGAAATTCCAGATGATTAACACAGAAAAAACACTTGAAAAGCTTGTTGCTCTTTCTAAGGGCAGAGGTTTCGTTTATGCCGGTAGTGAAATCTACGGCGGACTTGCAAACACTTGGGACTATGGTCCTTTAGGTGTTGAGCTTAAAGAAAATATCAAAAAAGCATGGAGAAAGAAATTTATTCAGGAAAACAAATACAATGTAGGTCTTGATTCTGCGATTCTTATGAATCCACAGACTTGGGTGGCATCCGGTCACCTTGGTGGTTTCTCCGACCCACTTATGGATTGCTGTCAGTGTAAGACAAGACACAGAGCGGACAACCTTATCGAAAATTTTGACGGCACAAATGTTGCTGGTTGGTCAAACGAGGAAATGGCAAATTACATTAAGGAACATGCTATTCCTTGTCCTGACTGTGGTGCTCATAACTTTACTGACATCCGTCAATTCAACCTTATGTTCAAGACTTTCCAGGGTGTTACAGAGGATTCAACATCTGAAATTTATCTTCGTCCTGAAACAGCACAGGGTATTTTCGTGAACTTCCAGAATGTTCAGAGAACAACAAGAAGAAAGGTACCGTTCGGTGTTGCTCAGATTGGTAAATCATTCCGTAACGAAATCACTCCGGGTAAATTCATTTTCCGTGTTCGTGAATTCGAACAGATGGAGCTTGAATTCTTCTGCAAACCGGGTACAGACCTTGAATGGTTTGAATATTGGAGAGCATTCTGTCGTGACTGGCTCTATTCGCTTAATATCAAGCCTGAAAATCTTCGTCTTCGTGACCCCGACCCTGAGGAACTCTGCTTCTATTCAAAGGCTACAACTGACTTTGAATATTTATTCCCATTCGGTTGGGGCGAACTCTGGGGTATTGCTGACAGAACTGACTATGACCTTACTCAGCATAGCAATACAAGTGGTAAAGCGCTTGAATATTTTGACCAGACAACAAACGAGAAATATATTCCGTATGTTATCGAACCATCTCTTGGTGTTGAACGTCTTTTCTTGGCTCTCTTAACAGAGGCTTATGATGAAGAAGTTGTCGATGCAGAAAAGAACGACACACGTGTTGTTATGCATTTCCATCCTGCAATCGCTCCTGTTAAGGCTGCTGTTCTTCCTCTTTCAAAGAAATTGGGTGACAAGGCAGATGAAATTTACGAAATGCTTTCAAAGTATTTCAATGTTGAATATGATGATGCAGGTTCAATCGGTAAGAGATATCGTCGTCAGGACGAAATCGGTACTCCGTTCTGTATCACAGTTGACTTCCAGACTGTTGGTGATGACACTACAGAAGCAGATAACTGCGTAACAGTTCGTGACAGAGATACAATGGAACAGGTGAGAATGCCTATCGACCAGTTGGTAGAATATATAAACAAGAAATTGGAGTTCTGATATGTCAAAATCCCTTTTGTTAATTGTCAATCCTATTGCGGGTAAACGACATGGCGTGGATTATCAGCCGAAAATTGTAGAGATGTTTAAAGAGGCTGATTATGATGTGCAGGTGCGTTATACAGAGATTGATAAGAATGCATATTATGTTACAAAACAATATGGCAGGGGTAATGACGTTATAGTTTGCTGTGGTGGGGATGGCACATTGAAGGAGACCATCTGTGGTGTAATGGATTTAGGACTTAATGCAAAAATCGGTTATATTCCATGTGGCACGACAAATGACTTTGCTCATTCGCTTAATATTCCTACAGATTATGACGATGCTGTTGAAACAATACTTGAAGGTGAAACAATCACGGTTGATATCGGTAATTTCAATGGTCAGGAACAATTTATTTATGTTTCCTGTTTTGGTAATTTCTGCGATGTTTCATACAAGGCAAAGCAATCTCTGAAAAATAAGATTGGCAGAGGGGCTTATTATTGGGAAACGGTAAAGGAAGTTCCTAAAATAAAAGGTTTCAGGGCTAAGGTCGAATGTGATGACGGTGAGGTCATAGAAGGCAAATTCTTCTATGGTGGTGTTTCGAATTCATTTTCTGTTGCAGGTTTTCCTGTGCTTAAAAAATCAGGTGTTGAGTTTGATGACGGACTTCACGAGTTAGCACTTATCAGAATGCCGAAGAATCCTGCTCAGTTGGCTTCAATTGTCAATGCAATGTTTGTGACAAGGGATGTTGTAAATAACAAGTATCTTGTTGTAAAGAAAGGAAAGAACTTCAAATTCTATTTTGAAGATGAGGTTAACTGGACTCTTGATGGTGAAAACGGTGGAAATCACAGTTTTGCCGAGGTTAAAACCTGCGAAAATGCAGTAGAAATTTTTTGTAAAAGAAAAGATGATTAGATTCGGATGAATCAGGTGGGAATATGGGTGAAAGATTTAAAAAGGCAATAGGTGTTGAAGGCACATTCAAAGATACAGTTGTGCCTATGATTAACTATTGCTATACAAATATTTTCATCGGTGGTGCAGGGTACATAATCAGTATGTATTTCAGCATATTCCTGACTAAAGTTGTGGGTCTTGATATCAGATATGCAGGTTTTATAACAATGATTGCGGTTGTATGGGATGGAATTAATGACCCGATTATGGGTATTATCACCGACCGTACACGCTCGAAATTCGGACGACATCGTGCATACCTAAAATGGGGTATTCCACTGGTTTTTGTATCATATATAATGTTGTGGAATTCATTCGGTCTTGATGGCGAAAACCATCCGTACCTGACGGTGGCATATTTCGTTTTTGCATATGTGTTATACAAGACTGCATACACAATAATCGCAGTGCCACATACTGCTATGTTGCCTGAACTTGCACCAGAATACAACAAAAGAACTCAATATACATCAGTGAGTTATATTTTCAACTCCTGCGGGATGATTCCATCCTATATCATTCTTCTTGTTCTTCTTTCAATTTTTGGCTTCTCGGATGGGCTTACAAGAGAATCTAAAGCACCTTTCCTTGTGGCTGGTGTGTTACTTGCGACAATGTATTCTGTAGCGATTTACAGTACATTCAAACTTGTAAAAGAGCCAAGCTCATTGGATATGAAAAATGAGCCGCTTGATTTGAAGGCAGCCTTCAGAGAGTATATTGATGTTTTCAAAAGCAGGGCATTCAGACAGTATTTTTCCATCAGTTTTTTCTGGGAAATGGCAAGAAGCTTTTATTCAACAACATATATTTACTATGTGACATTCCTCGCAAATCAATATAGATTCTATCCGATTTTCAACACCTTTGCAGGTGTTTTTGAATCAGCGGCATTCCCGCTTAACTATGCTCTTACAATGAAGCATGGTAAGAAAAAATGTGGTACATTTGTAACACCATTTATGATTTTAGGTCTTGCTATCGGTCTTTTTGTACAGGCAAGTCAACCGGGCACTTCTAAAGCCACATATATGCTTGTTCTTATGATTATGGGTGTTATATTCTATCCTTTCGGTATGAGTGGTATCGGTTTTGTCTGCAACAATGTTTTTCCTGATTTGACCGATGTGGATGAGTTGATTACAGGACGTCGTCGTGAAGGCGTTGTTTCAACCTGTAATACAATGGTCAAGCAGGTGACAGGTGGTATAAACACATTTATTGTAACGCTTATTCTTGGTGGTTTCGGTCTTGATACAAAGAGTGAGGCAACCGATTTTATAGAACAACCTGATTCGGCAATATTCGGTATCCGTCTTTGTGTTGCAATAATTCCTATGGTCTGTGCGTTTGTTTCTTATCTTCTTCTGAGAAGATTTGAAATGACAAAGGATGACCATACTATGATTCGTGCTGCTGTGGCAACAAAGCATAAATATGGCAGTGTGATTCTCACAGACGAAGAAAAGAAACGCTGTGAAATTCTTTCAGGTCAGAGACTTGAGAATACGTGGCTCGGGAAAGATAATGATGAGAGTCAGGGACATACTCTTGACAAGAATGAAGACGGTAAATATATAATTCTTATAGAAAAAGAAGAAATGCGAAAACAGTTGTTAGAAGAAGCAAGATAAAGGGGATAAAAATATGAAAAAGATTGACATAAGTCAGACGGCACCGACTGTCAGAAGAAGTAAGCTTTTTGATATTTTCTTTTATCTTGTACAGTGGACCTGGTGCTTGACTGTAAACCTTGTGGGAGGAATCGCATATCTTATCTGCACGAAGCTTAAGGGCTATAAGCATCAGAAATTCGGCTACGCAAATATTGTATATATACCTTGGAATCAAGGTGGACTTTCAATGGGCTTATTTATCTTTATGAGGGAAGACCATCCTGATAAAGAATGGACATACAACACACGAATTCACGAATATGGTCATACATGGCAATGCCTTTTGTTAGGGCCACTTTATTATATCGTTGTGGCAATACCATCAGCAGTGTGGTGTAATTGTTTCGCAAATTACAGAAAAAAGAACAATGTGTCATATTATAAGCTTTATTGCGAAAGCTGGGCAAATGCCTGGGGACAGAAATTCTCAGAAATGACTATGGTAAAGAAAAAATAAATTGCATATAATATTTCAATTTTATAATAGATTTTCAAAGGAGATGTTTTTATGAAAAAATGGTTTTCAGTAATTCTTGCATTAGTGCTGATGTGTACATTCATTCCATTCAGTACAGTAAATGCAGAAGATGAACCGGTGAAAGGTGACGCCAATGGTGATGGTGTGGTAACTGCATTGGACGCAAGAATCGTTCTTCAGTTTGCAGTAAGTCCTGACAGAGTCAATGCGGAAACACTTCGTCTCTTGGACATGGATAATAACTACCGTATTACTGCAATGGATGCAAGATATATTCTCCGTATGGCAATAGATGAAACTCCCGGAACAAGCTCAACTCCACATCAGATTCTTGCATTGTTCGGATATGAGTATGACGCTACACAGAATATCTATTACACAAGCATGAACCCTTGGCAGAGATATTTTGGTTTCACAGACTTGTATGATGATATGGCAGTTTTCACCAATATGCGATATCAGACATTGAAAATCGATTTTGAATATGGTGACCTTCTTTGGAGACTCCAGTGGTGGAAGGGTCAGTATGGTGTACTTGAGGGTGCAGAATTAGGCGTTTATACAAAAGAGTATGACAATATCGACTCTCCATTCTATGAATGTGCAGAAGACCATAACCTTTTTGAAATGTCTTTTGATTACTACCATACTGTAAAGGATTTTGAGAAAATGAATCCTCTTTTTACCAGACCTTCACAGGAACACTGGTGGATTACAGGCTTTAAATTCGGTTGGTGCGACCCGACAAACAATGTTGTAAAGGCAACTTTGATTGCGCGTGATAAGACAATGGCGGACGGAATTGAAGAAGGTCTTCTGAATGTAACTGATAAAAACGGAAATCCAAAAGGATTTGTGAAATACAATATGTTTGGCGATATGTCCGGATATAATTACTATAAGAGAGAAGAAACAAAAGACGGACGATATATGTTCACTGTTGTCTGGAAGGATGCAGGATATACTAACTATGGTATACCTGATAATCCGGAAGCATAAGGCTAAATAAAATAAAAAGTGGTTCTTAAAAAGAACCACTTTTTTTGATGAAATATCAATATTAAAGTTTTGAGTAACCATGACAGTTAATCAATGCATCAAGTTTTTTGCCTTCCTTACAGAGTGGGCATTCGTAGGATGGACAGCTGAAATAATCAGGTAAGTCTTTTGGATTGAAAACAGAATTAACTTCGTGTCCTGCAACTTCATCAGATGTGGCAAAGATTGAAGCAACACCTGCTACCTGACCACCATAATACTGAATTGCCTCAACTGCTGCACGAACAGTGTTACCGGATGCAACAGAAACAGCGATAATCAACACATGCTTTCCCTTAATCATAGGAACCATATTGTCTCTGAAAATAAGCTGGGAACCGTTTACTGTTTCAGGAGTAACAACATAAATTGTCTGGTGAGCGTTAATGTTCACGTAATCGTGCTTTGTCAATTCCTCGGCAACACAAGTTCCAACTACTTCCATACCGTCGAGACAAAGAATAGTGTCAACAAGACAGTTGCTGTATTTATGGTTTTTGCAAAGCTCCTGCGCAATTGCCTTTGCTTCAGAAAGACGTGATTTTTGTGCAGCAACGTCGACATAATAGTTGCTATGTGAACTGCTTGTTGCAAAATGTCCCTTTGCAACACGAAGGAATAAATTATTGTTTTTTGTTCTGATTTTAGTAATTGTTGTTGTTGGCATATTAACCCTCCTTAAGAGTTGTAGTGTTATTTTATAACAAATTAAAAGAAATTACAATAAGAATTGTGAAAAAAGTATATAAATTAGTGAAAATAAACCATATAGATAATAAAAGAATTATCTGCTGTTGAGTTTGATAAAAGCATGTTCGTTAAATTAGAAAAAATATTATTTTTTTTGTAGATTTGTGTTGTATTTTTTTAAAAGTTATGTTAGAATACACCTATAAGTATTCAATATATCTTTGTATTTATATGTTTATAAACAGAGTCATTTATTTCTGTTGAAAAAATGTTTGTTTTTAATTAATAAAACATATAGGGCATTGACGTGAGTTTTTCAAGGAGGTGAAAGGCATGAAAAACAAGTTTACAAAGTTAGCAATCGTTATGGGTGCTGTTCTTGTTCTTATGAGTGCAATTCCTGTAGTAGGTACTGCTTGCTTCTTCTGTGATGACCCAATCCACGAGGAAACAACAACTGAAGTTGTAACTGAAGAACCAACAACTGAGGAAGTTACAATCCCTAACACAGACGTACTTTAATTTTATCAATAAAACGAGCCGATGATTATTGTAATCGTTGGCTCTTTTTTTTGTTTATTTTGCGCAAAAATCAATTTTTTTATAAGAATCTACTGTAATATATTTTAATTGAAAATAATTCTGTCATATGATAAAATATATATGCTTGATTGAAATGTTCAATGAATGTTTCGGTAACGCATAGCATATATTAAAAAGACATGCATGTATTCGGGAGGTGAAAGGCATGAAAAACAAGTTTACAAAGTTAGCAATCGTTATGGGTGCTGTTCTTGTTCTTATGAGTGCAATTCCTGTAGTAGGTACTGCTTGCTTCTTCTGTGATGACCCAATTCACGAAGAAACAACAACTGAAGCTGTAACTGAGGAACCAACAACTGAGGAAGTTACAATCCCAAATACAGATGTACTTTAATCTTCAATAACAACACAAAAACGAACGGAACCAATGATTCATATGGACATTGGTTCTTTTTTTGTGCTTTGATGTTGCCTGTCCATCACTCATTTCAAGGGTCTTGTTGACAAATTTTACTAATTAATCTATACTTTACTTATTAACTAACCGAAAGGAATTGATATAATGTATTGCAAAAAGTGTGGTGTGCAGATGCCTGAGGGCTCTGTACTCTGTGAAATATGTGGTACAAGAGTTGATGAACCAGAAGTGGTTGATATTGTAAGTGATTCCAGTTACAATACGGAGCTGACTGATGATATCTTCTCAAAATTTGAATCCGACAGACCGGTAAGAACTACAAGACCGGTGGATAGGACAAGGCCTGTAGTCAGTACAAGACCTACAAACAGAACAAGAACTGAGAATGGCACAGGACCGGCTCGTACAAGAACGACAAGAAAATCTCAAAAAGGTGCAAAGAAAATAGCTGCTGTTATGTGGATTATTCCTATAGTTGTGATTCTTGCGATTGTTATTGCGATTTCAATGTCCGGTCGGGTAAAGATAGATGACTTTGTTAATAAAGAAATCGCTTTCTATGGTGCTGACGGCTACGGAACAATTCAGGAAGAATTCATCAACTATGATGATATGGCGAAAACCTTGTATGGCAAGAATTATGACGGGCAAACCTATGACGGTGATAACTTCCAGAATTTTATAGCATATTCTGTTGACAAGGATGCTAAGGCTGGCTTATCTAACGGAGACGTTGTCAAAGTAACAATACGAGTTAACTACAAAGGTATCAATAAACTGGAAAGACTTAAGAAACGTCTTGTCGGTGAAGATGAGTTTGTTATTGAATACAAAGTTTCAGGTCTGAATGCAGTAAAAAAGGTAGATATCTTTGAGGCTGTTGAAATGGTGGAAAATGTTGGTACAAAAGCTGAACCTGATATGGTTGTCAGAGTTGCGGAGAAGCTTGAAAAAGATACCTACACAATAACCACAAAAACAACCAATAATAAAATAGAATTCAGCATAGAGTTCAAACTTGATGACGGCACAACACAAAACGGTAGTGTGTATATCTATCCTGATAAATTAGAGTATGATAAGGTAACAGAAAAAGCTACTGTTAAAATTGAGGACGATGTTGATAAATATATTGAATATGGCTTTGCCCTTGACGCTGTAGAAAAAGATTTTGAGGTTGTTTTCATCGAAAAACCGGAAGAGGAAGAAACTGATTCTGACACTAAAAAGAAAGTAGCCAATGTGTTTGCAGTTATAAAAAGAATAAAGAATGTTGGCACTAAATCCGACCCGATATTCGAGTTCGAGTTTAATAATGATGACAGTGCAAACACATTTGATTGTTGGTTGTACGGAGAATATAAGAATAATACTGTACGCATAACTGCTTCTTTTATGTATCCGGATTTGGTTCAATTTGATGTGCCTGTAACTCTTACAGTTAAAAAAGAAAACTATAACCCTGAAACAGGAAAATTGAAGTTGACTATAAACGAGGACCTGTCAAAGTATGAGGATGAATATTCTTTCATACCAATGTCATCGGAAATTACTGTTGAATAAGATTTAATGCTTGACCCCACAAAGATTTGTTCTCTGTGGGGTTTTTGATTTTTGTTATATCTTTCATTTGTTTTTATGCTGTTTTCCTGTGTGGTCAAGGTAATAATTGTCTTTGTAAATCAGATTTTCGACTGAAACAAACGAATAACCTTGTTCTGAAAGCGTTGTAAGGGCTTTATCAAGTGCTTCTGCAGTATTTTCCACTCCATTGTGGAAAAGGATTATAGAGCCGTTTGTCGCGCCTTTTACAACACGGTTTGCAATTTCCTCTACAGGTAATTTCATATAATCAAGACTGTCGCAATTCCACTGTATGGTGTACATTCCAAGGGATGTTGCAACTTCAAGACTTTCCTGAGTGTAGTCACCGGAGGGTGCTCGTAAAAGGGTGACTTTTTGTCCTGTGATTTTTTCAAGCTTATTGTTGCACTCGGTGATTTCGTTTTTTATTTCTGCCCTTGAGCTTTTTGAGAAAGCTTTGTGAGTGTCCGAATGATTTGCAATTGTGTGTCCTGCGTCATAAAAGGCTTTTACACTTTCAGGAAATTTTTCTGCCCAATCTCCTACAATAAAAAATGTGGCGGTTGCATTGTGCTTTTTCAGCACTCTGATTAATTCATCCGTATCCTGATTTGTCCAAGCTGCGTCAAAAGTTATTGCCACTTGCTTTTTGTCCGTCTGCACCGAATAGATGGGTAACTGTTTTGTAGCAGATGCAGAAGAGATATATCGTCCTGCTAAAAGCCCCGACATTACCATAATTGCTAACATTACAGAAAGAAAAGTCATTATTTTTCTTCCTGAAATAGTTTTATAGAACATAAAAAATCCCTCCCATATAGCCTATGAGAGGGACAAATTATATTATGATTTATGATTGCTTTCTGAGTTCTGCAATTTCGTTTGCAACAAATTCGTCAAGTGAAGGTTGTTCGTTGAGTTGCTTTTTAAGACCTTTACCAACAATAACGTTCATAGCAACGTTAACAATGAAAAGAACACAACCAACGATAAATCCGAATCCGAGACTACACTCTGTAACAATGCCACCACCAAGCTCGGTACAAGCAGATGTGAATTGTGTAAAGAATATTGCAGCGGTTGCCCAACAAGCAGTAGCAAGAACATTGAGAACAATGTTGAAAACATACTTCATCTTGATACCTGCTATAAGAAGAACAAAGAAGTTGAGAACACCGAATACTACAGCAAGGAGAAGAAGTGCACATGCTACAACAACCATTGTTGCTGCTGTTCCTAATACTTCGCCACCCATGAGCTTAAGCACACTACCGATATCGGATTTAAGAAGGTAGTCAAGAACAAATGTTAAAAATGAAATTGATTTTTCACTGTGATTGAACGGAAGGTTCAATGTGAAACTGTAAAGTGGAAGAACAAGCGCAAGAAGTGGTGCAAATGTAAGCACAAGACGTACGATACGGAGCTTTGAACCAAAAACAGATGACTTGAAATTCTGAAGTTTGTAGTGGAACTTTGCAAAAGCATTTTCAGCAAAGTCAGCATCTTCATTCATTCTTTTTTCCCACTGATGGTTTGCGATGTTCACACCGCATTTCGGACATTCAGCCTTGTAATTCCATATTTTAAGAGTATGTCCGCATTCAGGACATTTTGAAGCCATAAAATCACTCTTTCATTTTAAAATCTCTTATTATTGTACACTAATTATTTTCTTTTTGCAAGTCTTATTACGTTCCAGGACAGTGGTTTAAGGTCAACTGTGAGAGTTTTTCCGTCAAATTGTGAATTCTGAACCTTAAATGGCTTAACAGGAGTTGCGATTGCACTGTTTTCAGCTTTGATATCATAGCCACTCATCTCGATTTGTTCGATTACTTCAAAGTTTTCAAAATCAAGAAGAGAAACATCAAAAAGAACGTTTTCATCCATATTTCTGTTGACTGCAAAAATAGTAAGACTTTCCTTGTCCTCACTCATTGTTGCGATTGATTCAATATCAGGAACATCTGTGAATTCTTTTGTGTCGTGTTTAGGAGAAACAACTCTTGAATCAAGAGTATAACCACGACCATAGTTTGAGAGGTGCATAAACGGATAGAAGATTGTCTGTTCCCAACAAGCCCCACCATTTTCAGTCATGATAGGTGCAATAACATTTACAAGCTGTGCCAGACAACCGATTTTTACTCTGTCAGCATTCTTGAGAAGAGTCATAAGCATAAGAGCAACCAAAAGTGCATCTTCAAAGTTGTAAATATCTTCAAGCTGATGAGGAGCTGTACACCACTTATCAACATGAACACCATTGGAGTGATACCATACATTCCATTCATCAAAAGAAAGGTTAACAGTGTGCTTTGAACGTTTTTTTGCTTTTATGTAGTCGCATATACAAACAACAGACTTGATAAATTCATCCATCTTCATACTTTTTGCAAGGAATGAAGGCGTATCATCTGAACGATTGTCAAAATAAATATGAAGTGAAAGGTAGTCAACTTTATCATAAGCCAAGTCAAGAGTTGTTGCTTCCCATTCACCAAATGTGTGCATATCTCTGCTTGCACTACCACAGAGGACTGTTTCGATTGAATTGTCAGTCCATTTCATAACCTTTGCGGCTTCAGCAGCTGTTCTGCCATATTCATAAGCAGTTTTGTGACCAATCTGCCAGTCACCATCCATTTCGTTACCAAGACACCAGAGCTTGATGTTGTGTGGTTCTTCATATCCGTGTGAACGACGAAGGTCACTCCAGTAGCTACCACTCTTATGGTTGCAATATTCAACAAGATTTCTTGCTTCTTCCGGACCACGAAGACCGAGATTAACAGCCATCATAGGTGAAGTATTTGCCTTTTTACACCATGTTACAAATTCATTTGTGCCGAAAAGGTTAGGCTCCGTAACACCCCAGGCAAGTTCAAGCTTTTTGGGACGGAGTTCCTTAGGACCAACACCATCTTCCCAGTTATATCCTGAAACAAAGTTGCCACCCGGATAACGGACAACCGGAACGTTGAGCTTTTTTACTTTTTCAATAACATCCTGTCTGAATCCGTTTTCGTCAGCAGTAGGATGGTCAGGCTCGTAAATACCGCCATAAACTGCACGGCCTAAATGTTCGATAAATGAGCCGAAAATTCTGTCGTCAACTTTTGCACTTGTAAATTCAGAAACAAGTGACATTTTTGCTTTTTTCATAATATGTTTCTCCCGTAATGTTATTTTTCACTATTTTCTACTTCCTGTTTTTCAGAAAGAAAACGATGTAGAAGTTGCTGATTTTTATTCAAATCCATAACAAGACTTGCACCAACACCTGGAATAGTTTTTCCCTCCCATGTGCCATCAGCAGGAACCTGATGTTGAACGATAGGGTAGTTGTAAACCATATTTTTCATAGCAGATACGCCAAGACTCATAATTTGTGAGGATGACATATTTGTTTTAACAAGTGGGATGACGGTCTGAGCTAATGAATATAACTCAGCAGGACTTTTTGTTGAAGCTTTTTCTACAATGGCAGTAATTACTTTCCTTTGACGCTGTGTTCGCTGAAAGTCAGAGTCAAGTGAACGGATTCGACTGTACCACAAAGCCTCTTCACCGTTGAGATGAACATCTTTACCTGCAGGAATTCTGACGGGCACACCCACATCACCTGAATTGTAGGTGTAATGACTTTCTTTTTTTGTTACGTCAACGTTGATGCCACCTAACTTATCAACGATTGTGGTGAAAATGTTAAAATCCACAAGAGCGTAATATTGAATATCAACCCTGAAATTTTTTTCAAGGGTATCGGAAAGCATCTGGATTCCACCATAAAAATATGACGTATTCAGTTTTGACCAGAAATTTTTACCCACAATCTCAACATAGGAGTCACGCAAGAATGAGGTGAGTTTTATCTGTTTATTTGCCTTATCAAGTGTGACAAGCATCATTGTATCAGAACGGGATGCTGTATCACCTTCACGTGCATCAATACCGATAAGCAGAACATTAATCTGGTCAGGATACTTTGTAAGGTCAGCAGAATTCATGTATGCATTATCATTCAGTTCTTCTGAGCCAAAGGAAGAAAGAAGTTTTTCAAGTTTAACATATCCGAAGACACCTAAAGTGGTCAGGCCCACAAGAGTTATACAGAGAATTGCAATAATTGTATTGCGTACAGGGTGCCCTGTCCTCTCGTATGAGCTGTCGGATGAAACGTCGCTATAGACATCACCTGTATCGTTATACTTTATTTCCTGACGGTCTCTGTTTTGTGCAGCACTGTTGTATTTTACATCATAGTTTTGCTGAGAAACGTTCTGGGAATCTCTGTCAACATCACCCTCCATGGATGAAACTAATTTATCAAACTCATCTGTTTCCTGAGAATCACTGTAAACGTCTTCACTTGTATCATCCTGGGATGAATTACTGTATATGTCTTCAAATTCGTCTTCGTAACCGTTTGAACGATTGTCAGTCATCTGATTTTTACTCCTTACTTTGAATATATCTTTACATAGTTTACATCAATTTTATGAAAATCACAAGAATTATACCAAAAAAATAAGGGAAAATAAAGAATTTATTGACGATACACTTGCAAGATTGGTAAAAAATATGTATAATGATAAACAGTTTTAGTTTAGTCAACCGGCAAAGTTGACTGTATTCGGGAGTAGGTACATATGTTAGGTAAGTATGTAAGAGTACGTGTTACCAAGCCTATGCACTACTTTGACAGAGAAAAATCACTTGCTTATGATTTGAATTTCGGTGTGGTTGAAAGTGGAATTGATGCACTGTCTCCTGTCAAAGGTGCGTATATTATGGGTGTGACACATCGCGTAAGAGTTTTTGAAGGACGCGTTATAGCAGTTATCAAAAGAAAAGATATGGGTGGAATTTTCCTTGTGGTTGCACCAAAGAGTAAACGATATATTGTTCATCAGATTGAGGATGCCATAGCGTTTGCAGAAAAGGACGGTACATACGACATCAGCTGTCTGTATGAAAGCTCATGTGGCGCTATTGTTTATCGTATTATCAATGGTGAAACAAGATTTTTACTTATAAAGAATAAGAGAAGTGCAAACTGGGGATTCCCTAAGGGACATATGGAACGAGGCGAGAATGAAAAAGAAACAGCTTATCGTGAAGTCCTTGAGGAGGCAGGAATCCATATCCGTTTTCTTCCTGATTTCCGTTTTCGTTCTGAATATTCAATTCAGGGCAGAATTGAAAAACAGGTTGTGATTTTCCTTGCAACTACTGATGATACAACAACAATTATCCAAAAAGAGGAAATTGAAGAATATCTCTGGCTTAAGTTTGACAAGGCTATGAATTCTCTCAAATTCCCTAATGATAAGCAGATGCTTCGCAAAGCTAATGAATATCTTTTGAATATAGGAGTAACAAATGGTTGAAACATTAGTAAATGATATAATGGGATTCTTGCAGGACAGAATTCCTGAAGAACTTGTTGCGTTTGTGATTTCACTTTTGCCTGTTGTTGAATGTCGTGGTGGTATGATTGCTGCAAGACTTATGGAGATTCCGTTTGTAAAGGCATTTCTGATTTGCTATATCGGCAATATGTTGCCACTACCTTTCATTATTTTGTTTATAAGAAGAATCTTTGATTTCTTGCGCAAATACAAATTCTTTGCAAAAATCATTGAAAAGCTTGAAGCAAAAACTGATAAAAACAAGGAGAAAGTTTTAAAGTATAAGACTTGGGGACTTTTAATCTTTGTTGCAATTCCGCTTCCTGGTACAGGTGGTTGGACAGGTGCTTTGATGGCCGCACTCCTTGATATGCGATTCAAACGTGCACTTCCTGTTTTGGCTGTAGGTGTACTGATTGCGGGATTTATAATGTCTGCCCTCACATACGGAATATTCCAGATGTAAATTAAATACAAAAAATCCTCTGAACTCTTTGCGGGAACAGAGGATTTATTTTTTTCGCTTTATGTTTATTCTACTACTTTTCCATCTTTAATATAAATTCGTTGAACACGAGGTGTAATCAGACAACTGAATTCATAATTAAAACGATATTCCGGGTGGCAGATATCTTCAACAGTAATTGTTTCGTTTGCATCAGTACCGATAAGAGTTACTTCGTCGGCAATATTTACATCCTGAATATGTGAAACGTCAATCATAAACTGGTCCATACAGATTCTGCCCAGAATAGGACATCTCTTTCCGTGGACAAGGACTTCACCCTTGTTTGAGAGATATCTTGGGTATCCGTCGGCATAGCCAACAGGCACAGTGGCGATTTTCATAGCCTTTTCGGTTATGTAGGTTGAACCGTAACTGACAGCAAAGCCTTTTTCCACATTTTTCACAAATGAGATACTGCTTTTGAATTCAAGCGCAGGATGGAGAGTAATTTCCCGGCTTACTTCATCGGACGGATAGAGTCCGTACGCCATAATGCCGCAACGAACGAGATTGCCACAGTTTTCGTCAAGGTCGATAATTGAAGCACTGTTGTACATATGAACTACAGGGATAGAATATCCTTCGTTTGTAAGATGGTCGCAGAAATCATTGAATTTTGTTTTCTGGTTATTTACAGAAGTCTTATCAAGACTGTCTGCACAGGCAAAATGTGTGAAGATTCCCTCGACAATAAGTCCCTCAAGTGCGAAAATTTCTTTCACCTGATTATATCCGTTTTCATCGGATGGAAAACCGATTCTTCCCATACCTGTATCAATTTTAATATGAACTTTTATCTTTTTGTTCATTGAAACTGCAACAGCTGAAAGCCTTTTCGCAGTATCAATGTCAACGATTGTACAGGTAATATCATTTTCAATCGCAGTCACAAAATCCTGCTTAAAAATCTGACCGAGGATGAGAATAGGTGAGTTAA
>JAZNLY010000036.1:0-12007 GCA_045579305.1 Candidatus Fimenecus sp. | reverse complement strand
TTACAGGAAAAAGGTATCGGTGAAGGCGGCGTTCAGTACAAGATGAAGGACTGGGCATTCAACCGTCAGCGTTATTGGGGCGAACCAATTCCAATCGGTCACTGTGAAAAATGTGGTATGGTTGCTGTGCCTTATGAAGTACTTCCATTAAGACTACCTGATGTCGAAAACTTTGCACCGGGTACAGATGGTGAAAGCCCTCTTGCAAAGATTGATTCATATGTAAACTGCAAGTGTCCGAAATGTGGTGGCGATGCAAAGAGAGAAACTGACACAATGCCACAGTGGGCAGGTTCATCTTGGTATTTCTTAAGATACATTGACCCACATAATGATGATGCACTTGCTGATATGGATAAGCTTAATTACTGGATGCCTGTTGACTGGTATAACGGTGGTATGGAACATGTAACTCGTCACCTTATCTATTCTCGTTTCTGGCATAAGTTCCTTTATGACATCGGTGCAGTACCTTGTGCAGAACCATATGCAAAGAGAACAGCACAGGGACTCATTCTCGGACCTGACGGTGTTAAAATGAGTAAATCACGTGGTAATGTTATTGACCCTAACGAGGTTGTTGACGTGTTCGGCGCTGACGTTCTTCGTACCTATGTACTCTTTATGGGTGACTATGAGCAGGCTGCTCCTTGGTCAGAAAATTCAGTTAAGGGTTGCAAGAGATTTGTTGACAGAATCTGGAATTTACAGGAAATACTCACAGACGGTGACGAATTCTCAAAAGAACTCTCTTCTTCATTCCACAAGACAATCAAGAAGGTAACAGAAGATATCGAAGCACTTAAATATAACACTGCAATTGCAGCACTTATGACACTTCTCAATGCAATTTATACAAAGGGCTCAATCAATAAGGCTGAACTTAAAGCGCTTCTTCTTCTTGTTAATCCATTTGCTCCTCACGTTACAGAAGAAATGTGGGAAGCTTGTGGTTACGGTAAGATGATGGCTGCTGATGGTGCATGGCCAACTTATGACGAAGCAAAATGTATTGACGAAACAATCGAAATCGTTGTTCAGATTAATGGTAAAATCCGTGCTAAGCTCAATGTTCCTGCTGACATCGAACAGGCTGATGCTGTTGCAGCAGCAAAGGCTGACGAAAAAGTTGCGGCAGAACTCGACGGTAAGAATATTATCAAGGAAATCTATGTTAAGGGTAAACTTGTAAATATTGTTGCTAAATAAGTGTTAAAATACAATGGTAGGGCGGGGGCTTAGCTCCCGCTGTTACTATTTAGTGTGTCATTCTAAGCAAAGCGAAGAATCTCTTTTATATCAGATTCTTCGTCATTTCACTTTTCAGAATGACAGTTGAATACTATTAGTAGGTGCTATTATGTTCATTTGTCCGATTTGTAAATCAAAACTGAATATTGAGAACAAAGCATATGTTTGTGAAAATAACCATTCTTTTGATATTGCAAAGCAAGGATATGTGAATTTGTTACCTGTAAACAAAAAGCATTCCGATAATCCGGGGGATTCAAGGGAAATGGTGCTTTCTCGCAGAGCATTTCTTGAAGGTGAATATTATGATTGCTTTACAGATAAATTAGTGGAGATAATCAACTCGGTTTTTCAAGATAGTCAAAAAATATCTATTGCAGATTGTGGCTGTGGTGAAGGATATTATGATGGTAAATTGGAAAAGCTAAAATGTATCTACAGCCTCTTTGGCTTTGATATTTCAAAAGAAGCAGTACGATATGCTGCTGGAAAGTATAAAAAATGCAACTACGCTGTCGGCAGTTGCTTTGATATGCCTTTGAGTGATGACAGTTTTGACCTTGCTTTGAACATTTTTGCTCCTATGGTTGAAAGTGAAATGGCAAGAATCCTTAAAAAAGACGGATATATGATTTATGCTGTGCCCGGCAAGAGTCATCTTATGGGACTCAAAAAGCTTTTGTATGAAAACACCTATGAGAATGAGGAAAAACACACAGAATATAATGGCTTTGAATTTGTGGATAGAATCTCTGTTAAAAACGAAATTACAGTAAATGGTGAAATGGGAGTTAATCTTTTCAGAATGACACCGTATTACTTTAAAACAGAGTTGGGTGCAGAGGAAAAAATCCTTAATAACAACGGATTCACAACAGAAATTCATTTTGATTTTTTAATATACAAGAAACTTTAATCTGAATAATGGTAAATATTATTACTTGACCGCAATCACGTCTGTTGATATACTGAAATCATATAATAAATATAAAGGATAAAAAAGATGAAGTATAGAAAGATTTATATTTTAATGACACAATATCCCGGACTGGATGCTAAAATACTACGGTTGCGTACATGGTTTCCATACACTCACACTTCAGTAGGACTTGAGGAGGATATGGACACTTTCTATACCTTTGTAAGTAAAGGTTATCTTGTAGAAAGCGTTACAAGGTATGAAAAGCCCGGCAGACCGTCATTCCCTTGTGCCTTGTATGAGATTATTGTAACCGAAGAGGTGTATGAAAAAGTCAAGAAAATGGTACACGATTATGAAGCAAGAAAAACAAGGCTTAAATATTCAACACTTGGTTTGATAATGTGCTTCTTCAAAATACCTTTGAAACGTAAAAATCACTATTTCTGTTCACAATTTGTGGCGGAAGTTCTACACAAATGTAATGTTCTTAAGCTAAAAAAACAAAGCACCTTATATTTTGCGAAAGATTTTTCAAAGCACAAAGAGCTAAAGCTTATATTTACGGGTACACATCTTGGATTTGTTGAAAAATTTGTAAATAAGAACAGAAAATAAACCCTACCGAGCGGTAGGGTTTTGTTTTATTCATTTGCAATTTTAAATGCTTCTTCGGTTGCAAGGCTTAATTTTGTAACCATATATTCCTCTGTTGGTATACAGTAAATAGAGTCGTTTTTTGTGGGAACTTCAAAACAGTCAACACCTTTTAAATGTCCGAATTCATATTCGATATGCAAACTGTAATGAGCTTTTGGTGCGCGTGAAATTCTGAAATCATGGTTATTATAGTGGCCTGTTACAACAAATCCGTTTTCAAGGTCATGAGTAACAGTTGCCTTGCCGAGATTGATGTATTTCGTAACACCGGGAAAGCCGTAAACCTGAACTTCGTCAGAATATTTGTAGGTTCCGTTAAGAATCTCCTTACGTACATTTTCCCGTTGCCACTTATACCAGTCAGGGATATGTGAAAATTCAGTTTCTCCACTTGTGGCAACGAGTTCACCTAACTCATTCATCTCCCAGATTTTTCCGCATCCGTTACAGGTGAGAGAACTTCCGTTACTTATGGTTTTGCCCTCAGCCATACAGTGTGGACATTGGTACAGGATTTTATGCAACCCTTGTGCCCGGTATTTTTCAGTTATGTGAATTTTGTTGTCCTTCTGCCATTTATAATCGTCGTACTGAAATTCTTTTTTGATAATATCATTTATCTCGTCGACACTTAATTTCTGTACATCTTCTGCAGTGATTATTTGCTTCATAGTGGCATAAAAAGGAACTTTTCTGAATTTATAGTGTGACCAGAAAGGTTGATTGAGAAAGTTTCCGTGATTAAGCAGAACCACCACGGGTACTTTGTTCTTTTTTGCAAGTTTGCCGATAGCAGGAGGTAAAACGGATTGTGTGCCATCGGGAGTATATCTTGCCTCGGGGAACATGACGAAAATATCCCCATATTCCTGTAAGACTTTGTGACAATGTCGCACAAGACTGATGTCCGTTATGAACTTTCTTGTGCACATACATCCAATTTTTTCTAACAATGCATAATCTTTATAATACACATGATTTGCTGCAACCAGGTTGAATTTTTCAGGATAAATTGCATCAAAAAGAACAGCAAAATCCATAAACTGCATATGATTAGAAAGCAGAATGTACGGTGGTTTTAGTCCATCCATATTAATTTTTTCAAGTTTGTGCCCTTTTCTTAAAAGAGAAAGCAGTACTTTTGAAAATATTTTTGTAAAGAATGAAGCAATGGCGGATTGCTTGATGGGGGGCTTTGATATGTCATACTTTTTTACATTATCAGGATAGCATACTTCCTCTGTATAAATTATTCTATCTGTCATAATTTTTTTTAAGATTATTTATTATATATTTTAAATGCTTCTTCTGTTGCAAACATAAGTTTCATAACGACATCTTTTTTTGTTGGTATACAATAGAATGAGTCATCCTTGACAGAAACATCAAAGTTGTCTGTTTTGCCAAGTTTCTTATACAAGAATTCTGTATGCAGTGTATAAAGTGATTTTGTCGGACGCTGAATTCTGAAATCGTGACCATTGTAGTGACCTGTTACAACAAAACCATTTTCAAGGTCGTGAGTAACTTTACCCTCACCAAGGTCAATGAATTCAATACCCGGTAACGAATGAATATGAACATTGTCTTCAAATTTGTATGTGCCGTCAATAAGCTCTTTACGTACACATTCTCTTTCCCATTCATACCAGTCAGGAATATGTGAAAATTCAGTTTCGCCATGGAGTGCTTTCATTTCACCAAGCTCAGTCATTTCCCACACTTTTCCACACTCTTCACAGGTCAAGTGGATGCCTTTGCCAACAGTTTTACCTTCAGACATACAATGAGGACATTTGTAAAGAATTTTATTCAGACCGTCTGCGCGGAATATTTCAGTGATTTTTATATTGTTGTCTTTCTGCCATTTGTAATCATCATAATCCATTTCACGATGAATTACTTCGTTGATTTCCTCAACGCTCATTTTCTGAATCTGTTCTGCTGTAAGAACTTGTTTCATTGTAGCACGGAAAGGAACTTTTCTGTACTGACGAAAATCCCAGAAAGGTGCATTGAGATAATTTCCGTGATGAATCATAACCACCAACGGAACTTTGTTTTTCTTAACGAGTTTAGCAACAACGTCAGGAATAAGAGTGGTTGTTCCGACATTTGTATATCTTGCTTCAGGATACATATAGAGAATGTCACCGTACTCGTGGAGCACCTTATGAACTGCACGAACAAGGCTTATATCAGTTGTGAATTTTCTATGGCAGGCACAACCGAGTTTTTCCATGATTTTTGACATTCCTACAAATCCGTCAAGAGTGGCAATATTGTTGAAATTGTATTTTCGTAATGCTCTGAAACTTACAAGAAAATCCACAAACTGTGTGTGGTTTGAGAGAACAATATATGGTGGTTTTAATCCTTCCATATTTATCTTCTCAATTTTGCTGCCTTTTCGGATACAAACCTTAGAAACAACTGCCGATGCAACATAGACAAGGTTTTTATAAAACTTATCTTGTTTTGCAGGCATTGTAGGTGGATGATATATTTCTATATTATCAGGATAAACAACATAATCCTTAATCTCATTCATTAAATCACCTTTAAATCCCGGTTACAAACTCATTCTGTAACCAATTTGTAATTATTGTATCATATTTGTCATAAATAAGCAAGTATAAGTTATTTTATATCATTTTACAAATTGGGAAATATCTTCCGGAAGAGGAGATTCGATTTCGATTATCTCTTTTGTAACCGGATGAGTGAATTTACAATAACAACAGTGGAGTGCTTGTCGTGTAATGTCTTCTCTTGGTGTACCATACATTGTGTCACCTACAAGCGGTGTGCCGAGAGCTGAAAAATGCACCCGGATTTGATGGGTTCTGCCTGTAAGCAGATGAATTCGCAATAAAGTTTTGCCGTCGTGGTGGGAAAGCGCTCTCCATTCAGTAATCGCAGTTTCTCCACGCTCGTCAACTGTACGATATGTCTTTATTGGGTCAGGACGATAAATGGGTCGGTCAATTATACCTTCACCCTTGTAAATTCCTTCGCATACAGCCATATATTCCTTATAAACTTTGCCATTAAGGATGCCTGTAACGAACTTGTTGAGACCACAGATAACAATTCCCGATGTTCCACGGTCAAGACGACCGATTGAACGGAAAATTGATGATTTGCCTTGCTGCTGGAGATGAAAGGCAACTGCATTTGCCAGAGTATCACCCTGATGGTTATGTGACGGATGCAAAGGAAGTCCGGCAGGCTTGTCAACAATTAATAAATCCTCGTCTTCATAAAAGACCTTTAAAGGATAGGGGAGTGGCTCCACAGCAGAAGTCTGCTCCTCATCGTCAACCGGCAGGGTGATTGACAGAATGTCACCCTTTTTCATAAGGTCAACTGTCCTTGTGTGTACGCCATTAAGCATAATTCCCTCCGGGTCGTGCTTTAACTTTGTAATCAGTCGCGATGATGCCTTTGCCTGATTTTTAAGAAATTCAAGGACTCTTTTTCCGTCATACTTTTCTTCAATTGTGAAATCTATTCGTCTTTTTGTATTCATAATTAAGATTTCACCTTTCATAAATTTATGTTGTATTGTATCATAAAACCGTAATATTAACAATACTAAAATGAGTTTGATAAATTATAATTCATCTTAATTGTGCATTTAAGAATCATCCCAATAAATTATCGTTTGTTATAATGATTTACCAAGATAAAATATATTTAAAAAGTTGTTAAAACATAGTTGCATTGTTTAGGCAATTGTGCTATAATTCCTTTAAAGTGCTGAAAAATTCTATTAATTTTTCACATAAAAGGCAAACTAACGGAAAGGGAGGCATGCTTTTATGAAAGCTTATACCTCAAATAACATCAGAAATATTGCTGTGTTAGGTCACGGCGGAAAAGGAAAAACTACTCTTTGTGAAGCAATGCTCTATTTAGCAGGCGCTACTGACAGACTCGGTAAAGTTGCTGACGGAAATACTGTTCTTGACTTCGACGCAGAAGAAAAGAGAAGAAAGTCATCAGTTTCTTCAGCTATGGCTGCTATTGAATGGGATAACACAAAGTTAAATATTATTGACGCTCCCGGTCTTTTCGACTTTGAAAGTGGCGCTGCAGAAGCAGTTCGTGCAGCAGAAGCAGTTCTTATCGTTACAAGTGCCGGTTCAGGCGTTGACGTTGGTACAGAAAAGGCATTCAAGGCTGCTGAAAAGAGAGGTCTTGCTAAATTCTTCGCAATTACAAAGACTGATTCTGACCATAGAAGCTTCTACAAGACTTTTGAAGCACTTAAGGAAGTTTATGGTAACAAACTCTGTCCTACAATTATTCCTTATATGGAAGGTAATATTACAAAGTCATATGTTAACCTTATGACAGGTATGGCTTATGAATACGACGAAAATGGTAAGGCAACAAAGGTAGCTATGCCAAATGACCCTGTTATCGAAGAGATGACAGCAGCATTTATGGAAGCTGTTGCTACTACTGACGATGAACTTATGGAAAAGTTCTTCGAGGGTGAAACATTTACTCCTGACGAAATCCTTAAGGGTCTTTGCACAGGTATTTTCGATGGTTCTATCTATCCTGTATATGCAGTTGCAGGTCTTACTTGTGCAGGCGTTGACCAGCTCCTTTACAACCTTGCATGGTCAGTTCCCGGTGCATTCGGTTATGCAGGTGAAACAGCAAAGAACGAAGCGGGTGAAGACGTTGTTCTTCCTTGTGACCTCAACGGACCTCTTGCAGCAGTTTGCTTCAAGACAGTTGCTGACCCATTCGTAGGTAAGATGTCATTCTTTAAGGTTGTTAGTGGTAAACTTTCAGCTGATACTCAGGCTTATAATGTTCGTACAGGTGAAACAGAAAAGATGGGTAAATTTGTTACTGTTAAGGGTGGCAAACAGGAAGATGCCAAAGAAATCATCGCCGGTGATATCGGCGTTGTTACAAAGCTTGCCGGCGTTAAGACCGGTGACACACTCTGCGATGCTAAGAATATTGTAATCCTTGATGGTGTTGATGCTCCTAAGGCTTGTCTTTCAATGGCAGTTAACGTTCGCAAAAAGGGTGAAGAAGAAAAAGTTGCTCAGGGACTCTT
This sequence comes from Candidatus Fimenecus sp., assembly GCA_045579305.1. Taxonomy (GTDB): domain Bacteria; phylum Bacillota; class Clostridia; order Oscillospirales; family Acutalibacteraceae; genus Fimenecus. Next base: position 4,091 of record JAZNLY010000036.1, on the reverse strand, counting down.
CAGACTTATGGAAGAAGACCCATCAATTACTTTCTCTATCAATAAAGAAACAAAAGAACAGGTTCTCTCAGGTATGGGTGAACAGCATCTTGACGTTATCGTTTCAAAACTTAAGAACAAGTTCGGCGTAGAAGTTGACCTTTCTGTTCCTAAGGTTGCTTACAGAGAAACAATCAGAAAATCTGCTGAAGCTCAGGGTAAACACAAGAAACAGTCAGGTGGTCACGGTCAGTTCGGTGATGTACATATCCGTTTCGAGCCTTGTGACAGTGATGACCTTGTATTTGCTGAAGAAGTTTTCGGCGGCGCAGTTCCAAAGAACTTCTTCCCAGCAGTTGAAAAGGGACTTCGTGATTGCGTACTCAAGGGTGTTCTCGCAGGATATCCGATGGTAGGCGTTAAGGCTACTCTTTACGATGGTTCATATCATCCGGTTGACTCATCAGAAATGGCATTCAAGATGGCTGCTTCATTGGCTTACAAGGCAGGTATTCCAAAGGCTGACCCAACAATTCTTGAACCGGTTGGTACTCTTGTTGCTTTGATGCCTGATGATAACCTTGGTGACATCATGGGTGACATCACAAAACGTCGTGGTAGAGTTCTTGGTATGGGACCTGCTGACGAACCAAAGATGCAGGAGCTCACTGCTGAAGTTCCAATGGCTGAAATGGGCGACTTCACAACAGTTCTCCGTTCAGTGACTGCCGGTCGCGGCTCATTCTCATTTGAATTCACTCGTTATGAACAGGCTCCACAGAATATCGTTGAAAAGGTTATTGCTGAAGCAAAAGTTGACGAAGAATAATCCATATAAGATAGGAAAAGACGGTCGAAAGACCGTCTTTTTTTAATGCACAATTATATTACTCATCTATATAAATTATGTTTGTATAATAAAACTCAGATTTTATATCAATTTTTATATATGCAACTGATAGTTGCTAAATTTTAAAGGCAAGTTGGTGGTTTTTGCAACAAATTTATGATAAGATTTAATTAAAAAGGAGGCTTTAGAATGAATCTAGGTGAAAAAATATATGAATTGCGAACAAAAAAGAATTTGTCCCAAGGAGATTTGTCCGACAGACTTGATGTGTCCCGTCAATCAGTTTCAAAGTGGGAAAACAATATAGCAGTACCCGATTTGGATAAGCTTATTAAATTGTGTGATATTTTTGAGATTTCACTTGATGAACTGACAGGACGAGAAAAAACAGAAAGGGAAATGCTATCGCCAGAACCAAAGGGGTCGGCAATTGCATCAAATAAGATTGCCGGTTTTGTATTTCTTGGAATAACATTATTAAGTGCAGTTTTTCTCTTGGTTACTGTACCTATGGCACTTTATTTGTCTATTCCACTATTAATTTGTACAATTATTTGTTTCAAAGTGAAAAGATATGCCTGGTATTGGTGTTCTTGGGTGATTTATTTATTGATGGAATTGTATCTTGGCACAGGATTTGCTTGGGAAATATTACATATTATAAATGCTATTTTTATAGTTGTTATGACAATTCTTAACATTGTTTATATGAAGGATATTTCGAGCTTAACAATCAAAAAGAGAAAAACCTTATTAGTGTTAAGTTTGATTGTGTTGTTGATAAGTATAAGCTGTATATTCCTTACTGCATCTTTGCCACCAAGTAAAGATGTTTGGTTTGATTGGCTATACAGTCTTATGCGGACAGGGGTTACATCATCAATGGGAATGAGCATTTATCATTTGATTGGAGTTGTAAGAGAAACCAAATATAAGAAAAAGAAATAAAAATGTTTGTCATTCTGAGCGTAGCAAAGAATCTCTACCAAAGCGATATAGCAACCAACAGAGATTCTTCGTCACTTCATTCCTCAGAATGACCTATAATATTAAACTACATATTAAATGACAACGGCGGGGTCAAGACCCCGCCCTACACTACACCATATTGGTTGTTGTTTATAATCGCAACGCAGTTCCATAATTCTGCATTCTGAATTCTGCGCTCTGCACTCACATCGACAAATTCCGATTTGCAAAACAAAAAGCTCGGTTTTATCCGAGCTTTTGTTATGTGATGTTAATTTATTTTGCCAAGTCGCCAACTTCAAGCATAAATCCGCCGAGCTGTGCGCCGAATTCAGGACCACCGTCCATAATGAGACGGCCTGCCTTAGTTGCTTCAAGCATATCATCAGTGCTCAGGAGAATACCGAGTGCTGAATCGAGGCTATCGAAACGAAGTGTGAAGAAAGGCATTGCTCTCTTGTATTCGCCACGACCTGCTCTTGATTTACCAGCCTTGATACGGATGAAAGCAGAAACCTCAGGATGGTCATTAACAGCGAAAGCATAAACACGGTCAGGACTCTTTAAAGTCCAATCCTTGACTTCCGGATGTCCCATCTTGTTAAGCTGGCTGATACCACTTGAAAGGAGATAGAAGAAGCATTTAACCATAAGAGTTTTTGTTTCTTCGTCCTTTGGTGGCTCAGTTGCACCTGTAAGGGCTGAAAGCTTAAGCAATACCATTAAGAATGCTTTGAAAGCGCCAAAGTGCTTGACAGCACCCTTCATTTTTGGAAGAGTAGCAGGGCCAATCTTACCTTTAAAGAAAGCATTCATAGCTTCAAGGCTCTTGAACTGGAGTTCAACATGTGGATTAGGTTCAACAGCATTTAAATGAACAAGCCAATCGTCGCTACCGTTAACAACGAAATGCATTGCTGTTTTACCACCTTCAACATCAGGGTCAAGAGCGCTGACCTGAATTACTGCATGAACCTTTTCAAATTGCTTTTTAAGAGAAGGAACATCGTTTGCAATAACTTTTACAAGTGGTAATGCTGCATTGAAAAATATTTTATTTGCATAAAGTTCTTTTTGTTCGTGCATATTATCAACTCACTTTCTGATATACGGCGATATTATACATCGTCGTCCCAGTTATCGTCTTCTTCAAAGTCTGCCTTCATTGTTTCACGAACAGCGTTGATGATACCGTTAGCATCAATACCTGCGTCTGACATAATATCTTCGTGAAGACCAATCATAGCGAAGCTCTTATGACCGAGCATCTTGAAAGCACAACCCTTACCATACTGAGCCATAACTTCAGCAACTGCTGAGCCAAGACCGCCTGTAACAAGATGGTCTTCAACTGTGATGATTCTTCTTGTGTCAGAAATTGCTTTCTGGATTGCTTCAACGTCGATTGGGCTGATTGTGTGCATATTAAGAACACGAACGCTGAGTCCGTCAGAATTCTTAAGGAATTCAGCAGCCTGTTTTGCCTGGAATACGCAAGAACCACAAGCGATAACTGTGATATCTGTACCGGGGCAGATTTCAACTGCCTTACCAACCTCAAAGCCGTAATCCATATTTTCATAGAGAACACGGTCAAAACCACGGTTGATACGAATGTAATATGGTCCGAAGTTATCGTAAGCAGCGTTAACTGCGTTTGCTGTTTCAAAACCGTCAGCAGGAACGATAACTGTAAGATTTGGCATAGCTCTTGTAATTGCAAGGTCAGTAATAGCATGGTGAGTTGAACCAGCCTGACCGAAAGATGTACCTGAGTGAGTAGCGATAATCTTTGCGTTAACATTCTGATAGCAGATGTCTGTGTGAAGCTGGTCACAAGCTCTCATTGATGTGAAAGCAGAGAAGCCTGAAAGGAAAGGAATCATGCCTGCTCTTGCCATACCTGCAGCAACACCGAACATGTCCTGTTCTGCGATACCAACGTTGATAACTCTTTCAGGACAAACCTTTAAAACGTCACCAAGTTTTGTTGATTTTGCAAGGTCAGCTGTGATAGCAACAACCTTAGGGTCTCTTAAAATAATGTCGGCAAGTGCCTTACCGTAAATTTCAGCTGTAGAAAGCGCAGTCTGGTCAACTGCTGTATAAACAAATCCGCCTGCCATAATTATTTGCCCTCCTTTTCTGCTCTTGCAACTCTTGCTGCATAGTCAGCATCAAGTTCGTTATTGAACTTTTCAAACATTGCATCGTCGATTGCACCATAGTGCCATGTGTAGTCGCCTTCAATTGACTTGATACCGGCACCCTTCTTTGTATCCATAAGAATACA
>JAZNLY010000035.1:0-3397 GCA_045579305.1 Candidatus Fimenecus sp. | reverse complement strand
TGGAACTGCAAGTATGTTAAACAACCTTTACAGTAACTATGGTTTATCGGGTTTACCAAGAGGCAAAGAAATGAAGCAGCCCGCCGATGCGGTTGTTGATACAGAGAATTTAATTGAAGATTGTATTTTTATCACAAGAGTGAAAAGGAGAATTAAATGAATAAAGAAGATAATTTTATTAACACCCTGTTTGAGAAAACAGAAGAAACAGAGGCAGTAAAGCCTCAGACAACAGAAATTATAAAGATGCCTATGAGCAGTATTGTTCCCAATTTTAAGAATCCGTATAAGTGCCGTGAGGAGGATATGAAGCCGTTGGAGGACAGCATCCGTGAGAACGGTATTATTCAGCCTCTTATGGTGCGAAAGGATGATAAGGCGAATGTGTTTGAAATCGTATCAGGTCACAGAAGATACCTTGCAGCAACAAGGCTTAAAATGACAGAGGTTCCCGTGGTAGTTCTGTCAATCAGCAAGGAAGAAGCAGATATTATTCTCGTTGACAGTAATCTCCACCGAGAGCATATTTTGCCCTCTGAAAAAGCCTTCGCATACAAGATGAAAATGGATGCCCTTAAAAAGCAAGGTAAACGCACGGATTTAACTTCGGACCCGGTGGGTCCAAAGTTGAGCTCTGCTGAAAAAATCTCACAGGATAGTGAAGACAGTGCAACCCAAATCAAAAGATATATCCGCCTAACTAACCTTGAAAAATCGCTTCTTAATCTTGTGGATGAAGGCAGAATTGCAATGCGACCTGCGGTAGAGATTTCATATCTTACTCCTGAAGAACAGATGATGATTTTTGAAACCTATGAGAGTGATGAGGTTACACCGTCACTTGCACAGGCACAGAAAATACGAAAGCTCTCAGAACAGAATCAGCTTAATGCAGATACGGTATTAGCAATTTTGACAGCACCCAAACCCAATCAGGCAGAGGCTATTAAAATCCCCGAAGAACGTATCAATAAGTTCTTCGGTAAAAATTACACTAAGCAACAGAAAGAAGAGCATATCTTAAAAGCCTTGGAATATTACCACAAATATCTTCAGCGACAGAGAAACAGGGATGCGAGGTGAGATAATTGAAAGAGATATTTCCCGATAACAAAACAATATTCGTTTTACCGCCTGAGCCGATTGATGAAAACGAGCTTTCAAGCATTTCAGATATTATGGCTTCTCGCAGTGACGAGGCTGTTGTTGACCGTAGCAAAATACGCCGATTCGGTGAAGAAACCTTTCAAATGAAAATCGGCGGTACAACCTATGAGGTTTCTACGCACTTTAATCCCAAAGGTAGACAGTGTATCTTTGAACAGTTCAAGGAACTGATTTTATCTGAAAAATTATTGTAAATCACACATTTGAAAAAAGATAATCGGACATTGTAAAATGTAAATATCCTTGCGATGTCCGGTTGTCGGAAAGGAGAATATTTAATGACAACTGCAACAAATATTTCAGGACAAACAATAAATGATGAATTAATTACGGCTCTCTACTGCCGTCTTTCAGTTGAAGATATAAAGGATGATAAATCCAAAAAGAAGAACAGCAGAGAAGATGAATCAAACAGTATATCCAATCAGAAACAGATTTTGCTTGACTACTGTAAAAAACACGGCTACAAAAATACAATGTTTTTCATTGATGACGGTATTTCGGGTACAAGCTTTGACAGAAGCGGTTTTAACCAAATGCAACAAATGGTTGAAGAAGGTAAGATTTGCAGAATCATAGTAAAAGACCTGTCACGATTTGGTCGTGAGCAGGTTGAAGCAGGCAGATTAACACAAATTGTATATCCGTCACTCGGTGTAACCTTTATTTCAATTCAGGAAAATGTAAACAGTTCCACAGGTGACGGTATGGAGATGTTACCGTTCTATAACATCTTTAATGAATGGTATGCCGCACAAACCTCAAAGAAAATCCGTGCTGTATGGCAGTCAAAGGCTAACAACGGTAAGAGAGTATCATCTACTGTACCTTTTGGTTATGTAAAAGATGAAACCGATAAAGAAAAATGGCTTATTGACGGACCTGCGGCAGAGGTTGTACGAAAAATATATGATTTGTGTCTTGCGGGACGATGACCTTTACAGATTGCCCGTGATTTGGAAAAGGAGAAAATCCCGGTTCCGTCAGCCTATTATGAATCTGTAGGCAGAAAACATTCAAATCCTGTGCCACAAAATCCTTATAGATGGGACCCAAAGACAGTTGTTAACATTCTTGAGAACAGGCAGTACACAGGCTGTGCTGTAAACTTTAAAAGTACAACTGTCAGTTACAAGGTTCATAAGGTAATTCATAATTCGAAAGAAGAGTATCAGATAATCCCTGATATGCAAGAACCTATTATCACCGAAGAAAAGTGGTTAAGAGTTCAGGAACTCCGAGAAAACAGACGAAGACCTACTGCCTCAGGAAGAACAAGTTTGTTCTCAGGCTTAGTTTATTGTTATGATTGCGGTGCGAAATTACACTTCTGTGCAGCTAAAAGTCTGAATAAAAATCAGGAGTTTTTCAGATGTGCAAACTACAAGGATGGTAGAAGCGGTACTTGCAAAATCCATTATATCCGTAATATTGTACTTGAGAAGATTGTACTTGAATCTATACGAAACTTAGCAGAATTTATTCGCTACAATGAAAAGGTCTTTTTGTATATGATTGCAAAGCAGAATGATGCTATGAGAAAAGCAGAGTATGAAAAGCTGAAAAAGACTGTTGCTGACGGTGAAATCCGCATAAAAGAGTTAGACCGTCTTATTGAAAAGGTTTATGAAGACAATGCTCTGGGCAGAATAGATGATGACCGATACCGAAAACTGATGGCTAAATATGAACGAGAGCAAAAAGAACTTGCCATAACTGTTTCAGAAAGTCAAGAAACATTGAAATCTGCTGAGCAGAAATCTGTTGACTTAAGGTTGCTTCTTCGTACTTTCAGAGAAATGACGGATATACAGGAACTTACACCCACACTTGTCAATTCACTTATTGAGCGTATTGAGGTTCATAACAATGATAAATCAAGTGGTCATTGTTTTGTGAAAGTGGATATTTATTTTACGGGTGTCGGAATGATTTGTATTCCAACCGAGGAAGAGGTTGTCGCTATGATGGAAGAAGCAAGAAAGAATCCGCAAGAATACCGCATTGTAGCTTAACAAAGAGAAAACGGTGCAACCCCAAACGGGGTTACACCGTATCTCTCAAAATACATCCTTATGGGGCGTGCCCATTTGACAATCCCTGTTTTTTTATTATGAGGGCCCAAAGGCCGTTTATCAGAGCTTTCTTGCGATTGAGCTTACAGTGATAAGTCTGATAAAGTTGCGGAATGAAAAGAGAGACTTTTCTTTCGCGATTTCGCTGAGTATTG
>JAZNLY010000034.1:0-3160 GCA_045579305.1 Candidatus Fimenecus sp. | reverse complement strand
TGCTGCTATTGCAGTGTTGTATTTAAGTGCTTCAATGTCTTCTGTAACTTTCTTGATTGTCTTGTGGAATGAAGAGGAAAGTTCCTTTGAGAATTCGTCACCGTCAACGAGAATTTCCTGTAAGTTCCAGATTCTGTCAACAAATCTCTTACAACCCTTAACTGAATTTTCTGACCAAGGAGCAGCCTGCTCATAGTCACCCATAAAGAGTACATAAGTACGAAGAACATCAGCACCGAATACATCAACAACTTCGTTAGGGTCAATAACGTTGCCACGTGATTTACTCATCTTAACACCGTCAGGTCCTAAGATAAGTCCCTGTGCTGTTCTCTTTGCATATGGCTCTGCACCGGGTACTGCACCGATGTCATAAAGGAACTTGTGCCAGAATCTTGAATAGATAAGGTGACGTGTAACGTGTTCCATACCACCGTTATACCAGTCAACCGGCATCCAGTAGTTGAGCTTGTCCATATCAGCAAGACATTCGTCATTGTGAGGGTCAATGTATCTTAAGAAATACCATGATGAACCTGCCCACTGTGGCATAGTGTCAGTTTCTCTCTTTGCATCGCCACCACATTTCGGACACTTGCAATTTACGTAAGACTCAATCTTTGCAAGTGGGCTTTCACCATCTGTACCGGGAGCAAAGTTTTCAACATCAGGAAGTCTTAATGGAAGTTCTTCATAAGGCACAGCAACCATACCACATTTTTCACAGTGAACGATTGGAATTGGTTCGCCCCAATAACGCTGACGGTTGAATGCCCAGTCCTTCATCTTATACTGAACGCCACCTTCACCGATGCCTTTACCCTGTAAGAATTCAATCATCTTTGCGATTGAATCCTTCTTGTTATCAATACCGTTAAGGAAATCAGAGTTAACCATTTCACCGTCACCTGCATATGCAGCTTCGTCGATGTTACCACCCTTGATAACCTCAATAATGTCGATACCGAATTTCTTTGCAAAGTCATAGTCACGGTCGTCATGTGCAGGCACAGCCATAATAGCACCTGTACCATAACCCATCATAACATAGTCAGATATGTAAATAGGAATACTCTTGCCATTTACAGGGTTCTTTGCAGTGATACCTGCAATCTTAACACCAGTCTTGTCTTTTACAAGCTGTGTACGTTCAAATTCTGTCTTCTTTGCACATTCTGTTCTGTATGCAAGAATTTCGTCCATATTAGAAATCTTGTCTGCATACTTATCAATGATTGGATGCTCAGGAGCCATAACCATAAATGTGACGCCGAAAAGAGTATCAGGACGAGTTGTGTAAATCTTTAATTCTTCAGGAATCTCGTTAAGGTTGAAGTTAACGAAAGCACCTCTTGACTTACCAATCCAGTTAACCTGCTGAAGTTTGATGTTTGGAAGATAATCAACACACTCCAGACCTTCAAGAAGCTTGTCTGCATATTCTGTGATACGGAGATACCAAACATCCTTTGACTTCTGAACAACATCACTATGGCAGATGTCACACTTGCCACCCTGTGAGTCCTCGTTTGAAAGAACAACCTTACAAGATGGGCAGTAGTTAACAAGAGTCTTGTCACGGAATGCAAGTCCATTTTCGAACATTTTAAGGAAAATCCACTGTGTCCACTTATAGTATTTATCGTCAGTTGTATCAACTACTCTTGAATAGTCAAATGAGAAACCAACTCTCTTTAACTGACTTGTGAACTTTTCGATGTTCATATCAGTTACTTTTCTTGGGTGGATACCTGTTTTGATTGCATAGTTTTCTGTTGGAAGACCATAAGCGTCAAAACCGATTGGGAAAAGCACATTGTAACCCTCAAGTCTTCTTTTTCTTGATACTACTTCAAGACCACTGTAAGCCTTGATATGACCAACGTGCATACCTGCACCTGATGGATATGGAAATTCAACAAGTCCGTAGAATTTTGGCTTGCTGGAATTATCCTGTGCCTCAAAAACTTTTGCTTCTTCCCATTTCTGTTGCCACTTTAATTCGGTGGCTTTAAAATCGTAATTCATATATATAACCTTCTTTAAAAGATATTTTTTACTGTTTTAGTCTTCTGTAACAATTGCACTGATGTCGTATTCTTTTGCATCGCCCCAGAGGTGTTCAAGGCTGTATGTTTCTCTCTGGTCAGGTGTAAAAAGATGAACAACAACTGAATTGTAGTCGAGCAAAATCCAGCCTGTTGATTTTCCTTCAACATTTCTTGGCTCAACCCCCTGTTTTGTGAGCACATCCTGAACTTCGTCGGACAAAGCACGGATATGAGTACCTGATGTACCTGTTGCAATTACAAAATAGTCAGCAACGGATGTGAGTTCAGTAATTTCAAGAGATTTTATGTTTGTTGCTTTCTTATTATCAAGAGTTGCAACAATATTTTTCATAAGTTCTGTTCTGTCCATTTATTTTATCCTTTCTGCATAATAGTTATAAGCCTTAACTGTATCAATGTGAATAAGTTTATGTTTTCTCGCATTGTCCTCTATTGTAAAGGATAACCCACGAAGGCAGGTTTTATCTAAATCTTCTTCTGCCAATTCACGGACCTCTTTAACATCAGGATATTCCCTGTCATCGGAAGTTAAATCAGCAACATAAATTATTTTTTCAAGTAAGGTCATATTTTCCTTGCCTGTCGTATGCCATCTTACTGCTGAAAGAATTTCTTCATCAGTAACATTAAGCTTTTTTCGGAGATATATCTCACCTGCTATGGCGTGTAAGGTAACTGTTATCGCCTTTTCACCCTCTGTTAAAATCTGACCATCGCTTTCAATAAGTTCAATCATATTTTCAACCGGTTCATATCGCATTATATCGTGAATTAATCCTGCTGTATATGCTTTTTCAGGGTCTGCACCATGTTTTTCTGCAAGATACTTTGCCTTTTCTGCAACACAGATTGAATGATATAATCTTTGTGAAGTCAGTCGGGTTTTAAGAATTTCAAGAAATTCAGCGTTTCTTTCCGTAACCATATAACTTATTCTGCTCCATATATTCAATAATTTCAGGGGCAACAAGACCATAAAGGCTCTTTTCCTGTTTTATTCTTTCCCTGATTTCACTTGAACTTACTTCATAAGCATCAAGAAGTGAAATATGTACACTCTTTGCATCAAGCTCAGGCATATAAATTCC
>JAZNLY010000033.1:0-11215 GCA_045579305.1 Candidatus Fimenecus sp. | reverse complement strand
GAAAATGATTGAAGAAGTAGCACCAAAGTATGCAGACAGAAAAGGTGGCTACACACGTGTTATCAAGACCGGCCCAAGAAGAGGCGATGCTGCTGAAATGTGCATCATCGAACTCATCGCTGACTAATGCGGTAAGGCTTTAATAGACCAATAAATCGACCCCTCGGGTAAAAACCTGAGGGGTATTTTTTGCTTAAAAAAGACATGTTTTAATTAATGCAACAAATTGTTGCTTGACTTTTTATTGCGTTTATGCAATTATAAAAATAGAAAGAGGTGATAATTATGCAGAAAAAAGTCTTGTAAAACGAATATTAAAGGAGTTGATTTTATGAATGAAATTAAAAAAAAGAGGCTACTCATCAATTTTAATTGTTTTATTATAACGGCAATTACTTCTGTATTGGAAATTGTTTATATAGCAGGTGAATATTGTTTTGAAACAAAACTTTTACCTGAACCTATTTGGGCTTTTCTTGACACTTATTTTTATTATGAAGCACTACCATTCAGAATTATGATTGTAGTTGCGATACTTGTTGCGTTATCAATATTATTATTTATCGAAAAGATATTTCCAACGCAACAGCAATATTATCGTCAACAATGCCAATAGTATCTGCAATTGGATGGACATCTCATTATTGGATATCTAATGTAACAGATAACGCTGAAATTGTGTATGTCATAATTTCTGTTTTTTGCATTGTTTACACTGTTGCAACAGGAGTTTTCTTAATAAAAGATAAAGAAAGTGTTTGATTACATATAGATAAAAAAGGGGCGGTGAAAACCGTCCCTAATTGTATTTTAAATATAAAATTTATATAGTAAACTTTTTACGAATTATAATTTGTTGGGATACCCCCCTCAGGCAAATGCTAAGCATTTGCCAGCTCATTACTCGCCTGCCGGCTCAGACAGCGCTAATTCAGCGTCCACAGGACGCTCGCGCCCCTCAAGGGTGGAGCCCAATATAGCCTTCCCCCTACGAGGGGAAGGTGTCACCGTAAGGTGACGGAAGGGGGGATTATAATCGCAACGCAGTTCCGACACTTTGCACTTTGCGTTTTGCACTTTGCACTTAATTCAATAAACTCCGATTTATCGGGATAATGTGTGCAATTATTTTATCTCAATTTAATTCCTATACAGATAAATCCGTTATCAACAATATCAATTACACCGTATTCGTCATTTCGTATTGAACCGGGATTGAAAAATTTTATTCCAATTTGATTATCCTCTTGTTGGACATGAGTATGTCCGTAAAGTGCTAATTGGCAATTATTTCTTCGTGAAACAGAAACAAGACCGGAAAGACCGCTTTTAACATATTCATAATGTCCGTGAGTGATGTAGATTTTAAGTCCGCATTCATTGATAATGGCATTTTTCGGGTAATCACAGTGGAAGTCGTTATTACCCTTTACACAGTAAATTCTTTTTCCTTCAAGCAGATGTCTGCATCTTTCAAAGTCAAGATATCCGTCACCTAAAAACACGACAGCTTCAGCCGTTGGTTGCATATCAATGGCTTTTTTCATTGAATAAAAATCACCGTGGGAGTCGGACAGAACAAGTATTCTCAATCATATCACTCCTTTAATCAGCATAATATTATTATACAATATTATGGTGGTGAATTCAATGTGTAATAACTTTGATGAAATTATTAATGGTATAAAGTCAAAGAAATCAAAAGAAGAAACAGAAAATTATCTGAAAAATAACCTTACTCCTGACCAGAATAAACAGTTGAAAGAGGTTTTGAGTGATAAAGAAGCCTTGAAAAAATTGCTTTCTACACCAAAGGCAAAGGAATTATTAAAGAAATTCACGGAGGGTAAGAATGATTGATATTGAAAATTTGCTTTCTTCAATAAGTGACGAGGATATGGCGAAAATAAAAAGTATTGCTGATTCGTTGACAGAAAAAGGGGGAGCACAACAAACACAAGAATCAAAAAAATCGGAATCAATGCCGAATTTACCGATTGATATGAATATGATGCAGAAAATAATGGGACTTATGGGACAGTTTAATAAAGAAGATTATCGTACAAGACTTATTCAGGATTTAAAACCTATGCTCAGTGATGAAAGAAAGCAAAAAGCTGATGAAGCTGTCAGATTTTTGCAGCTTATGGAAGTGTTACCTTTATTGAAAGGATTGTTTTAATAATGAGTGGATATTCATATACTGAAATTCAGAATATGCAACAAAAGGCTATGGAAAGAGTCAGGGAGATGAAACGAAATTCTGATATTATTACTCAAACTGCACAACGGGATTTTGATTTTTCACCAGAAAGGCAAAAGGAAGATGAGTATTCCCAAAAGACATCTCCAAAGGTGACCAATATGCCACCTAATTTTCCTGAAAAAACCCCATATACAAGCTTTAAGGATTTTCTTGACCAAGAAGAAAAACAACAACCTGAGGAAAATGAAAAAAAGGAAAATCAAGGTCTGGAAAGCTTATTTAATGAGCCGGATAAAGCTCTTATTTTAGGTCTTATAATGCTTTTAAAAAGTGAGGGAGCAGATGAATCTCTTATAATGGCATTGACATATATTTTATCGTAAAAAGGTTATTTTGTGTATTGACAACACTTTAATTTAGTATTACAATAAGCAAGTAAATTTAATATATACCGAATGATGCAGATTGAAAGAAAATTTCTGACTGTCTGTTGACGGTATTCCGGAGAATTCCACAGATTGTGGATACCGAAGGTGCAAAGCATAACGCTAATCTCTCAGGTCAAAGGACGGAAATTTCTCTTTTAAAAGAATTTTTAGGACTGAGTGTATTGTGCATTCGGTCCTTATTTTTCACATCAGAAGGAGAATGAAAAATGAATTTTAATGACATTTTAGTAGCAATTGACGACCTTGTGTGGGGCGTACCACTTATGGTGTTAATTATTGTAGGTGGTCTTTTACTCACTTGCAGAACAAAACTTGTACAGATTTTTCATCTTCCCTTAGCACTTAAATGGATGGTGCAGGAAGAAGAGGGAGGAAAAGGTGATGTTTCGTCTTTTGGTGCATTATGTACTGCACTTTCTGCTACAATCGGTACAGGTAATATTGTAGGTGTTGCAACTGCAATCTGCGCAGGTGGTCCTGGTGCCCTTTTCTGGATGCTTGTTGCTGCTTTCCTTGGTATGGCTACAAAATATGCCGAAGGTCTTCTTGCTGTAAAGTATCGTGTTACTGACGAAGATGGTCATACATGGGGTGGACCTTTCTACTATATTGAAAAAGGTATGGGCAAAAAGTGGAAATGGCTGGCAAAAGCATTTGCCATATTCGGAGTATGTGCAGGTCTTATGGGTATCGGTACATTCACACAGGTGAATGGTATTTCATCAGCAGTCAACTCTTTTTTTGACGCTAAAAACACAAATACAGTAAACATTCCTTTTATCGGTGAATACTCATGGTCAGTAGTAATTGCATCAGTAATCCTTGCTGTATGTGTGGGACTTGTTCTTATTGGTGGTATTCAGAGAATTTCAAAAGTTGCAACAGTTGTTGTTCCATTTATGGCAATCGCATATATAGTTTTTGCACTTATGCTTATTTTCTCAAATCTTGATAAAATTCCAATGACTGTTGAACTTGTTGTCAAGGGTGCATTTAATCCATCTGCAGTAACAGGTGGTATTGTGGGGACAATGTTTATTGCAATGCAGAAGGGCGTTGCAAGAGGTATTTTCTCAAATGAATCAGGTCTTGGTTCAGCACCAATTGCATCTGCAACAGCAAAGACAAATGAACCTGTAAGACAAGGTCTTGTTACGATGACAGGAACATTTCTTGATACAATTGTTATCTGTACAATGACAGGTCTTTCAATCATTATGACAGGTGCGTGGAAAGTCGAAGGTCTTGAAGGCGTAGGTGTCACTTCTTATGCTTTTGGTGAAGGAATCTCATTCTTGCCTGAAAGAGTGACATCGTTTGTGCTCATGGTATGTCTTGTATTCTTTGCATTTACAACAATTCTTGGCTGGGACTACTATTCAGAAAGCTGCCTTAAATACCTTACAAAAGGCAATAAAAAGGTTGTAAAAGTATACAGATATCTCTACATTCTTGCTGTGTTTATTGGCCCATATATGACAATTTCTGCTGTATGGACAATTGCGGATATCTTCAACGGACTTATGGCTGTTCCAAATATGATAGCACTCTTCGGGCTTTCCGGTGTGGTTGCTAAGGAAACTAAGGAATTCTTTGACAATAGAAAAAAAGAGTTGAAAAAGATCAAGTAAAAATGTATAATTAAAGCAAGATTTATACAAGAGGAGATGAAAAATATGAATATTTGTCCTAATTGTGGTAGAAACCTTGCGGAAGGTGCATTGTTCTGTACAGAGTGTGGAACAAATCTGGCAAAGCCAAATGAACCACAACAAGAACCTCAACAACAGATTCCTCAATATCAGGTTCCACCGGTTGTTAATATGCAACCACCATTTCAACCAATGTATGGTCAGCCAATGATAACAGAAGCTATGCTTCCAACGGAATTCAAGCCGGTTTCAATTGGTGCTTATATAGGATATTCACTTCTGTTTTCTCTTCCTATTATAGGTTTTATTATGCTTTTGGTAATTGCTTTCGGTTCGGGTCAAAGTAAGAGCCTGCGTAACTTCGCAAAGGCACAGCTTATTATGACAGCTATCGGATATGTTATCGCATTCTTTTTGGTGAAAATGCTCTTCTCCGGCGTTTTTCCTGCCGAAATAGTAGAAGGATTTACATACTATTAAACAAAAAAGCGAGGGTTTCCTCGCTTTAATTTTTTATATTATTTCTTCTCGTTTATGAATGCCCTGAAAAGTGGCAGACATGATGAGAAGAATTTTTTATAGCTTTCACAATAATCTCTGTCAGCTCTTGTGCGCTTACAACCTCCTGCACGACAGACAGGATAGAATTTACAGTGTTTGCATTTTTGGGGAACCGGCAGACTTTCTCTTAAAAATTCGATAGCTTTTTCACAGTGTGCAAGAGTGTCAAAATTCTCTTTTTCATCATTGATATTGCCCAGGAGCCACTTGTCGGTACAATAGAAATCGCAAGGATAGATGTTTCCGTTTCCTTCGGCAACAAACTGATGCATACAATATCCACACATTCCACATTGTTCAGTAGGATTCCCAAGGAATTGGTGAACAATATTGTCAAACCAGCGAACACTCGTGTATTGACCTCGCACATAGTCTTTTACATAGTAGTTAAAGCATTTAACGAGAAAGTTTCCATATTGTTCAGGTGTCATATACATCTCGTTTTCACTGTCATCATCAAAAGGACGAAGACAGGGGACGAACTGAAGATAACGGAACCCTTTTTCACGGAAAAATTTATAAATATCATCAATGTTATCAGCACAATAGCCTGTAAGTACTGTTAAAATATTAAATTCAACCTTATACTTTTTGAATTTTTCAGCAGCATTAAGAATCTTGTAAAAAGTATTTTCACGATTGGCGTCAACGCGGAATTTGTTATGCTTAAAATTTCCGTCAAGGCTCAAACCTACAAGGAAGTTGTTTTTGTGAAAAAATTCGCACCATTCATCAGTAACAAGAGTACCATTTGTCTGTGTGCTGAAATAAATCTGACTGTTGAGCTTGTTTGCAGACCTGACTTTTGCCACAAAATGCTCAAAATAGGGGAGTCCCGCCATAAGTGGCTCGCCACCCTGAAAAGCAAATGCAACACTTTCACCATTGGCAAATTTTAATGCTTTTTCTATTAAATTGTCGGCTGTTTCATCTGTCATAATACCAAAGGATGAAACCTGGCGAAGCTCTGTAACATTGTGATAAAAACAATATCTGCAACGCATATTACAAAGACTTGACGCAGGTTTAATCATTATTGAAAGTGGTGGCATATCCGGATTCACCTCAGAAAATATTTGACCTAATTATATAACAAAGCCCACTGAAAATCAACTTTTCAATGGGCTTGAATTACTTATTAAATATTTGCGTAATAATCCTTATTGATGCCTCGACGGTTTTCCTTGAAATCCTTCATAACATCAGTCATCTTTTGATTAAGCTCATCCGCGATAGTAGGATAGGTGCTTGTTCTGTTGTAGTTTTCACCCTTGTCGTCTGTGAGAACAAAGAGCCAATTCCTTCTTGTCTTGTCGAAGAATGCAGGGTTGTCATTCTGCATCTTGCGGAAATACTTGAATGTTATGTATTTGTTTTCAGTAAGAACAGGATATTTATAATCTTTGTATTCTTCACGAGAGAGAACATCCTTTGTGTTCATTGTGTATTGAAGTGCCTTGAGCTTTTCACGTTTCATATGCAGAATAGGATGGTCCTCTGTATGAACAGCAGTATCATCTTTAAGCACAGGAAGGATTGAAACACCATCAATTGTTCTGTCCTGAGGAAGATAATTCTTTTTGCCATCGTCACCTGTGATACCACAAAGGTCAATAAGTGTAGGGAACATATCTGCAAGAACAGCGCTTTGCTGACGTGTTGAACCTGCCTCCCAGAGACCATTATTGTTATTCCACTTAATCATAAACGGAACCTTCTGACCTGCTTCATAAGCAAGATATTTACCACCACGGAGCTCTCCTGTTGAACCCTCAAGAGCAGGACCATTGTCACTTGTGAAGACAATAATTGTATCATCCATAACTTCAAGCTCTTCAAGTGTTTTGAAAAGCTCACCGAGATAGTAGTCAAATTCAGTTACACAGTCAACATAAGTACCCATACCGCTTGTGCCGTCAAAATCGTCACCTGCAAAGACAGGACCATGTGGCCATGGAGTTGCATAGTATGCAAAGAATGGCTCGTCAGAATTTGTAACAGCATCAGTAATCCAGTCATTGATTGACTCGTGAATCCATTCACTTGCCTGACTCTGGTCTTTTTTGCCATCTTTGAAGAATTCGTTTGTACCGTGAACGATTTCGTATTCACCGTTTTCTTCTTCAACATAATAGAAAGGAGTCATATCGTTAACATGATGGCTGCCATAGAAGTAGTCAAAGCCCTGATTTGTAGGAAGATATTCGCCATAGTCACCAAGATGCCATTTACCGAAAGCACCTGTGTTATATCCGGCATTCCGGAATACTTCGGCAATAGTGATTTCATCACCGAGCATACCATCACAGTTGTTACCCATTTCAATTGAATTGAAGATTCTTGTCTGAGCAAATGGTACAAGGGTGTCAACAGTAGGATAGATAACATTATCAGCATATCCTCTGAATGGATAACGACCTGTCATAAGGCTGAAACGAGCAGGAGAACAAACTGAATAGCTTGAATAGAAGTTGTCAAAGTTAACGCCGTCTTCACCGATGCTGTCGATGTTTGGAGTATTATAGATTGCACCGTTAAGTGAAATATCACCCCAACCAAGGTCATCCATCATAATGAAAAGTACATTTGGTTTTCCGTTTGTGTTTTTATCTACTTTATTGAGATAATCGTCGTGACCTTCCCAGAGTCTGTCCACATTTGGCTGTGAACGGAGATTCATTGTCAGCACATACATAACTGTTGTTCCGGCAAGTACGATACTAAGAAGAGATGTTACGATGAAATGTGTGCCACGCTTTTCAAATTGCTTTTTGCCAACGAGGAAAAGAGCAACAAGTGCAATGATACAAGGAAGAATAAGTAAAAGATTTCCTCCTAAACGAACAAAGAAGTTGTAATCACTTGCACCTGAGAAAAGTGCGTTTTTCACTGAACTCCAACCTGCTTTACCTGATGAAAAAGCACCGAATCCTGCGTCAGCACCCCAGATTGTGTAATAAAGCGCTATAGAAAGTCCCGAAACGCCGTAGCCTATAAAGTTCCAGAGATAAAGCTTTTTAAAAATCAATATTCCAAGAATTGTAAGAGCAGATACAATACACATATATGCAACGTTGATAACAGCAACAATATTAAGTCGCATTACAAGTAAAGCCACTGCAAGGATAATTCCTATTGTCATAACAATTATAGGAAATACTTTTTTAGAATTGTCGTAAATAATACCCTTCTTCATAAATTTTCTCCTTTTAGTATAAAAAACTAAACATATTATACAATAAAGTTACCATATATTCAATATCTGAATATATAAAAACAGCACGTGGGTTAATCACGTACTGTATGGTAAGGAGCTTTAGTCATCGAATTTTTTTGATTCTTCAAGAATAATGTTATAAACTCTGTCGTGAAGCTGTTTAACGTCATTTCGGCTCATATCACCCGTATCAATAGGGTCAAGAATCGAAACACACACATCCGCGGGAGTTATGGTAAAGTCATTACCTTCAAGGACTTTGAATGCATTGTGAATATATATAGGAACAACAGTTACGCCTGTTTTCTGAACAATTTTGAATGCACCGTTTTTGAACTCATCAGGAGTGTTTGAAAAACCTCTTTTACCTTCAGGAAAAACAAGCATTGAGAATCCATTGTTAATTTGTTCAGCCGTTTTGTTAAGTGCCTTGATGCCTTCTCGTGCATTTTCCTGATTAATTGGCACACATTTGATAATTTTACTGATTTGTTCAATGGCGAAGAATTTATTCAGTTGCATTCTCATCAGAAAGCCAAAATTATAATCCTTCAAAACATGTATGAGGAGGGGAACATCGGCATAGCTCTGGTGATTTGGAGTAAAAAGAACAGGTCTGTCATTGGGGATTTTTTCAAGCCCCTTAACTGTGATATTCATTCTTGCCGTCTTTGTTGCAAATTTTGCCCATTTTTTTACGGCAGGAAAGCCAAATTCATCAGCCTTTTTCATATCACCTTTTTTTACAAGGTAATTATGATATGCAATTTTTGGTTCCATAACCACTAATAATTGAAGTATAATTTTTGCATATGCCTTGTAACTGAAAAACTTTTCTTTAAATTTTGCCATGTTTCTTTACGCCTCTAAATATTCAATATATTCTTCTAAACACAGTCCTAATTCGTTAATTTTTTTAGCATGAGTAACGCCTACAAATCTGAAATGCCAGGGTTCATACATAATACCTGTTTCCTGTGTTTTATCCTTTGCATATCTCAGGATAAAACCATAATTTTCAGCGTTTTCCATAAGCCATTTGAATTGCTTGGTATTTTCAAATGAAGTGCTGAGAGCATAATTGCCTTTTTGAAGTATATCAAAGCCCAGACCGGTGTTGTGTTCACTTGTTCCCGAAAAGGTTCTTGAATAGTTTGCCTTATTTATAGCCTCGGCTTCAGAATAGCCTTGACTTATAAATGAATTTACTGAACGGGTAAAAAGTTTGTCCTGAAGATAAATGCTTCTGTATGCAGAGACAAGCTCCAACGGAACCCCCGCTTTCTCAGCGGCAGCAAACATATCCTTCAAAGGCTGGTAAGCAGCCCTGTCAACAGCTTTCACAGAGTTGTGTTCTTCACAATTAAGGTATAAGGCATCAACAGAGTTACCATTTCCCCAATAAACTAAGTCCCATTTAAAATTTTCAGGTAATTCGTATTTTCTGTTAAGAAGCATAAGATTTCTGCCGTGTTTGAAAATATCAGCAGGTATTGCATCGGGTGAACGATATTTTACATCATCATAGAATGATTTTGTAGAAGAAGGTTTAGTTGTAGTCGGTTGGGTCTGTGACTCATTGTCAATTTTTTCAGTTGTTGATGGGATATAAGTAGCGTTTGTAGAAGTCTCATTTTGTGTTGTTTCGGTTTCAGTAGTGTCCAATTCAGGCACGTCCGGTTTTTGATTGGGTATAAACAATCCGATAAGCATGAAAAGAATAACAAAAAGAGCCTGACAAGTAACAACTACCGGAACAGATACCTTTTTTTTCTCGTTTTTTACAGAAGAATTTTTTTTGTTTGACATACTGGACCCCCCTACTTTATTTGAGAAATATTATATCACAAAAAAGAATGCAAAACAAGAGTAAAATAAACACAACATAATATGAAAAAAGATTAAAATTCAGAAAAGAGTATTAATTGTATATATATTTATATTGACTTTTTTTGTTTTTTGTTGTAAAGTAGTAAGGTAAATGTTTAACTTTTGAAAGGAGTTAAAGACAATGGCAAAAAAACAGTTAACAGTTGAAGAAATAAAGGCAAAAAATGAGAAGTCAAAATCAAAATCAGCAAGTTTTGCAAAGGCTTTTCTTTCAACAATTGCGATTTTACTTTCCTTGGTAATTACATTCAGTGTGGTTACAATTG
The DNA here is from genome assembly GCA_045579305.1 of Candidatus Fimenecus sp. Taxonomy (GTDB): domain Bacteria; phylum Bacillota; class Clostridia; order Oscillospirales; family Acutalibacteraceae; genus Fimenecus. The sequence continues at coordinate 974 of JAZNLY010000033.1, read as the reverse complement.
CATTTACTTATATGGATAGAACCGGAACATCTGTTGTAGTATCTGGTAACGGCGGAAACAACTCAACAGAGGGTAGCGATGACAGTTTTGATGTACCTTCAGATGATTCAGGTGAAGCAGTAACTCCTGATGATGGTGGTGAAGCTACAACAGAAGGTGCTGGTGACAATACCGGCGATGCACCATCTGCTGATAACGGCGGCAACAACGGTGGTAATGCCGATGCAGAAAAGCCATCTGCAGCTCCAACAGATTCAAAGCAAGAATATCTCGATATGTACAAAAAGGCTGTTGCAAATGCAAGAACAAAGTCAAAGTCAGTTATCCGTGTAAAAGACGGTGCTCTTAACTACAAGGGTATTGCTGAAGCAGGCAAACTTTCAGGTGCAGCATCTACTCTTATGGGTATGTTCATGGCTAAGAATGAAGCTGCAATCCAGGTTAAGAACGAAGCATGGGATAAGTCAAAGCTTCCTAATGCAAACGCTCTCACACTCAATGGTGTTAAGAGTATTACTCGTGAAGATAAGGGTAGTACTTATGTTATAACAGTAGTTGCAAAGAATGCTACAAATCCAAAGGCAAATGCTGACGGTGTTGGTTCTATTGCAGGTGTTATCGAAGAAAGCCAGATTACAGGCGCTATCGGTTCAGTTCCGGGTCTTAAGCTCAGCAACATCAATATTGCATACGAAAACGTAACAGCAGTTGCTACAGTTGATAAGGCAACAGGCAACCTTCTTGAACTCAAACTCAATGCACCTTGTATTCTCGGTCTTGATGCTAAGCTCTTAGCTAGTACAATGAATGGCGCAAGAGTTGGCATTCAGGTTATCACAGAATACAAAATTACTTACTAATTATATACAACAATAAAACTAAAGGACTTGACTTAATCGTCAGGTCCTTTTTGTATTACTTTGACAATGAATATATTTTAATTAATCTATTATGGTAGGGCGGTAGCTTGCTGC
>JAZNLY010000032.1:0-6805 GCA_045579305.1 Candidatus Fimenecus sp. | reverse complement strand
AGAACATTGTTAAAACAGCAGAAAATGTTAATTCAAAAAGCATTTAAAACTGACGGCATTGTTATTTCTTCTTTTATTTCTCAAGGCACTCCTATTTCTATCGGATGTGCTTCTTCTTTAATTTTCAATTTTTAAGCGACGGTTTTCCCGTCGTTATTTTTTTGTAAATTTTTGTAATTTTCTTATTGAACTGCTTAAAATAATATAGTATAATAATGAATTGACAATAAATGAAAGGCTGGTGTGAATTTTGAAAGCGTATTTAATGCTTGAAAACGGCGCTGTTTTCACTGGACAGGCTGCCGGAAAATTCAAAGAAACTGTATGTGAAGTAATCTTCAACACATCAATGACCGGATATGTTGAAATGCTTTCTGACCCATCAAATGCAGGTTTGGGTGTTGTTATGACCTATCCTCTTATCGGCAACTATGGTGTTTGTCTTGAGGATATGGAAAGTGACAAACTCTACCCTGCTGCACTTTTAGTTCACGAACTTTGTGACACTCCTTCTAATTTCAGATGTGAAATGAGTCTTGAGGAGTTCCTTATAAAACATGATATTCCTTGTGTCACAGGTCTTGATAATCGTGCAATTGTTATGAATGTGCGTGAAAACGGTGCCATGAAGGCTATCATCACAGACGATATTTCTGACAAGGATGCATTACTCGATAAAATCAAGGCTTTTGAAGTCAAAAACAATTACAAAGGTGTTAACGAAAAAGTTTCTGATGAAGGCATCAAGGTTGCATTTATCAACCTTGGTGCAAGAAAGAGTTTAGTAAACGCTTTCTGTCAGCGTGGTTTTGCTGTTACTAAATTTGCTTCACTTAACGCAGAAGAAATTCTTGCAGGTGGATTCGAAGGTGTTGTAATTTCAAATGGTGTTGAAGACCACGGCACATTTACTGACACAATGGAAGAAATCAAAAAACTTATGGATAATAATATGCCAATTTTTGCAATCGGCCTCGGTCACCAGCTCGTTGCCCTTGCAAATGGTGGTAAGGTAGAAAAAATGCTTCACGGTCATAGAGGTTGCAACTACCCTGTAAAATTTATTGATAAAGATAAAACATATATTACAGCACACAACCATGGTTTTGCAGTTACAGAAACGCCTGCAAACACTGATGTGCTTTGCATAAATGTAAATGACAAGACAATCGAAGGACTGAAATACAAGGACAAGCCTGTTATGACAGTACAGTTTATCCCTGACATCGTTAAAGGTCCTAACACTGCTTTCTTGTTTGAAGATTTTAAAAATTTGATTAAGGAGGGCAAATAAGATGTTGGATAAAAGCATTAAAAAGGTAATGGTTATCGGCTCCGGTCCAATCATTATCGGTCAGGCTGCTGAATTTGACTATGCCGGCACTCAGGCTTGTCGCTCTCTTAAAGAAGAAGGCGTTGAAGTTGTTCTTGTAAACTCTAACCCTGCTACAATTATGACTGACGGTGATATTGCAGATAAGGTTTACATTGAGCCACTTACAATTCCTACACTTACAAAGATTATTGAAAAAGAAAAACCGGACTCTCTTCTCCCTTCTCTTGGTGGACAGACAGGTCTTAACCTTGCTATGGAGCTTAATGAGTTAGGTATTCTTAAAGAAAATAATGTCCGTCTTATCGGTATCAATGCTGAGTCAATCAAAAAGGCTGAGGACCGTCAGGAATTCAAGGATACAATGGAAGCAATCGGTGAACCTTGTATTGAATCACTTGTTGTTGAAACAGTTGAAGACGCTCTTGATTTCTCTGCAAAAATCGGTTATCCCGTTATTGTTCGTCCTGCATACACACTTGGTGGTACAGGTGGCGGTATTGCTTATGATGAAAAGCAGCTTTTTGAAATTGCATCAAACGGTATCCGTCTTTCACGTGTAAATCAGGTTCTTATTGAGAAATGTATTTCAGGTTGGAAAGAAATCGAATTTGAAACAATGCGTGACTCAAAGGGTAACTGCATCACAATATGCTCAATGGAAAACCTTGACCCTGTTGGTGTTCATACCGGTGACTCAATCGTTGTGGCTCCTGCACAGACACTTATGGACAAGGAATATTCAATGCTTCGTAATGCTGCTCTTAACATTATTGATGCTCTTGATATTCAGGGTGGTTGTAACGTTCAGTTTGCTCTTCACCCGACATCATTCAAATATGCAGTTATTGAAGTTAACCCTCGTGTTTCTCGTTCATCTGCATTGGCATCAAAGGCGACTGGTTTCCCAATTGCACGAGTTGCATCAAAAATTGCTCTTGGTCTCGGACTTGATGAAATTCCTAATGCAGTTACAGGCAAGACTTTCGCATCATTTGAGCCAACAATCGACTATATCGTATGTAAGTTCCCAAAATGGCCTTTCGACAAGTTTGTTACTGCTAAAAAGACACTTGGTACACAGATGAAGGCAACCGGTGAAGTAATGTCGATTGCTCGTACATTTGAGGCTGCTCTTCACAAGTCACTTCACTCTCTTGAAGAAAACAAAGAGTCACTTCTTCTTGATTCATTTATGGAAATGACAACAGAAGAAGTTCACGATGCTCTTTACAATATTGATAATCTTCGTGTATATGCTATTGCAGTTGCAATCTACAAAGGAATTGAATTAGAAGAAATTCATGAAATCACAAAGATTGATATGTGGTTCCTTAGTAAAATCAAGAATATTGTTGATATGGAAAAAGTCCTTAAATCCGGTAAATGCGATAGGGAAACTCTTTTCGCTGCCAAGAAAATGGGCTTTACAGACAACACAATCGCAAAGAATGTGGGTACAACAAAGAGTGCTATCAAGCACATGAGAAAGCTCTGGAACATTATACCTTCATTCTCAATCGTTGATACTTGTGCTGCTGAATTCAAGGCACAGACTCCTTACTACTATTCCGACTACGGTATTGAAAACGAAGTTAATCCAAAAACTGATAAGAAAAAGATTATGGTATTGGGTTCAGGTCCTATCCGTATCGGTCAGGGTGTTGAATTTGACTACTGTTCAGTTCATTCAGTATGGGCGCTTAAGAAGGCTGGTTGTGAAGCAATTATCGTAAACAATAACCCTGAAACAGTTTCAACTGACTTTGACGTTTCTGATAAACTCTATTTTGAGCCACTTACACCTGAATATGTTACAAGCATTGTGGAACTTGAAAATCCTGATGGTGCTATCGTTCAGTTCGGTGGACAGACTGCTATTAAACTTACAAAGACACTTAATGATTTAGGCGTTAAGATTCTCGGTACTGACGCTGACCACGTTGACGCAGCTGAAGACAGAGAAAGATTTGATGAAATTCTTGAATTCTGTGATATAGCTCGTCCAAAGGGACAGACAGTATTCACAGCACAGGAAGCTATCGCAGCTGCTCATTCACTCGGTTACCCTGTTCTTGTTCGTCCAAGCTATGTTCTTGGTGGTCAGGGTATGCAAATTGCAGCAAGTGACGAAGACATCATCGAGTTTATGGATATTATCACGAGAACAATTCCTGACCTTTCTGAACATCCTGTTCTTGTTGATAAATACCTTATGGGTCAGGAAGTTGAAGTTGATGCTATCTGTGACGGTAAGGATATCCTTATCCCCGGTATCATGGAACACATTGACCGTGCAGGTATTCACTCAGGTGACTCAATTTCAGTTTACCCTGCTGTTACACTTTCACAGAAGGTACAGAAAACAATCGTTGATTACACAAAACGACTTGCATCTGCTTTGCATGTTGTTGGTATGATGAACATACAATTTATTGTGCTTCGTGAAACAGTTTATATTATCGAAGTTAACCCACGTTCTTCAAGAACAGTTCCTTACATCAGTAAGGTTACCGGTATTCCTGCAATCAGCCTTGCAACAAGAGCAATGCTGGGTGAAAGAATTGCTGATATGGGTTATGGTACAGGTCTATACAAGAACAGTGGATACTACGCAATCAAGCTTCCTGTTTTTTCATTCGAAAAGATTATCGGTGCTGATACTTCCCTTGGTCCTGAAATGAAATCAACCGGTGAAGTTCTCGGTATTTCAACAGACTATAACGAAGCTCTTCTTAAAGCCTTTGATGGTGGCGGTGTTTCAATGCCTAAGGATGCAAAGATTGTTGTTACTGTACGTGATAAGGATAAGAAAGAAGTCGGTGAAATGCTCAAGGAATTCAAGGATTCTGATTTTGAATTCTATGCAACACCTGGCACCTGTAAAGTTATCCGTGAAGCAGGAATCGAATGTAAAGAGGTTAATCCTCTTACAGGTGAATCACCTAACATTATGGAAATGCTTCAGAATGGTGATGTTTCACTGATTATCAACACACCTACACACGGTCGTCTTGCAAACCGTGACGGATTTAAACTTCGTCGCCTTGCAGTTGAATCAGGTACATCCTGTCTTACATCTCTCGATGCTGCACTCAGCGTTATGAGAAGTACATTCGTTGTGCCTGACGGAAAGATGAGTCTTACAGATATTGCATCTCTCAAGTTATAATTTCATATAATAATAAAGTCGAAATTGGGTGCAACCGCTCAATTTCGACTATCAATTTAGGGAGTGACTTGTTAAATGTCGGGTATTATTGATTATTCTCTCATGAATGCTCACAAGGATTTTAACACCTTGCCCTTTTCAAAGGTTGATGGTCTGATTTTTGCCCAGTTGGCATATCTTGAATTCGACAATTTTGTTCCTGAAAAACAGTTGTTTACAAGAGGAATTACTTTTGCAACAATCGCTGAACAGGATGGCTTTGAAAATCTTTTCCCTCTTGAACGTACTGCAAGAAAGAATCTTTTACTGTTCAATTCTTTGGCTTACAGTAAAAGATACGGAAAAGTGAAAATAAAATATCACGAAAATGTTTTTGACCCTGAAAATGCAATTCAGTTTTCTGCCACAACATTTGTTCTTCCGAACGGTGACGCCTGTGTATCATTTCGTGGTACCGACTCAACTATTACAGGTTGGCGTGAAAACTTTGATATGCTTTACAACGACACTGTTCCTGCGCAGATTTTAAGTGCCAAATATCTTACAAGAGTTGCAAATAAAATCAAGGGTAAAATTACCGTTGTAGGACATTCAAAAGGCGGTAACCTTGCTATATATGCCAGTGTTATGTGCTCACCTAAGGCTAAACAAAAGATTGTTGAAATACAGAGCTTTGACAGTCCCGGATTTACTGAAAAATTCATTTCATCACAGAAATACGTTGATACGGAAGATATTATTGTTAAATTTGTTCCTGAAGATTCTATGATTGGAATGCTTCTCAACGACACGGATACATATCGTATCGTTAAAAGTGAAGGTGAAGGTATTCATCAGCACGACCCATTTTTATGGATTGTTGAAGATAATGACTTTGTTACAGGTGAAAAAATAAATTCAAAGGCAAAGTTTGTCAACAGTACTTTCAGGGAATGGGTTGGTAATTTTACATCTGAACAGAGAGAGCTTTTTGTTGAGGGAATGTTTGATATAATTGCTGCCACAAATGAACAAAAATCAGAAAGTTTCATTGACTGGAGTGAAAATCTTAAAGGCAACAGCGCATTGTTCTTTGACACAATCAAGGAGCTTGACCCTGAAACCAGGAGCTTTATGTTAAAGGTTTTAGGAAACATCTTCCCATCTGCAAAAGACACTGTTTTAACTAAACCAAAACAGATTATCAAAGAACGCCTTGAAAAAATAAAATCAAAGAGGATCGACGTAGAAGACACTTCTACTGAATCATAGATAAATGTCAGTTCGAAACCATCCTGACAATAAACAAAACTACGGAGTGATAAAAATGAATAAAAAAAACACCACTTTTGTGGTACAATCGGCAGTTATTGCGGCACTTTATGCAGGTCTTACCTATACGGCAAGTATACTGAACCTTGCATATGGTAGTATTCAGTTCAGATTCTCAGAGGCATTGACAATTCTTGCGTGTGTATCCCCTGCTGCTATTCCGGGACTTACAATTGGATGCTTTTTAGGAAACATCACAAGTCCTTACGGAATAATTGATGTTATATGTGGGACATTTGCAACGTTCCTCGCAGCGATTATGTCATACAACACAAGAAAAATTACTTTTAAAAGCATTCCTTGGATTTCTCCTGTTTTTCCTGTACTGACAAATGCTATAATTGTCGGTATTGAAATTACTGTATTTATGCCCGAGAGATTTCAAGCACAGGCATTCTTAATTAATGCTTTACAAATAGCTATCGGTCAATTGATTATGTGCTATGGACTTGGACTTCCGTTATATAAGGTAATTAAAAAGACAAAATTGGATAAAGAGTTATAAAAATAGCGTGATAGCCGGATTGGTTATCACGCTTTATTCTTTAAATAAAAACATATTTATACAAGTTTATAAAATGTATTGCTGCGCCTATGATTACAAAGATATGAAATATTGTGTGGAAGTATTTTTTCTTTGCACCGATTGCAAAGAGAATAAGTCCTGATATGTATGCCCCATTACCTGCCAGGACATATTTTACCCCCACCGGGTCAACCTTATCTCCTATTACGAAAAGTGACGAGAATGCACAGAAACCGATTACAACATAAAGAATCATCCTTATGGCTTTTGTTTTACTGAATGCTGTGAGAGTCAGAATAATTGAAATAACTGTTGCCACAAGGCAGGTTATGAAAAGTCCCCAACCGAGTTTATAATTCACATTCACAACTGACAAAAGCATATATGGTGTGATTGTGCCCATGAGCATAAAGTAAATTGCGGTGTAGTCAATCATTCGCATTACTTTTTTTGCTCTGGATAA
>JAZNLY010000031.1:0-10432 GCA_045579305.1 Candidatus Fimenecus sp. | reverse complement strand
TAGGGGCAGGTCTCTGTGCATATTATATGTTTGGGAGGGCACGGAGACCCTCCCCTACAAGGTATCATGTTCTCAATAAATTCACCGACAAATTATAATTTGTGATTTAGAAGAATGTTCTGCATTCTGTACTTTAACGAGGTATAATTATGACCACATTTGAAAAGATTTATGAGGTAGTGAAAAACATTCCTGAGGGCAGAGTTGCGACCTATGGTCAGGTGGCACTCCTTGCAGGGAATCCAAGATGGGCAAGAGTTGTGGGTTACGCTCTTCACAACAACCCACAACCCGGTGTTATCCCTTGTCACAGAGTAGTTAATCGTGAGGGCAGAGTGTCGTGCACTTTTGCCTTTGGTGGCGGTGAAATGCAAAGAGATTTGCTTGAAAAAGAAGGCATTGTATTTGAAAGTGACGGACATATTGACCTTTTAAGATACGGAATTGACCTGTGTTAATGCTTTGCATTTAAAACGTCTTTGCATTTTCATTTTTATATGTTATAATCAGTTTGTGGGAGTGGTTATATGAAAACTAAACAGTTGTCTCCTGAAAAGTTGCAAAAAAGACAAATCAGGAAAGAAAAAGAACTTAAATACTGGGAAAAGCAAAAAGCAAGACCTAAAAGCAATACATATTTCTGGTATCTTGTGCTGATTATCGCACTGATTTATGCAGTTGACGAAATTGCATCACAAATCAACTCACTTATGCAGACCGAAATTGCAAACACATTCTTCCAGAGTGAAAGTTCGGTTACAATTCTCAACCTTCTGAATGTTGTAGCAATACCGTTTCAGATTTTAGGTATTCTTTACAGACCACTTGCAGACCGTTTTGGCAGAAAAACATTTCTTGTTATCAACACGTTCGGAATGGCTCTTGCATTGTTTGTCATTTTCCTTTCGGGTAATGTGATAATGTACTTTATCGGTGCTTGTATGATTCTTTTCTTCGTGCCACACGATATGCACGTTGTGTATATTATGGAAACTGCACCAAGTAAGAGTCGTGCCATTACATATTCCGTTGTTAAATTCTTTGCAAATATGGCAGTTATGCTTGTGCCGTTACTTCGCAACTGGTTAATGGAATCTGCCGGTCAATGGCGCAGAGTTTATATGATTCCTGCTATTGTCGGTATTGCAGTTTCACTCGTCGCACTTCTTTGTGCAAGGGAAACTGACGCATTTATTGATTCACGAATCCGTTATCTCAGTATGACAGAAGAAGAGCTACAGGCAGAGGAGGCAAGGAAAAAAGCACAAGATTCACAAGGGGGACTTATCGACGCTCTCAAATTTGGCTTTAGTCACAAGCAGCTTCGTTGGGTATTTATTTGCTTTGCACTTGCAGGTATCGGTGTTGTGGGCAGTATGAATTATCAGGCAATTCTCACTCACGGTTATGCACAGAGTGTTTACGGTGCAAACACTAAAGAATTTTTAGACCTTGTCAGTGTTAAAGAGGTCAGTCAGGCACTTACCCTATACCCTGTCGGTATGGCTCTTTCACAGGTAATTATGGGCTTTATCTCTGACAAAAAAGGCAGAAAAACAGCAGCAATCACAGTTGCAGCAAACTGCGTTATTTCTTTTGTAGTATTCGCTTTAGGTGCAAGAATGAATTTCTTAACACCTGAAATCATCGGTTTCTTCTGTGGTACATTTGTAGGTAGTTACTACTCAACAAACGATGTACTTATTATGATGGCAAGTGAATCTGCACCTACAAATCTCCGTTCTTCCGCAACAGCAGCACAGACGGTTGTTGGCTTTGCAGGATATGCTATCGGATTTCTTACAAATATGATTTTGGCCCTCATCTTTGGTGACAGCGTCATCGGTACAGTTGCTCTTTGTCTTCTTGTTCCAAGCTTTATTGTTACACTTTATGCTATTATCAAGAAAACCCACGATACAAAAGGTGTTGACCTTGATAAGGTTACAGGCGCTGAATGGGATTGACAAAAAAATGAACAAAACATATAATAGACCTGCTGAAATTCAGCAGGTTTTTGTTTGGAAAGAGATTGGATACAATGAAAAAAATTACACTTTATAGTGAACTCGCTTATGTTTTAGCAATTCTGATTTTATCATTTTCAGTTGCCATGGTTTCTGCTGCAGATTTAGGACTTTCAATGATTGTTGCTCCTGCTTACATACTCAGTCAGAAACTCCAGTTTTTAACCTTCGGACAATGCGAATATGTTGTTCAGGCAATATTGTTCATATTATTCTGCATATTACTAAAAAAAGTAAAACTAGTTTATTTTGTATCATTTTTAAATTGCATTGTATACGGTGCAGCACTTGATTTATGGCGAATTGTAATTCCTATGTTTAATCCGGAAATCACAGAGCCCGGTAGTATGAGTATGCCGGTCCGTATTGCATTTTTTGTGGCGAGTGCTTTGATTACGGCTTTTTCAATCGCCCTGTTTTTCAGAGTTTACCTCTACCCTCAGGTCTATGACTTTTTTGTTAAAGGAATTACCGAGCATTTCAAGCTTAACCAGACCAGATTCAAAACAATTTTTGATTTATCCTGTCTTACAATATCTGTAATTATGACACTTGTTTTCTTCAAATCTTTTGTTGGTATCGGTGTGGGCACAATTATTTTAGCGATTGTCAACGGTAGTCTTATCGGTGGTTTCGGAAAGTTAATTGATAAATTTTTTCACATTAAACCACTATTTCCAAAACTCGCAAAGAGATTTGAAATATAAAAATAACGGAGAATGGTTTTACCCACTCTCCGTTTTAATTTTCATGTTAGAGTAGCAGACCATACACTCTGCACTCTGCGCTTAAATCTATTTTACACTTGAAATGAATTTCTTAAACTGTGCTCTGCCCTGTTCAGTTCTGTCGAACACGCCACACTGTTCAAGAATACTTGCAAACACTATACCAATTTCATCACGGATAATCTGTTCACAGTTGTCTGCATTTATATCATCATGTTTTGACTTGATAACCTCTGCCCAGTCAGCATGTTTTGCGATTCTTTCATCAGATTTCACGTCCTTGTTTTCAAGAATAGCGTCCTTTAAAATTGCCATTTCTGTTTTAAGACGGGATGGAAGCACTGCAAGACCCATAACCTCAATAAGACCAATGTTTTCTTTCTTGATGTTATGATATTCAGGATGTGGATGATAGAAACCGTCAGGATATTCTTCTGTTGTAATGTTATTACGAAGAACAAGGTCGATTTCGTACTTACCGTTTGCATATCTTGTAATTGGTGTGATTGTGTTATGAATTACACCGTCATCAGTTTTTGCAATAATAAATGCCTCGTCATCAGAATAATCACGCCAAGTTGCGAGAATTTTTCCTGCAAGAGTACAGATTCTGTCAGTATCTTCACCCTGAAGTCGGATAACTGACATAGGCCATTTCACGATGCCTGCTGTAACATCTTTAAAGCCTTCGAATGTAACATATTCTTCGATTTCTGCCTTTGCCATTGCAAACTCATAACGACCACCCTGGAAATGCTCGTGAGTAAGAATTGAGCCACCTGAAATGGGCAAATCGGAGTTTGAACCGATGAAATAATGAGGGAACTGCTTAACAAAATCGAAAAGACGTCTGAAATTCTTTTCGCAAACCTTCATTGGCTTGTGAGCCTCGTCAAACACGATACAATGCTCGTTGTAGTAAACATAAGGTGAATACTGCATAAACGCATTCACACCATCAAGGCAAATCGGAATAACTCTGTGATTCTGACGTGCAGGATGATTAACTCGACCTCTGTATCCCTCGTTTTCCTTACAAAGCATACACTTTGGATATGAGCTCTGTTCCATTTTTGTTGCAGCAGCAATAGCCTTAGGGTCTTTTTCCGGTTTAGCAAGATTGATTGTAATGTCAATGTCACCATATTCTGTGCTTGTTACCCATTTTACATCATTCTTGATTCTGTATTCACGGATATAGTCAGATTTACGAGCAAGGTGATAGTAATAATCAGTTGCATCCTCAGGTGACTGAGCATATTTTTCTTTAAAAGTCTTAATAACTTGTGATGGTCTTGGTGTGAGCACACCCATTACCTTTGTATCAAACAAATCTTTATAAACAACAGAATCTTCGCAAAGACCTTTTTCCACTGCAAAATCAAGAATAACTTTAAGAATTTCCTGAAGGTCTTCTGTTTTAACTTCTGCATCAGTTTCCGTACTGTCCATATCAAGGATTTCAAGCATACGGTTTATCGCCCATACCTTATCTTCTTTTTCAATAAGTTTTTCTCTTATGCCAAACTCAACGAGAGAGTTTATTGCCTCATAAGTATTCATAGGAACACCCCTTTATGTAATCTAATACTATTATAAGGAAAAACGATATCTTTTCAAGATGTTTTTGTAAAGATATTGAATATTTTTTTCATTTGTGATATTATAGTCAAGTTGTAAAATGAGGTGTTGAAAATGGTTTATAACAATATACTTGAAGCAATCGGTCACACTCCTATGGTCCGTCTTAACAAACTGGTTGACGAGGACAGTGCACAGGTGCTTGTAAAATACGAAGGACTTAATGTTGGTGGTTCAATCAAAACAAGAACTGCTTATAATATGATTATGGATGCCGAAAAGAAAGGCATTATCAATAAAGACACAATTATCGTTGAGCCTACAAGTGGTAATCAGGGTATCGGTCTTGCACTTATTGGTGCAGTTAAAGGCTACAAAACTGTGATTATTATGCCTGACTCCGTCAGTGAAGAAAGAAGAAAACTTGTCAATCACTACGGAGCAGAGGTTGTGCTTGTACACGATGATGGTGACATCGGCAAATGTATCGACGACTGTTTACAGACTGCTGTGAATATGCAGAAGGAAAATCCGAATGTGTATATTCCACAACAGTTCGTGAATCCTAAAAATCCTGAAGTGCATCGTCACCATACAGGTCTTGAAATATTGGAGCAGGTGGCAGAGGATATTCATGGTTTCTGTTCAGGTATCGGCACAGGCGGTACAATCAGTGGTATCGGTGAAGTGCTTAAAAGACAGTATCCTGACATTGAAATCTGGGCTGTTGAGCCTGAAAATGCTGCAATTCTCGCAGGTGGCACAATCGGCACTCATATCCAGATGGGTATTGGTGACGGACTTATCCCTGAAAACCTTAACCAGAACATTTACAGTGACATCTACATTGTTACTGACGAAGAAGCATTACAGACAGCAAAGGATTTAGCAAGACTTGAAGGTATTATGTGCGGTATTTCAAGCGGTACAAATGTTGCCGCTGCACTTAAACTTGCAAAGAAGCTTGGTAAGGGCAAAACTGTTGTTACCGTCCTTCCTGATACAGCTGAAAGATATTTCAGCACACCGCTTTTTGAATAATTAATATAAAAACAAACGACCGGAATTCCATTTTTAAGGAATTCCGGTTTTTATCTTAGGGTTAACTTTATTACATACTTTCAGGTGTTGAAATACTGAATGTTGTAAGAATGTTTGTAATAACATTCATAACACAGGTGCAAAGGTAAATACGAGCCTGCATAAGTGCTTCGTCCTCGACTGCAACACGACAAGCGTTGTAGAACTTATGGAAAAGAGTTGCAAGGTCAATACAATAACGTGTAATCTTTGCCGGGTCATAGTTCTTTGCCGAGTTTACAATTTCGTCTGTAAGCGATGCAAGATGACGGATAAGCTCTATTTCTTCAGGAGCTGTAAGAAGTTTAAGCTCGTCCTTTGTGCAGTCACGAACTGTTACACCGTCTGCCTCAATTTTACGAAGAATGCTATGAATACGGGCATTTGCATACTGACAGTAATAAACCGGGTTCTGGCTTGACTGCTCAACTGCTAAATCAAGGTCAAAATCCATCTGTGAGCCAGGTTCTCTCATATTAAAGAGGAAACGGACTGCATCAACAGGAATATCTTCAAGCAAGTCAACAAGTGTGATTGCTTTACCTGTACGTTTGCTCATTCTTACAACTTCACCATCACGAGTAAGACGAACAAGTTGCATTAAAATAACATCAAGTCTGTCGCTATCAAGGTCAAGTGCCTCAAGAACGCCCTTCATACGAGCAACGTGACCGTGGTGGTCAGCACCCCAAATGTTAATAGCCTTATCAAATCCACGAGTAACGAGTTTATCCTTGTGATAAGCAATATCAGCAGCAAAATAAGTCGGGTTACCATTCTGACGGATAAGAACATCGTCCTTAAGTTCAAGCTTATCGATTTCTTCCTGCGTTTTACCCTGACGAGTAAGCATTTCTGTCTGGACTTTGATATTATTATACCAGACAGCACCGTCTTTTTCATAAGTCAATCCTTTGTTTGTAAGGTATTCAATAACCTCTTTTACAGCACCACTGTCGTGAAGAATACTTTCTTTAAACCAAGTCTTGTATTCGATACGATATTTTGCCATATTGGCTTTCATATTGTCGATATTTTTAGGAAGTGCAAACTCAACAAGTGCTTTTCTTCGGTCACTCTCGCTCTTGTTCATATATTTGTCGCCATAAACATCGGCAAACTGCTGTGCTCTTTCTTTAATATCTTCACCATGATAACTATCTTCAGGTAATTCTACTGCATCTTCACCTTTAAAAATCTGCTGATAACGAATATCAAGTGAAAGACCAAATTTTTCAATCTGATTACCTGCGTCATTGATATAGAATTCTCTTTCTACTTCGTATCCTGCCATATCAAGAACTGCTGCAAGACAATCACCTAATGCACCACCACGGGCATTACCCATATGCATTGGCCCTGTTGGGTTTGCTGAAACGAATTCAACATTGATTTTCTTACCCTGACCGTAGTCACTTCTACCATAATCTTTGCCAAGCGCCTTGACATCAAGAAGAATATCTGCATAGAAATCCTTTGAAAGAGTGAAGTTTACAAAACCTGCACCTGCAACTGTGCATGAATCAAAATATGAACCATCAAGTTCAATGTTCTTTGCAACTATATCTGCAATCATCTTAGGTGCACGACGGAAAACCTTTGCACAAACAAATGCGATGTTTGATGAATAGTCGCCATTATCACGATTTGCAGGAACTTCAATATTGAACGCAGGAATTGGCTCCGCAGGGATTTCACCTTCTGCTACTGCCTTACCCAGAGCATCAACAATAAGTGTATGTAATTGGTCTGTTGCCTGTTTAACTAATTTTGACATACCTTTTCTCCTTATTTTTCCTCAATATATATAATCATTGTGTTTTCTGATACGAGTCCGTTGTTAAAATCAAGTGAGTATCTCATTTTTAGAACTGCACCTTTTTCGTCTTTAGACCATTCAACCTGATTTCCGTAAATTCCCATTGTCAGCTCACCATAAGGTGTTCTGTAAAAAGTCAGGTGTCGACTATTCTTCTCAACCATCATTTCCGAACTGAACTGACCATTACGGACAATGCTTACAGTATCGTTGTGAAAAACTGTAATAGCTGTTTCTTCAGGTCCTGTTTCTTCATTGTTTTCAATATATTCAATTATATTTTTGTCGTCATCATAGGTCACAGTACCCACAACTGACATTTCACTTGTATTGTCACCATTTTCTGTTCTTTGTTTGCTGACAATTCTTATAACTGCATCTTTTTTCACTGTGCAAATTCCTTTTCCCATTTTTCAATAGCAAGTGTACAGAGCTTATCAATCAAATCTCCATAAGAAACGCCTGCTTTATCCATAAGCATTGGATACATACTGATATTTGTAAATCCGGGAAGTGTGTTTGGCTCATTGAGAAGTACTGCTCCGTCAGAATATCTCACGAAAAAGTCAACTCTTGCAAGGCCTGAACATCCCCACGCCTTATACGCTCTTATTGCCTGTTCCTGAACTTCCTTGATTTTTTCTTCACTGATTCTTGCCGGGATATGAAGTCCACTGTCAGACTCATATTTTGCCTCAAAATCATAGAACTCATTACTTGGCTCAATTTCACCAACTGCACCTGCAAATGGCTCATCATTACCCATAACGGCACACTCAACTTCTGCGCCAAGAATTGCTTCTTCAACAACTACACGGGAATCAAACTGTAAAGCATAATCAAGTCCACGCTGAATTTCTTCAAGTGTCTTTGCCTTTACAACACCAACGGATGAACCCGCATTTGCAGGCTTGATGAATACTGGAAGACCCAAATATTCTTCACATTCACGTGCAAATTCTCTGCCATAACGCTCAAAATCATATTTTGTTATGTATTTCCACTTTGCTTGTGCTATTCCGTTTACATCGCAGATAGCATTTGTCATCGCCTTATCCATACAAACTGCAGATGCCATTGTGTTGCATCCCACATAAGGAATACCTGCAACTGTGAGAAGACCCTGCATTGTGCCATCTTCACCATTTTTTCCGTGCATAACAGGGAAACAAACATCGATTCTGATTTTTTCATATCCGCTTTCATTGAATACGATTATACCTCTGTCTGCCCGGTCACTTGAAATAACAGCCTTCTTAAGCTTTGACTTATCATTAAGCCATCCGTCTTTTTTAAGATTATTGAAATCTCCGTCAAAAACAAACATTTCACCTTGTTTTGTAATTCCCATCATAATTACATTGTATTTATCCTTCGGAATATTTCTGATAACCGATGTAGCCGAAACACATGATACATCGTGTTCAGAAGATACACCGCCAAAAATTATAAGTGCATTTTTCATATTTATCACCTTACAAATAGACATAATAATACATTTTACTAGTTTTCATTATATTTTAACATATTATATTTTTTGTTTCAATCATAATATTCATAAATTTTTAATGACAAATGAAAATAAATGTGGTATATTATATTGGATATATAATTTTAACGTGATTTGAGGTATAAAAAATGCTTGAAAGAAAAGAAGCTCTTGCACTTGTGTTAAAAAACTGTTCCGAAAGATTTGAACAGCTTGGTTTTACAACTGTCATTCCTGAAAACCTTGAAAAAGGTGCAGCGCCTGTTTTTGGAAACGATGACGAAGCATATCTTGATTTTACAAAAGATGATATTACAATCCGACTTCTCAGCCATGATAATCTTCTTGATGTTACAGAAAAAGCCGGTGACGGAGATTTTGTAAAGGTTGAGTCAAATCTTCTTGACCTTGAAGATTATGAAGAAAGAGATATCAAATCCATTTCAAATGAGATTTATGAAACAGTAAGCACATCATATGGCAAAAAGGCAAAACAGGCTGTCAAAAAAGCCCCACAGACAATTTCAAAAACTGCCGCTAAAAATGGTGCTTCTTACGATGCAAACACACTTGCAAGCCGTATTTCAACACTTTATCCTGAGCTCAAGGATGCTTACAAAGAAAACTTCCAAACATATAGTGAATTCCTTGGTGAAGATTTCTTCGTAAACCACGGCAACAAATATATTATGAACACAATCCGCTCAAATGATGTTGCTACAATGAAGAAGCTCTTCAAAATTCTCAGCGATATTTATGAAAATGGTTCAAACGATGTTCAGGACCTAGTTGTTGTTACAATTCTTGGTGAACTCGACAACGACCAGCAACTTCTTGACAGATGTCACGAATACATTACTGATGACGATTTCTATGAAACACTCGTTGCAGTTAACAAATACCTTGCATCTCCGGCAGGCAAAAAAGCAAAGGAGAAAATGAAAAATCCTCCTGCATACAAGCCACCTAAAAAGAAGAACAGTATGATGTCCCAGATGATGAGTGGCGGAATGCCTCCACAGATGTAAGTCACAACAAAGTTAATACAAAACAAAAAAGGCAGTTCGTTTGAACTGCCTTAGTTTTTTAATAATGTGCTACGCCACAATCACAAGTTTTATTTAAACTAAATAACCTGTTGAATAAATTGATGATTTTCCAGAAGAATCCTGAAATTCCACCTTTGTGGCAATTGTGGTCGCATTCAACCGATGGGTCAAGGAGTGCATTATCTGCATCGCAATATCCGTCACCGTCTTTGTCAGCATGACCTGTTGCTTCATGAGTTACAGTTTCTCTGCTAACCTCTTTGTCACATACTGAACAACAAGTTACAACATCTTTGCTACCATTTTCAGTACAAGTTGGAGCTACATAGTTTTCTTCAACTATTTCGGTAGGTGTGTGACCAAGTGCAGGAAGAATTACCGTTGTTCTGCTGATTTCTTTCTCACAAACTGAACAGTATTTTACAACCTCTTTACTACCTTTTTCGATACAGGTAGGAGCAATATAGTTTTCGTCTACTGCATCTGCAGCAGTATGACCGACTATGCTTACATAATCGTCAACAAAAGTGTATCCACATTCACAAGTGTAGGTTGTATAACCTTTTTCGGTACAAGTAGGCTCAGTAACTACTGTTTCAAATGTGTGATATATAGTCTTTTCAATTACCTCGGTGTAAGTATCACCACAAGCACAAGTG
>JAZNLY010000030.1:0-14808 GCA_045579305.1 Candidatus Fimenecus sp. | reverse complement strand
AAATCGAGTAAATATATTGATAAAAACGATAAAGAAAATATAATAAGTTTCTTTTCAATTATCGGAAAATCCGACTTGAATGGTCAGATGTTAAATTGTAAAACATATAAAGAAATATTTAAAAAGAGTTTAAATAGAATTGAAAAAAATGAATCTGAGGATTGTAAAAGTAGTGGAACAATAATTGTTGGAATAGGAGTATTATTAATTATTTTAATTTATTAAGTGGTGAAAATGGAGATTTCGTTTCTTTTTAAAATTGCAGGAATTGGTCTTATAGTTGCAATAATGCAACAAATGCTTTCTAAAACAGGTCGTGAAGAGTTTGCAACCTTAACTGTAATAACTGGTATAGTCGTAATTGTCGCAATGCTTGTTCCTCAGTTCTCTTCACTTCTTGATGAAATAAGTTCTATTTTTAATTTATGAATATCCTTTTTAAGATTGGAACTATTGCAATAATTTTTTTATTATTATCAGTTATTCTAAAAAAAGACAGACCAGAATATGTTTTCTTATTGCGAATTTGTGCAATAGTATCAATATTTTTTATATCACTTAATTATGTTGCAGAATTTATTGAAACTTGTCTTACATTATTTTCTGCCTTTCAGTTAGATTCATTACACTTATCTTTATTGATTAAAATTATAGGGATAGCTCTTGTATCCGATTTTGTGTCTGACACATTAAATGATAACGGCGAAACAGCGATGGCTAATACAGTCATTGTATTATCTAAATTTATTATTGTTTTTTTTACTTTACCCGTTCTGAATGGAATAATCGTTTTTTGTTTAAAATTTATAGATTTATAATGAAAAAAATATTTACTATATTATTTGTTTTACTTTTACTGTTTCTGTTTCAAATTAATTCATTTTCAATTAATGAATCCCAGAAACTCTGGAATAGTATCGATGATTCGACTAAAGAATATTTGAATGAACTTGGTGTGGATAATCTAAAATTAGAAGAGTTATTTAAAGTTACACCATCAAGGGTTATGAAGTTTGTTTTTAATCTGGTAATGAATAAAACATCTTCATTGTCAAAAAAACTGATAATCATATTTGTTGTCCTTGTGTTCTCATCAATAGCACTTTCATTTTTAAAGCAAACAAACAAAATGGAAAATATAATTGACTATGTTTGTATTATTGTAATCTTATCATTTGTTATGGAACCCATAGGACAATTACTGACAGATTCTGCTACTGTAATAAAAAACTCCGCTATCTTTATAAATACATATCTGCCTGTAATGACCGGAGTAATTGTGGCGTCAAAAAGCCCTAACCTTGCAATAACATATAATTCTTTTTCAATTCTGATATCAAATGTTATTTCCGTTTTTGCTGATAAATTATTTGTACCAATAATCAGCGTTTTATTTTCCTTGAATATTATTTCATCATTTTCTGTTGAAGCATTTCAGATTAAAATACTTAAAACTATACGACGAGTCATAACAATAGTTTTATCATTATTTTCAACTGTATTTACAGGATTACTTACTACACAAAGTATTTTAGCAAGCTCCTCTGATAGTATTGCTCTCAAAGGAATAAAGTTTATTTCAGGAACATTCATTCCTATTGTAGGCGGAAATGTGGGTGATGCAATTTCGTCTGTTATGAGTAGTTTTATGATAATGAAGAATACATTGGGAATTTTCATCATTTTTGTTGTTATTCTAATCAACCTCCCGGTTATGATTGAACTTCTTGTTTGGTATTTTTTCTTTAGTTTTTGCTCAATAATTTCCTCTTTATTCTATATGAATAAGATAACCGATATTCTCGATAGTCTTGCTTCAACAATATCATTATTAAATATAATATTATTCTTTATAACTTTTATTCTGGTGATTTCTACTGGTATTATAATTGTGATGGGAAAATAGCAAATGGAAGATTTAAAATTATGGGCATTTTCGTTGTCGGGGGCACTAGTTGTAACATCTGTTTTCAGAATATTAATTAATAAATCCTCATTATATAAATCAATTAATATTTTTTTATCAGTTTTTGTTTTTTTATACACAATAATTCCTTTAGAAAGAGTATTTAATAATTTTGAGTTCACAACACAATTTGAAAATAGGGAAGAGTCCTATAATGAATACTACCGTAACGGATACGAAAGTATAATTAAAAATGCAATTAATAATATATGTGAAGAAAATAATGTTTCTGTTATATCAGTTAATATTGATTCATATATTGATGAGAATGGATACCTTTGTGTAAGAAATATTGAAGTTGAAATTGATTCACCTAAGAAAAAAGATGAAATAAAAAATATAATTTATGATAAAACAGGTTTCGAGGTGAGTGTTATTGAGTAATTATAATCAACTCAAAGAAACTATAAACAAGCTTAAAATTGATAAGAAAACAGGAATAGTAGTCATTGTTGGATTTATATTAATAATTGTACTTTTTATTTCTGAATTAAATATTATACCTGAAGAAAAAGATGAATGTAAAAAAGTTTCCGACGAAGAATACTGTGATTATCTTGAAAATAAAATTAAAATATTTATAGAAAAAATTGAAGGTGCCGGTAAAACAGAGGTTATTATTACACTTTCAGAAACAACAGAATATATATATGCAACAGATGATAAAGATGTAAGGAAAAATAACGATAATAGTGATGATTCAACTTTTGAAAAGGATTATGTAATTATTGAAAACAATAACAATGATGTTGGATTATTGATTAAAACTATAGAACCTAAAATACGCGGTGTTGCAATCTCATGTGAGGGTGGAGATAACTTAAACGTACAACAACAAATATATTCTACAATTGAAGCTATATTAGATATAAGCACATCTAATATTTCAATATCAAAATTATCATTTTCGGAGGAAAAACAATGAAAAGTAAAATTATCGGAAAAAAACAGCTCTTATCAATTACATTAGTCTTTGCATTTTTATTAGCAGTTTTTGTTAATTGGTACTACACTAATCAATATAGTAATCCACCAAAACCTGATGCCACAGAAAACATTAATCTTGGTGAAGCACAACTTGTAAATTCAAATTCAACAAATAATCAATCAAATGATTATTTTTCATCTGCAAAATTAAAGAAAAGCAAAGCTCATGACGATGCAATAAAACATCTGGAAAAAATTATTTCTGATAATAAGTTAGATAAGGATACAATAGAAGTCGCAAGAAAAGAGCTAACAGAAATATCACAAATTATAAAAAAAGAAACTGATATTGAAAATATAATTAAAGCACAATTGACTTTTGATTCTGTTGTTATATTAAACACAGACAGTATCGAAATTATTTTGCCAAAAAATACAATAAATAAGGACTTGATTAATAGAATTAAAAACATTGTACTGTCAAAAACAAATCTTACATCAGACAATATTGTTATAATAGAAGTGAAGTAATGTATATACATAAAAAATATACAGTTATCTATTGAATTTTGCCGAACGCAGTGGTATAATGATTTTACATTATATATAAAATCGTACCGCAGAAAAATGAAAAAATAGCTCCCTGTCATTTTCCTGGCGGGGAGTATTTTTATGGAGGAAATTATGACTCGTAAAGAAGAAAGAGAATTAGCTTTTACACTCGTATTTGAAAAAATCTTTAACAATGACCTTACTGTTGAAGAAATCATTAATAACGCTATTGAATCACGATTTATAGAGAATAATACTTTTGCTTTTTCACTTGCACAGTTAACATATGAACACTGCGAAGAAGTTGATAGTATTATCAATGAAATTTCAATTGGTTGGAAAGTTGCACGTTTACCAAAAGTTTCTCTTGCTATCCTTCGTCTTGCACTTTGTGAAATTTTATTTGTTCCATCTGTTCCAAATGGCGTTTCAATCAATGAAGCAGTTGAGCTTGCAAAGAAATTTTCTTCACAGGAAGATGCTTCTTTCATCAATGGTATACTTGGCAAATACGTCAGGGAGAATATTACTGAATGAGTTATTATCTTGGAATTGATACAAGCAATTATACAACATCTGTTTCCTTGTTCTGCGATGAAAATAATACTATTATCAATAAAAAGAAACTATTGCCCGTAGGCGAGAATCAGAAAGGTATACGACAAAGTGATGCTGTTTTTCACCACACAGTTCAATTACCGGAATTGATAGCGGATTTGTTAAATGAAAATGAGTATGAAATACGTGGTGTTGGTGTTTCTGTTAAACCTTGTAATGAAAAACAATCATATATGCCTTGCTTTTTAACAGGTATTTCCGTAGCAGTTGCAGTTTCATCTGCCCTTAATGTTCCATTGTATCGTTTTTCGCATCAGGATGGTCATATTGTTGCTGCTTTATATTCTGCAGACAGACTTGATTTGATAAACCAGGATTTTCTTGCTTTTCATATTTCGGGTGGAACATCTCAGGCATTATATGTAAAACCGAATGAAAACTATTTTGAAACAATCAAAGTTTCAGATTCTCTTGATTTGAAAGCAGGACAGGCTATTGATAGGGTAGGAATATCCTTAGGTTTAAAATTTCCTTGTGGACAGGAATTAGAAAAACTGGCTTTAAAAAGCAACAATAAACTCAGTAAAATTAAAGTTTTTCGTCGAGAAGGTAATTTTAGTCTTTCCGGTGTTGAAAACCAGTGTAAAAAGATGGTTGATAAAGGTGAAAAGCCGGAAGATATTGCTATGTATTGCTTAAGTTATATCTATTCTGCACTTGAGGATACTGTAAAAGAATTGACCAATAAATTTGGTAATCTGCCACTTGTTTTTTCAGGTGGTGTAATGTCCAATACAATAATCCGTAACGAAATACAGAAAAATTATGATGCATATTTTGCTGAACCACAATTTTCCGCTGATAATGCTTGTGGCATTTCTGTACTTACTTCAATTTGTGATAAAAGGAAAATGTAAATGAATTCACCAATTGTTTTAACTGTTTCACAGTTGAATTCATATGTCAAATCTATTATTGAACAGGATAATAATCTTTCCAATGTTTTTGTTGTTGGAGAGATTTCCAATTATGTTGACCATTATAGAAGTGGACATCTTTATATGAGCATTAAAGATAGTCAGTCTGTAATCAACGCTGTAATGTTTTCCGGAAATGCTTCTAAACTAAAATTCAGACCGGAAAATGGAATGTCAGTAATAATACGAGGCAGAGTATCACTTTATGAACGTGACGGTCGATATCAGTTATATATTGACGATATGCAACCAGACGGAGTCGGTGCATTAGCATTAGCATTTGAACAACTTAAAGAAAAACTATCAAAAGCTGGTTTATTTGCTTCTGACCATAAAAAACCTATTCCTGAATTTCCTGAAAAAATTGGTGTTATTTCATCACCAACGGGTGCTGCATTACAGGATATTCTTAATGTTTTGAACAGACGATATCCTGTTGCTGAAGTTATTTTTGCTGGAGTAAAGGTTCAGGGTGATAGCGCAGCAAATACTATATGTGAAGCTATAAAGCAAATGAATGATACGGATGCTGATGTTATTATTATTGCTCGTGGTGGTGGCTCTTCAGAGGATTTATGGCCATTTAACGATGAAAAGCTGGCGTATGAAATATATAACTCAAGAATTCCTGTCATCTCCGGTGTTGGTCATGAAACAGATTTTACTATTTGTGATTTTGTAGCTGACCTCAGAGCACCTACTCCATCTGCGGCTGCAGAGTTAGCTGTTCCTGATATTTTTGAACAAAAGCAATATATTTCTTCTGTTAAATCAACACTTAATCACTATATAGAGAGATATCTGAGTAATAAAAATATTGAGATTAATGCTTTGCTATCGTCAAAAGTTTTAAATAATCCCGAAAATATTATTAACAATTGCGAAATGTATCTTGATGTTTTGACAGAAAACTTAGAAAAATATTACAGCATTAATCTGACGAACAAACAATCAGCCTTTAATACTTTGTTTACAAAACTTGACTCATTAAGTCCGACAAAGGTTCTTACAAGGGGTTATTCAATTGTTAAAAAAGGTGATAAGATTATAAATAATATCAACAATATAGAAATAGGGGATAATGTTTCAATACATTTTTCAAATGGAATAGTAAAAGCTGAAATTACAGAGGTATAATTATGAATTTAACATATGAACAAGCAACCAAAAGATTAGAAGAAATTGTTACAAAGCTTGAACAAGGTTCAGGCTCTTTAGATGAATCCATGCAACTTTATGAAGAGGGTGTTAAACTTTCTGAATTCTGTTTGAATAAGCTTGAAACAGCGAAACAAAAAATTATCAATTTGAATGAGGTTAAAAATAATGACTGATATTAAATCATATATTGAAAAGCAAGCCTACCTCATTTCTGAGAGATTAGATTTTTTATTGTCGGATAATATGAGTTCAACTGTACTTGATGCAATGAAATATAGTGTATCAAATGGTGGCAAGAGAATTCGTCCTATTCTTTCACTTGAATTTTCCAGAATCTGTAATGGTAATAAATCTGTTGCACTTGATTTTGGTTGTGCTGTAGAAATGATACACACATATTCACTTATTCACGACGATTTACCTTGTATGGATAATGACGATATGCGTAGAGGTAAACCTTCCTGTCATATTGCCTTCGGTGAAGATAATGCTCTTTTAGCAGGCGATGCTTTGTTGACAGAAGCCTTTAAGGTTTTATCCTGTGCTAAAGATATTTCTGCTAAAAACATTGTTAAAGCACTTTCATATTTATCTACATTTGCAGGAATCAGTGGAATGGTTGGTGGTCAGGTTCTTGATTTGCAATTTGAGGCCACAGAACCTACTCCTGAAGAAGTTTTAAAAATGTATTCTTTAAAAACCTGTGGTCTTATAAAAGCTGCATGCGTTTTAGGTTGTCTTTCAAGTGATTTGTGTACTGAAAATATGATTATGGCAGCAGTTGAATATGCTGAAAATTTGGGAATTGCTTTTCAGATTCAGGACGATATACTTGATATTGAAGGGGATTCAAAATTACTCGGTAAACCTGTTGGCAGTGATATTGAAAATGATAAATCAACCATAGTCAAACACTTTGGATTAGTTAAATCTAAAGAATTCGTAAAAAAATATACCGATAAAGCTGTAGATGCTTTGTCCTCATTTAATTCAAATACTGATACATTGAAACAAATAGCTTATATGCTCGTAAATAGAAACAACTGATTGGAGATTTCTTTAATGGGATTTAAAATATTAAATAATATAAATTCTCCTGATGATTTAAAGAAACTAAATATTAATGATTTAAACATACTCTCAACTGAGATAAGAGAATGTCTGATTAAAACCGTTTCTGAAAACGGAGGTCATCTCTCTTCTAACCTCGGTGTTGTTGAGTTGTCTGTTGCGTTGCATAAAACATTCAATTCTCCCACAGATAAAATTGTATGGGATGTAGGCCATCAGAGTTATACACATAAATTATTAACAGGAAGATATAAAGAATTTTCCACATTAAGACAAGAAAATGGTATTTCAGGTTTTTGTGCACCAAATGAAAGTGAACACGATATTTTTTATTCTGGTCATTCAAGCACTTCAATTTCAGCTGCATTAGGAATTGCCACTGCAAATAAAAATATAGGTAATAATGCCTATACTATTGCTGTTATTGGTGACGGTGCATTGACCGGTGGTATGGCATATGAAGCTTTAAACAATGCAGGTCGTTCCGGAACAAAACTTATCGTTATTTTAAATGATAATGAAATGTCTATTTCTGAAAATGTTGGCTCTATGGCACGTTATCTTGCTGTTGTTCGTTCAAAACCCGAATATAACAAATTAAAAGCAAGAACTGAAAAATCTTTAAATAAAATTCCACTTATCGGAAATAAGATTGCTCATTTTATTTCAAAAATTAAAACTGAAATTAAAAATTCAATGTATGAAAGTACGTTTTTTGAAGATTTAGGTTTTAATTATATGGGTCCTATTGATGGTCATAATATTGAGCATTTATGTGAGGCTCTTAATTCTGCAAAAATTTCCGATTCTCCGGTTTTGCTTCATATAAGCACAGTTAAAGGCAAAGGATATGATTTCGCTGAAAAATCACCAAGTGTTTACCATGGTATTTCAAAATTTGATGTTGATAGCGGTGAGTACTCAGAAAACACAACTAATTTTTCAAGTGAATTTGGTAATAAACTTTGTGAGCTGGCAGAGTCCAATGATAAAGTGTGTGCTATTACAGCTGCCATGTCATTGGGTACAGGTCTTAAGGAATTTTCACACAAATTTCCTGATAGATTCTATGATGTAGGAATTGCTGAACAGCACGCTGTAACATTTGCTTCAGGTCTTGCAAAAGGCGGAATGGTACCGGTTTTCGCAGTCTACTCTACATTTTTACAAAGAGCTTATGACCAACTCATTCACGATGGTACATTGCAAAAACAAAAACTTATAATCGGATTAGATAGAGCTGGATTTGTTGGTGAAGATGGTGTAACTCATCAAGGTATTCTTGATGTATCTTACTTAAATAGTATACCTGATATTACAATCTTTTCTCCATTCACATACAAACGCTTGTTTTATGACCTTGAAAGTTCAATAGATGAGGCTGAAAATCTAACAATAATCAGATATCCTCGTGGCAAAGAAATGATTTTGCCGGACGGCTACGAAATCACATATTCAGATTATAATTATTATAATAACAACAGTAATAATTTAATTATTTCATATGGTAGAATTTCCGTTAATGTTTTATATGCAGCAGAACAATTAAAAGAAAAGAACATTCCTGTTTCTGTATTGATTCTCAATAAAATTAAACCTATTTCCTATGATTCGGTTAAAATAGCAAGGGAATACAAGAATGTGTATTTTTATGAAGAATCAGTTAAATCAGGTAGTGTTGGTGAATCATTTGCTGACGCATTATTGTCAAAAGGATTCAATGCAAATTATTATCATATTGCTATTGATGACGATTTTGTTCCTCATGCTTCTATTGAATCACTTATGAAAAGATTTGGTTTTGATACAGAAAGTATAGTTAAAAAGATTATGGAGAATCATAATGGCTGAAAAAAAGAGACTTGATACCGTTGTAGTTGAACTTGGATTTGCTGAAACCCGTTCAAAAGCATCTGCTATTATTATGGCAGGAGAAATATATGTCAATGGACAAAAAGAAACTAAAGCTGGTTATTCAGTAAAAGAAAAAGATGTCATTGAATTTATTGGTAAAAAAATGCCTTTTGTCAGTCGTGGTGGATATAAGCTTGAAAAAGCAATTAAATCCTTTGATATTAGTCTTGACGGACTTGTATGTATGGATATAGGAGCCTCAACTGGTGGTTTTACTGATTGTATGCTACAAAGTGGTGCTGTTAAAGTTTATTCAATCGACGTAGGGTATGGACAACTGGCATGGAAATTGCGAACAGATGAAAGAGTTGTTAATCTTGAACGAACAAATTTCAGATATCTTACTGGTGAAACTGTTACTGAAAAAATTGACTTTGCAAGTATAGATGTTTCATTTATTTCTCTCAAAAAGATTTTGCCAACCTTATATAACTTTTTAAAAGATTCCGGCCACACAGTTGCGCTCATTAAACCACAATTTGAAGCAGGTCGTGAAAAAGTCGGAAAAAAAGGTGTAGTCAGGGATAAGGAAACACATATTGATGTTATAACAGATATAGTTAATTTTGCTTTTGAATCCGGATTTTCTGTTTTAAACCTCAATTATTCTCCAATCAGAGGTCCTGAGGGTAATATTGAATATTTGTTATATATCTGCAAAGATAACAATAAAACATTTAATGTCAGTGAAACTACAATTAAAAATATTGTTGTAAATTCTCATTTAGAATTGAGTGGTGAATAAATTGAAAATAGGTATTATTCCCAATTTCACAAGAAATAAAACTCTTGAAGTTACTAAAAATACAATTACATACCTTGAAAAATATAATATTGAATACTTCTTTGATGTTTCAGATAATAAAGATTTTCCAATTAATATTAACAACAACAGATTTATAAGTGATTTATATGAATTTTGTGATTTAATAATAATAATTGGTGGTGATGGTTCATTTATTCATGCTGCAAAGGATGCTTCACTCTATAAAAAGCCTGTACTTTGCATTAATGCTGGAAATTTAGCGTTTTTAGCAGGACTTGAAGGAAATGAACTATACTTGTTAGAATCGTTAATAACAGGGAATTATTCCAAAGACAGACGAATGATGCTCGAGGTAGTTTTAAAGAGAAACGACGATGAGCAACTTCTGGGCTACTGTTTAAATGACGTTGTTATTGCTCGTTTTGGTGATATTAAATTAATTGATTTGGATGTATTTTGTAATAACAAAAAAATTAATAGTTATCGTGGGGATGGAGTTATTATATCCACTCCAACAGGTTCAACTGCCTATTCATGGTCGGCGGGTGGACCGGTGATTGACCCTGATTTAAGGTGTATAACTTTGACTCCAATTTGCCCACATTCGCCATTAAACAGAACTTTTGTATTTAATGAAGATTCTGTTATTACAATTAAAGCACCAATTTCGTCTCAAAACATTTGTCTTTCAACTGATGGTGATAAATCTCTTGAATTAAATGAGAATTTTGAGATTGTAATAAAAAAATCAAATTATTATGCAGAATTTATACGTATTAAATCAGATGAATTTTTTGATGTTTTAAATTCTAAATTAACATAAAGGATAATTACTCATGAAAAAGCAACGACATGAACTAATATTGAATTATATTAAAAATAACAATGTTTCGCGTCAGGAAGACATTATTAAGATGCTTTTAGACAAAGGATACAATGTTACTCAGGCCACAATATCACGTGATATAAAAGAACTTAAAATCATTAAGGAGCATTTTGGCAAAAATGATATCCGATATGCTGTCAGTGAAAAAATTGATAACGAAGATAATTATAAAATGATTTTTAAACGTTCTGCAATTTCTGCTGATGCAGCAATGAACATTATTGTAATTAAATGCTATTCCGGTACAGCAAATGCTGCTTGTATCGCTCTTGACGGTATGAATTTACCTGGTCTTGTTGGCACTATTGCAGGTGATGATACAATTTTTGTTGCTTGTAAGGATATAGAGGCTACTTCTTATATAATAAACACTGTTAAAATGTTACTTAAAGGCTGATATTTATGCTTTCAAATCTTAAAATATCAAACATTGCTATTATTAAAGAGGCTGTTATCGATTTTGATAATGGTCTTAATGTTTTGACCGGTGAAACCGGTGCAGGTAAATCTATTATAATTGATGCTATTAACGCTATTCTCGGTGAAAGAACGTCTCGTGAGTTAATTAGAACAGGAAGTAATAACGCAGAAGTTTCTGCTTTTTTTGAAAATATAAATGAAGATGTTATTACAATACTTAATGATTTTGGTATTGATAACGAAAATGATAATTCATTACTCATTTCAAGAAAAATATCACTTGATGGTAAAAATATATGTAAAGTTAATGGTTCAAACGTAACTGTCTCCATGCTAAAAAAAATCGGACAGGCAATTATAAATGTTCATGGACAGATGGATAATCATAATCTATTAAGTGAAGAATTACACTATACATATATTGACAGTTTTGCAGAGAATGACGAATTAGTTGAACGATATGTTTCCACATATAATGATTATCTTACTCTAAAAAGAAGATATGATAACCTAATTGTTAATGAAAGCGAAAAAGCAAGAAAAATTGACCTTTTAACCTATCAAATCAAAGAAATTGAAGATGCAGATATAAAAAAAGGTGAGTGGGAAGAACTTGAAAAACGAAAAAAAATTCTTCAAAATGCGGAACAACTTATTTCACTTGTAAATAATACTGTTGAAATATTTAACGGTAATGATAATTTTTCCGGTGTGGTTGATATGCTAAATACTGCCTCAACTTCTCTGATTAAAGCATCATCTTATGATGAAACACTTAATAGTATTTCGGATATGGTTTCTGAAATGTCATATAATATTTCTGATTGTGCAAGTGAATTGAATAGTTTTTTATATTCACTTGACGTCGACCCAAATGAGCTTGACATAATAGAAGAAAGACTAGATGTTTTATATAAGCTTTCAAAAAAATATGGTCAAAACGAAGACTCAATATTAGAGTTTCTTGAAAAAGCTAAAAATGAACTTGACGATATTACGTTTTCTGACAAACTCAAAGAACAACTTGAAATTGAACTTAATGAAAAATATGAATTAATGGATACTGAAAGTCGGGAACTATCATCTAATCGTCAAAAATTTGGTGAAATTTTTATTGAGAAAGTAAAAAATGAGCTTGTATTTCTCGATATGGCATCAATATCATTTAAGATAGTTCAGAATAGAAAACCATTTGATGAAACAGGTGCAGATGAAATTTATTTCTTAATATCTGCAAATGCAGGTGAAGAGCCAAAACCACTTTCAAAGATTGCATCAGGTGGTGAATTGTCACGAATTATGCTTGCAATTAAGAATGTCTTAGCTACAAAAGATAATATTCAAACACTTATATTTGACGAAGTTGATACTGGCGTAAGTGGTAGGGCAGCACAAAAAATCGGTATTAAATTAAAAGAAGTTTCTAAAAATAGACAGGTGCTTTGTGTAACACATCTTGCACAGATTGCTTGTTTTGCTGATAACCATTTCTTGATTTCCAAATCTGAAAGTGATAATAAAACCTATACAAAGATTGAAACCCTTGATGCTAATGGCAGGATTAAAGAATTAGCAAGAATTATCGGTGGTATTGAGTCCACGCAATTATCACTTGATACAGCGTCTGAAATGATAGAAAATGCAAAGAAATATTAACTTGACAATTATTTATAATTGTGTATAATATGTTCAATGACTTTGAAGCGAAGAAGTAATAAGATTTTTATAGTTACAGAGAGTGTTCGGTTGGTGTAAGAACATACATAATGCTTATGAAATACATCGTGGAGTTGCACTTTTGAAATGATAGTAGGAAGCGTCGGTTGTACCCGTTATAGTACAGAGTAATTTTAGTTACTCGTTAAGGCTGTTATCGTGAGGTAACAGTAAACTGAGGTGGTAACACGAAATTTTTCGTCCTCTGCATTCAGCAGGGGGCTTTTATTATTTGGGAGGTAATTATGAAAGTTTATGAAGAACTTGTTGCTCGTGGACTTATAGCCCAAGTAACAAATGAAGAAGAAATCAAAAATCTTGTAAATGAAGGTAAAGCTGTTTTCTATATCGGTTTTGACCCTACAGCAGATAGCTTACATGTTGGTCACTTTATGGCTCTTTGTCTTATGAAGAGATTACAGATGGCTGGTAACAAACCAATTGCTCTTATCGGTGGTGCTACCGCAATGATTGATGACCCATCTGGTAGAAGTGATATGCCTCAGATGATGACAAAGGAAACAATTCAGCATAACTGTGATTGTTTTAAAAAGCAGATGAGCCGTTTTATTGACTTTTCGGAAGGTAAAGCACTTATGGTTAATAATGCTGACTGGCTTCTCGACCTTAATTATATTGAAGTTCTTCGTGAAGTTGGTGCTTGCTTCAGCGTTAACAGAATGTTGGCTGCTGAATGTTATAAGCAGAGAATGGAAAAAGGTCTTTCATTCCTTGAATTTAACTATATGATTATGCAGAGTTATGATTTCTATGAGCTTTTCCAGAAATATGGATGTAATATGCAGTTCGGTGGTGACGACCAGTGGAGCAATATGCTTGGTGGTACTGAACTTATTCGTAGAAAACTCGGTAAAGATGCTCACGCTATGACAATTACACTTCTTCTTAATTCAGAAGGTAAGAAGATGGGTAAAACACAGTCAGGTGCTGTGTGGCTTGACCCTGAAAAGACATCACCATTTGATTTCTATCAGTATTGGAGAAACGTTGATGATGCTGACGTTCTTAAATGCATCAGAATGCTTACATTCTTACCAATGGAAGAAATTGAAAAAATGGATTCCTGGGAAGGCAGTCAGTTAAATACAGCAAAAGAAATTCTAGCATTTGAGCTTACAAAGCTTGTTCACGGTGAAGAAGAGGCTAATAAGGCTCAGGAAGGCGCAAGAGCACTTTTCTCAGGTAAGGGTAATACAGAGAATATGCCGACAGTAGAACTTACTGCAGACGATTTTAACGACGATAGCGTACTTGTTGCTGATATTATGATTAAAGCAGGTATTGCAAAGTCAAAAGGTGAGTGCCGTCGTCTTATTGAACAGGGCGGTGTTTCAGTAGATGATGAAAAGGTTACAGAGCCATTTAAAGCACTTTCAAAGGCTGATTTTGAAAAGGGATACGTAATCATTAAGAAAGGTAAAAAAGTATTCTATAAAGCAATTTTAGCTTAAATAATTATATACAAATAAAAGGCTTGCTGATTAGTTTCAGTAAGCCTTTACTTATATCTTTTTTATTCGTTTACTAAATCTTTCATTGAGTAAAATCCTGGTTCTTTACCAACGAGAAATAATCCAGCATTAACAGAACCATTAGCAAATAATTGCTTTGAATATGCAGAATGAGAAATCTTGATTACTTCATCAGGACCTGCAAAAATGATTTCGTGTTCACCGACGATTGTACCGCCACGAACAGCGTGAATACCAATTTCATTTTTTGTTCTCTTCATTCTCTTTGAATGACGGTCAAACTCATATATTGGCTTTTCATTGAGTGCTTTTGAAATTGAATCAGCAAGCATTAATGCAGTTCCGCTTGGTGCATCAATTTTTTGATTATGATGTGCTTCAACAATTTCAATATCAAAACT
>JAZNLY010000029.1:0-2528 GCA_045579305.1 Candidatus Fimenecus sp. | reverse complement strand
ATAACTGCTTTTTTCATATATTCACCCAAGTTCAAGCATTTTATCAATGCACTTTCTGGCTTTCTCAATTGTTTCTTCGTCGAGAGTGATTTCTTCACCACCCTTACCCTCTATCGTATTGTAAAGGTCAACAAGAGTTGTCGCTTTCATATCAGGACAAATAAGTTTTGGTGATAAAGCAAAGAAGTTTTTATCAGGGCATTCGTACTGCAAAGATTCTGCAATACTGATTTCTGTGCCGATAATAAAATTCTTGTGGTCACTTTCCTTTGCAAATTTCATAATACCTGTTGTTGAACCAACATAATCTGCTAATTCAACGACTTCAGGCTTACACTCAGGATGAACAAGAAGGAGTGAATCCGGATAATATTCCCTTGCTTTTTTAACATCTTCTGCAGTAATCTGACCGTGAATAGGACAACCACCATTTACAAACTTAAATGTTTTTTCAGGCACTTGTTTTGCAACAAAATCTCCCAGGTTACAGTCAGGAATAAAGAGAATTTTATCATTAGGAAGTTTCTTTACAATCTGCACCGCTGATGCAGATGTTACACAAACATCACACACTGTTTTAAGTGCTGCAGTAGTGTTGATATATGCCACAACTGTATAATCAGGAAATTCTTTCTTGATTTCATTGATATATTCAACACTCATCTGCTCTGCCATCGGGCAACCGGCAACAGGGCTTGTAATATAAACTGTTTTTTCAGGTGAGAGAATTTTTACGGTTTCCGCCATAAAACGTACTCCACACATAATTACAGTTTTTGCATCAGTTTTTGATGCCTCTACACTTAACTGAAAACTATCACCTGTAAAATCGGCAATTTCGATTATTTCACGAGCAACATAACTGTGAGCCAATATACAAATGTCTTTTTCTTTTTTAAGTTGCAGGATTTTTTCCTGCATTTCTTTTACTGTCATTTTAATCTTCCTTTTTGGGAATTAGTGATGATGTTCTTCGTCAAACTTGAAATCTTCAGGATTATATTCTATACCATTTTTGTCGTAATAATCCTTAACAGCTGCTTTAATTGCTTGTTCAGCAAGAACTGAACAATGGATTTTTACTGCAGGAAGTCCGTCAAGAGCCTCAACAACTGCTTTATTTGTGAGTTTGAGAGCTTCTTCAATAGGCTGTCCTTTAATCATATCTGTTGCAATTGAGCTTGTAGCAATTGCAGATGCACAACCATAAGTATTGAACTTAACATCTGTGATTATATTATTCTCAATTTTGAGATACATTTTCATAATATCGCCACATTTTGCATTACCAACTTCTCCGATACCATCTGCATCTTCAAGTTTTCCAACGTTATGAGGATTTACAAAATGTTCCATTACTTTTTCTGAATATTCCATTTTTATTTACCTTCTTTCATAATCTTTTCCCACAATGGTGACATATCACGAAGTCTGTTAATAATTGGTGGGATTTGTTCAATTATATATTCCATTTCTTCAGGTGTATTATCTTCACAAAGACTAAGTCTTAATGAACCATGAGCAATTTCATGAGGAAGTCCGATTGATAAAAGCACATGGCTTGGGTCAAGTGAACCCGATGTACATGCTGAACCTGAAGAAGCGCTGATTCCCATTAAATCAAGGTAAAGTAGAAGTGATTCACCCTCAACACCTTCAAAGCAAACACTCACATTTCCGGGAAGTCTGTGTTCACGGTCACCATTGATACGACTACGCTCAACTTTAAGAATTCCGTCTATTAGTTGTTCTCTCATAGAAATAAGTTTCTTTGTGTTTTCTTCCATATTGTCACAAGCATCTTTAAGTGCTGCTGCCATACCAATGATTGCCGGAACATTTTCTGTACCCGCACGACGGTTTCGCTCCTGAGCACCACCTTCAATAAGGTTAGGAAGTCTTATACCTTTTTTGCAATAAAGTGCACCAACACCTTTTGGTCCGTGGAATTTATGACCGGAAAGTGATAACATATCAATGTTATCTGCCTTTACATCAACCGGAATATGTCCAACAGCCTGAACAGCGTCTGTATGGAATAATACTCCTTTTTCACGACATACTGCACCGATTTCTCGAATTGGCTGAACTGTACCGATTTCGTTATTCGCAAACATAATTGTTACAAGTGCTGTATCCTCTTTAATTGCTTTCTTTACGTCTTCAACCTTTACAAGCCCGTTTTCATAAACATCAAGCAAAGTGATTTCAAAGCCCTCTTTTTCGAGAACATTGAGAGTGTGAAGAACTGCATGATGTTCAAACTTTGAACTGATAATATGCTTCTTACCTTTTTTAGCCATTAAATGAGCTGTGCCTTTAATTGCCCAGTTGTCACTTTCGCTACCACCTGATGAAAAATAAACATCATTAGGGTCAGCATTGATACACTCAGCAATAGTATTACGAGCATCTCTTACAGCATGGAAAGCATCCTGTCCGACTGAGTGTAAACTTGATGGGTTTCCATATATTTCTTCAAAGCACGGCATCATTGCTTTAAGAGCCGTTTTTGATATTTTTGTTGT
>JAZNLY010000028.1:0-45928 GCA_045579305.1 Candidatus Fimenecus sp. | reverse complement strand
TAGCAGATGCAAACAAAGACCTGCCGTAATCTTTATTACAAAGATGGAAGGCGAGAAAACTACAAATGAGGGTTTGTGCATCAAATGCGCAATGGAGATGAATATCGGTCCAATCAAGCAAATGATGGATAATATGGGTATAACAGAAGACCAGCTTGACGATATGAATGAACAGATGGAACAAATGATGGAGAGTATGGGAGATGATTTCCAGCTTGGTGGTGCATCAACATTTCCATTTATGCAGAATATGGGTATGATGTCTGCTGATGCAACTGACGGAAATGCTAAGGATTCTGATGGTAACAGTAAGAAAATAAATAAAAAAGATAAAAAGAAGCAGGGTACAAAGAACGACAAGAGAAAAATGCTTTCTCTTTACTGTACTGATTTGACGGCTCGTGCAAGAGCTGGTGAGCTAGACCGAATTATCGGCAGAGATACTGAAATTGCCCGTGCAATTCAGATTTTGTGCAGAAGAACAAAGAATAACCCTTGTCTTATCGGTGAGCCGGGTGTTGGTAAAACTGCAATTGCAGAAGGCCTTGCACAGAGAATTGCCGATGGAAATGTTCCTGCAAAGCTTATGGATAAAGAAATTCACCTTCTTGACCTTACTGCTCTTGTTGCGGGCACACAATTCCGTGGACAGTTTGAAAGCAGAATAAAAGGCCTTGTTGAAGAAGTAAAGAGTGAAGGCAATATCATTCTCTTTATCGATGAAGTGCATAACCTTGTAGGTACAGGTGATGCAGAAGGCTCAATGAATGCAGCAAATATCTTAAAACCTGCACTTTCTCGTGGTGCAATTCAGGTAATTGGTGCAACAACGTTCAATGAATATCGTAAGCATATTGAAAAAGATGCTGCTCTTGAACGTCGTTTTCAGCCTGTAAAGGTTGAAGAGCCATCAATTGAAGATACATTTAAAATGCTTGTTGGTATCAAGGGATACTATGAGTTGTTCCACCGTGTACAGATAAGTGATAACTTAGTTTATAAAGCAGTAACTCTTTCTGAAAGATATATTACTGACAGATTTTTACCTGATAAGGCTATTGACCTTCTTGATGAAGCTTGTACTTGTGCAAATCTTCGTAACAAGGCTATCAGTGAAAACGAAATCAACGAAAAGAAGATTGAAACACTGAAAAAAGAGCTTGAAACCTTAGAAGAAAAAATTGCAAATCCGGAAAAGGACGAAGACCTTAATCCTATCTATGAAGACCTTTACAGGACAAAAGGTGAACTTGCTGTTTGTGAAGGGAAAGCAGAAGAATTGAGAGAAAAAGCAAAGGATAATAATGTTGTTGAAGAAGATTTGGCAAAGGTAATTAACCTTTGGACAGGAATCCCTGCAACAAAAGTTGTTGAAGGTGATGTGAACAGATTAAAAGGTCTTGAAGATAGACTTATGGAAAAGGTTATCGGTCAGGATGAGGCTGTAAGGCTTGTTGCCAATGCTATTAAGCGTAGCAGAATTCAGTTAACACTTCAAAAACGACCAGCATCATTTATCTTCGTAGGACCTACTGGTGTTGGTAAAACAGAGCTTGTAAAACAGCTTTCAATGGAACTTTTCGACACTCCTGAAACACTTATCCGTCTTGATATGAGTGAGTTTATGGAAAAACATTCCGTTTCTCGTCTTATCGGCTCACCTCCGGGATATGTCGGATATGATGAAGCAGGACAGTTAACAGAAAAAGTCCGCAGAAAGCCATATTCAATCATACTATTTGATGAAATTGAAAAAGCACATCCCGATGTTATGAACATTCTTCTTCAGATTCTTGACGAAGGTAAGACAAATGATGCTCACGGCAGGACAGTAAGCTTTGCGAATACTGTAATCATTATGACATCAAATGCAGGTAGTCAGAAATCAGAAACATCATTGGGCTTCGGTAAGAGTGCAAAGGATATTTCAAAAGAAAAAGTTCTTAAAGCACTCAATGAATTCTTAAGACCTGAATTTATCGGTCGTGTTGATGAAATCGTTGTATTTAATCCTCTTGATGAAGATGATTACAAGAAGATTGCTGTTCTTATGATGGATGAAATGAAAACAGTCCTTAAGGATAAGGGAATTGAGTTCATCTATGATGACAATACACCATCTGCAATTGTTGCAAAGATGGATGGTAATGTTCGTGGTGCACGTGACCTTCGTAATGTTATAAGAAGAAATATTGAGGACAAAGTTTCAACTCTTATGATTGATAATATGGGAACAGTTATGACAAAAATTCTCGTAACATCAATTGAAAACAACATAGAAGTAACATTTGAATAAAATGATATGGCGGGGTCTTGACCCCGCCGATTTTTATATGTATCAACTGCATACTTGAAGAAGTAATTTGTAGATGATATAATGTTTAAAGCAAATGAGAACAGGTGATAATATGCCAAGCAAATTTCACGAAAAAGCAAAAGATAACATTATAATTGTAGCACATCGTGGTGTAGCAGGAGGGAACATACCTTGTAATACACTGACATCATATGAAATAGCACTTAAACAGGGTGCTGATATGATTGAAATTGATGTTAGTCGCAGTCTTGACGGAGAATTATTCATATTTCATCCGTCGATGGAACGTGCCCATCTCAATAAATTAGTTTTTTTGCCTACCTTACCATTTAGTGTTATTAAAAAGCTTTACTACGTGAATTGTGACAATACAAAAACTCAGTTTGGCATTTCCTCATTGGATGATATTCTGGAACAGTTTAAGGGAAGATGTTTTATAAATGTGGATAAATTCTGGATTAATCCTGAAAAAATATACCAAGCAATTAAGCGTCACAATATGACCGACCAAGTGATTGTAAAGAGTAAGATTAATAATAAAGTCATTAAGGTATTGGAAGAACTTTGTCCGCAGTTACCATTTATGCCCATTGTTCATGATATGCATCCGACCCATAATGACCTTATGAAGAGAAACATCAACTATGTTGGTGTGGAATGTGTTTTTAAAAATGAAAATTCACCTATTGCGCAGGATAAGTTTATTGAGAAAATGCACAAAGACAATAAACTTGTTTGGTATAATGCCATTATCTATAATCATAAAGACCAGCTTGCAGGTGGTCATAGTGATGATACAGCATTGACGCTGTCAGAAGATTATGGCTGGGGTTGGATTGCTGATAAAAATGTGGATTTTATTCAGACTGATTGGCCAATGATGCTTATAGATTATTTGAAAAGAACAGGAAAATATTATAAAGACTGATAAATGGCTAAATATTTTTGAGAGTATATCATAAAGGACAGTAGTGATAAAACTATTGCCCTTTTTTGCACCTCAAAGTATTCAAAGAATATAATGAATACAGGAGGTGCTGTATGGATACATTTGTCATAATGGCGCTGATAGCGACACTGGGCACTTGGTTTGTAACTGCCCTTGGTGCCGCAAATGTGGTGTTTTTTAAATCCATTAACCAAAAAGCCTTGAATTTTATGTTAGGATTTGCTTCGGGTGTAATGATTGCTGCAAGTTTTTGGTCACTACTTCAACCGGCAATTGAACGGGCAGAAGAATCATCAGGATTACCCGCATATTTTGTAGCAACCATAGGCTTTTTATCAGGCGCATTATTTATATGGATATCGGATAAACTTATTTCATTTACACGAAAAAAACTGAATAACACACAGCAAAAGGACAATGAACGATTAAATCGAATAATCATGTTGATTTTATCAATAACACTTCATAATATTCCCGAGGGCTTAGCAGTTGGTGTTGCTTTCGGAGCTTTACAGGAAGGATATACAACAGAAAATTTAATGGGAGCAATTTCCGTTGCCGTTGGTATTGGATTGCAGAATTTCCCTGAGGGTGCAGCCGTTTCAATTCCCTTGAGAAGAGAGGGATATTCAAGAAAAAAGAGTTTTCTGTTAGGTCAGGCTTCAGGTATGGTAGAGCCTGTAGCGGGAGTAATAGGTGCATTATTAGTTGTTTATGTGGAATCGATTTTACCCTATGCACTTTCATTCGCAGCAGGCGCAATGATATTAGTTGTTGTACATGAGTTAATCCCTGAATGTCAGAAAAAAAGGGGAGTGCAACCCTATTTCTCAACAATGGGTATAATACTCGGCTTTGCAGTAATGATGTTGCTCGATGTTATGTTGGGGTGAAAAATATAAAAGAAAAAGGTACCACATTGGTACCTTTTCTGTATAGGTTCGAATCCTTTATCATCAAATAAAATAACAGTCCCAACCTAAAGGTCAGAACTGTTATATTGGCTGGGGTGGCAGGATTCGACCGTCTGCTACGGCTACGCCTTGCGTACTACACGCTCGGCATAAATGCCTCACGTCTTTTGGCTAAAAACAATTCACCGAATTGTTTTTTTAACGCCAAAACCTTCACAGGTTCGAATCCTTTATCATCAAATAAAATAACAGTCCCAACCTAAAGGTCAGAACTGTTATATTGGCTGGGGTGGCAGGATTCGAACCTACGAATGCAGCAGTCAAAGTGCTGTGTCTTACCGCTTGACGACACCCCAATATTTAATTGTGGTTTATACTCAAAACTCCGCCAAATTCTTGGCGGAGTTCTGAATTAGTGGGGTGGATAGTCGGATTCGAACCGACGGTCTCCAGTGCCACAAACTGGCGCTTTAACCAACTAAGCTATACCCACCATATATATCAGCGCATAAGGCCAACAATATTAACTTTATACGCTGTGGCACGCTGAAAGGGATTCGAACCCCCGACCCTCTGCTTAGAAGGCAGATGCTCTATCCAACTGAGCTATCAGCGCTGGAGCGGGTGATGGGAATCGAACCCACACGACCAGCTTGGAAGGCTGGGATTCTACCATTGAACTACACCCGCATTTCGAATGCTTGAATATTCTAGCACAAAGCAACTACTTTGTCAAGAACTTTTTATTCTTTATTTAATATAATTTTATATTGTTTCTGTATAATTTTATATTGTTTCTGTCCGTTATTTTACCCATAGCATTGTTTACAAAAGACGGATAAAATGGTAAAATAATATGATAACAAATTTCTTTTCTAAGGAGAATTATTATGTATAAAAATAAATTTGCAAAAACACCACCAATGGGGTGGAATAGCTGGGACTGTTACGGAGCTGCTGTCAATGAAGAACAGCTTTTAGGTAATGCAGAATATATGGCAAAATACCTTAAAGATTACGGTTGGCAATATGTGGTCTGTGATATTCAGTGGTATGAGCCAAAGGCAAGAAATAACGATTACAATAACTTTACAGAGCTTTGTATGGACGAGTATTCACGTCTTATTCCTGCCGAGAATCGTTTTCCGTCAGCTGCAAATGGTGTTGGATTTAAAGCAATTGCCGACAAAATTCACGCTATGGGACTTAAATTCGGTATACATATTATGCGCGGTATCCCTCGTCAGGCAGTGCACCAGAACACACCTATTCTTGGTACTGATAAAACTGCTCGTCAGGTTGTCCATCATTTCTCCGTTTGTCCCTGGAATACAGATATGTACGGAATGTACACCTGTGATGGTGCTCAGGCTTATTATGACTCAATTTTCCGGATGTACGCCGAATGGGGTATTGATTTTGTAAAAGTGGATGATATCTGTGTTACAGAATTCCGTAAATGGGATAACCCATATTCAGCCCGTGAAGAAGTTGAAATGATTAGAAAAGCTATTGATAAAACCGGTAGAGAAATTGTATTGAGCCTTTCTCCGGGACCTGCTGAATTGTCAGTTGCCGACCACTTATGTGAATATGCCAATATGTGGCGTCTTACAGGTGACTTCTGGGACTGGTGGGACAAGCTCTATGAAATGTTCGATAAATGTGAAAAATGGTATCCATATGTAAAAGAAGGCTGTTGGCCTGATTGCGATATGTTGCCACTTGGTAATCTTTCTCGAAACGGATCTTGTCACGGTCCGCAGGACAGATATACTCAATTTACTAAGGATGAGCAGATTACACTTATGACCCTCTGGTCGATTTTTCGTTCACCACTTATGTTTGGCGGCGAAATGCGAAACAACGACGAGTGGACTCTTTCTCTTATGACAAACGAAGAAATTATTGATGTGAATCAAAATTCTCACGATGGAAAACAGATTTTCCGTGATGAAAACACAATTATCTGGTCCGCTGTTTCTTCTGACAATAAACCATTGATTGCGGTCTTCAATGTTTCCGATGAAGAAAAAGAGATTACAGTTGATTTAACAAAATTCGGATATAGTGACGAATACACTCTTCGTGATTTATGGGAAAAAGAAGATGTTGCAAAGACAAAAGATTCGTTTACCTGTAATGTGAATTCTCACGGGGCAAAAATCTATAAATTAAAATAAAAAGGAGCAAAAATATGCTCAACATCATAACAGGACGTACAGGTAGCGGAAAAACCCGCTTAATCCGTGCGATGGCAACAGAAATTGCAGAAAAAACTGCCAATAAAGTTATAATTATTGTACCTGAACAGTTTTCATTTGAAACTGAAAAAGGAATGTTGCAACTTTTAGGTAATGGAAAAATAAATAATGTTGAAATAGTCAGCTTTTCTCGAATTGCAGAAAGGCTTTTGACCCAATACGGAAAATTAGATAAAAAAATGGCAGATGATGGTATACGTGCCGTGCTTATGAGCCGTGCCATTGAAACGCTTGAGGACAAATTGACCGTTTATAGTCGATACAAGAGATTTCCACAACTTATTGACGATATTCTCAATTTCCATCGTGAAATGAAGAAATGTGGAATTTCAAACGATAGCCTTGAGGAATATTCAACATTAGTTAAGAAGACCACATTTTCAACGAAGCTTTCCGAGTTGTCAGAGATTTTTACCTGTTATGATGCATTTATGACACAGAGTTTCAGTGATAGCAGCACTCATCTTGATATGCTTTACGAATTACTCTGGGATGTGGAATACTTCAAGGGCAAAACTGTGTATCTGGATGCTTTTTCTGGTTTTTCAGGGCAGGAGTATAACATTATTGAACAGATAATGCGTCAAGCAGATGATGTGTTCGTGACCTTTTGTTGTGATACATCGAGAAACAACAAAAGATATGAGTTGTTCTATAATGCTAATGTTGAAATCAAAAAGCTCAAAGGGATTGCAAATAAAATCAATGTGATAATTGCACCCGAAAAGGTGTTATATTCAAAAAAAGAATTTAAAAAAGATGAACTTAATTTCCTTGAAGAAAATATTTTTTCTTCAGAATCAAAAATTTATAATGAAAATGCACAAGCAATTACTGTGATTCCTTGCAGAACAAAAACTGAGGAATGTCAGGTTGTTGCTGCTGAAATAAAACGACTTATCAGAACTGAGAATCTTCGTTATCGTGATATTGCTGTAATTGTCCGTAATGAAGAAAATTATAATAAAGATTTAGCTTCTGCTTTCAGAAAATATGAAATTGACTGTTTCCACGATAATCGTCAACCGGTAAATACCCAACCACTTATTGTGTTTGTGAAATGTCTACTTAATATTCTTGTAAAAGGCTTTGATACAGAAACAGTATTGAGATTTTTAAAAACTCAGCTTTATGGCGTTACGGTTGAAGAAATTGGTCTTCTTGAAGATTATTGCCTTATGTGGAAAATAACTCCGTCCTTATGGAAAAAAGAGTGGACAGAAAATCCTGAGGGCTTTGGCGTTGATATGAATAAGGATGCACGAGAAACACTTGAGAAAATCAATGCTCTTCGCGGAAGAATTGTGGGCCCGATTTTGGCTTTGAAAAATAGAATCAAGGATTGTGATGGTGAAACCATTTCGGAAGAGCTTTTTACATTTTTAAGAAATACCCATGTGGATGAAAATTTAAAAGATTTCACTCTGTTTTTAAAGGAAAATGGTGAAACTGATTTAGCACAGGAGCAGGGTAGAATCTGGAAAATTCTTACCGAAATTCTCGACGGACTTTATTCTGCACTCGGCAACTCTGCAATTTCCATTGAAAGATATTCAGAGTTGTTCGACATTCTTGTTGCGTCAAAGAACATTGGTGTTATTCCAAATGGTATTGATGAGGTTATTATTGGTGGAGCAGACAGAATCCGGGCATCTGCACCAAAAGTAGTTTTCTTAATGGGTGTAAATAATGGAGTATTTCCGGGAGAAAGCTCA
This sequence comes from Candidatus Fimenecus sp., assembly GCA_045579305.1. Classification (GTDB taxonomy): domain Bacteria; phylum Bacillota; class Clostridia; order Oscillospirales; family Acutalibacteraceae; genus Fimenecus. The sequence goes on along the minus strand of JAZNLY010000028.1, from coordinate 37,769 downwards.
TCAGGTGTGCTTTTCAACGATATCGAAAGATGTGAACTTATTAAAAACGGACTGCCAATAATAAGTAACCTTGAATATAACAGCGTCAGTGAATTGTTTATCGCTTACCATTCTGCCACATTGGCAACGGACAAGCTTTATCTCACATATTCTCAGGTAACTAGTGATTCATCAGCATTGACACCATCGGAAATGGTGGAAGAAATCACAAAGATGTTCCCGAATTGTAATATAAAAAAGGAAAATAATAAAATTGACCGAATTGAAAGTCGTAGCTCTGCTTTTACAGTTATGGCAGGTGAAGTGGTGAGTGGTAGTGTTCTTGGTGAAACATTAAAGGAATATTTCCGTGAAAATAATGGTGAAAATGAACTTTCAAGAATAGAAAAGGCCGATAATAAAGAATTCAGAATCAACGACGCAAACCTTGCTACTGACTTTTTCGGCAAGAATATGTATATTTCTGCTTCTCGTGTTGAAAGATTCTACAAATGTCCATTCAGTTATTTCTGTGAATTCGGACTTAAGGCAAAACCACGAAAAGAGGCAGAGGTTGATGCAGCCCTTTCTGGTACACTTATACACTATGTGCTTGAGGTCTTCCTTACTGAAAATCCAAAATCCAGCCTGAAAGCTATGTCCCAGGATGATATGAAATCAGAAATTAATGAAATTATTGACGAATATATTGAAGAGAATATGGGTGGATATAGCGGCAAAGCAGTAACCTTTATAAGAACAGTTGAACTGTTGAAAGAAAGTGCATATAAGGTTGTTTTACATCTTGTTGCAGAGTTTTCTCAGTGTGAATTCACTCCTGCAGATTTTGAACTTCGTATCAATAATGACGGACAGATTCCACCGTATGAAATAAATCTTGACAATGGTGGAGTTGTGAAAATTGTAGGTAGTATTGACCGGGTTGATACCTATAAAACGGAAGATAACACCTTTGTAAGAGTAATTGACTATAAAACAGGTGGTAAGAAATTTGAGTTGGGTGAAGTTTTTTATGGACTTAATATGCAGATGCTCATTTATCTCTTTGCTATCTGGCAGAATGGTCAGGATTATTATAAAAATGCAACTCCTGCAGGTGTTCTGTATTTTCAGGCAAAGAGTCCTAAGGTAGGCTCAAAAAAGATTACAAGGGATTCAACTCCTGATGATTCAAGGGCAGAGCACCTGAATGAACTTAAAATGCATGGTATGGTGCTTAACAATACAGATGTGGTAGCAGCCATGGAAAGGGATTGTGCGGGTGTGTTTATTCCTGCAAGTTATGATAAAACCGGTGCTCTTAAAGGAAATATTATTTCATTAAAATCCCTGAGCATATTAAAAGACAGAGTCAACGACTCAATTAAAAATATGGCACAACAACTTCAGATGGGTAATATCAGTGCATTACCTGTTGAAAAGGGATGTACATATTGCAATTATAAGGATGTGTGCAAACGTGAAGAGAATGACCCCGTCAGAGAAATGAGCGTACCATCCTTTGATGACGCAATATCAATGTTAAGAGGTGACGAAGATGGCGAGAAAGTGGACTGATGCACAAAAACAGGCTATTGAATCAAGAAATGGTACTGTCCTTGTTTCTGCTGCAGCAGGTTCAGGTAAAACTGCCGTCTTGGTCGAACGTGTAATTGAATATATTACTGACGAAAAAAATCCTGTTGACATTGAGAAATTATTGGTAGTAACCTTCACAAAGGCTGCTGCAACCGAGATGAAAGAGCGAATTTCAAAACGTCTCGGTGAGTTGATTTACGAACAACCTGAAAATCAGTATCTTAAAAGACAGAAAATGTATTTACCAAATGCTCAGATTTCCACAATGGACAGTTTTTGTAGTAAGCTTGTAAAGGAAAATTTTGAAAAGGCAGATGTTGCTCCTGATTTTACCATGATGTCCGACGTTGAGCACGAAATACTGAAACGTGATGTGGCAGGTGAGGTTTTAGAGGAGATTTATAGTCTTCCTGCATACGAAACAGATAGTTTTTTAAGGCTTTTCAGTAATGGCAGAAATGACGAGGGACTTATTGGTGCAATTCTGTCCCTTTATGAGTTTGCTATGGCGTCACAGAATCCATTTAATTGGATTGAAACTGCATTTTCAGACTATTTTGATGATTTACCAATACACGAAACAAAGTGGGGAGAATATTGCCTTAATCATCTTAAACAGCTGCTTGATTATATAAGAATCAAGGCAAAGGATATAATTGATGATTCACCCGAAAATAGTAACCTTTCAGGTGCTTTTACCAATGATTTGACACCAATTATTTCATCGGTGGAAAACATTCTTAAAATGATAGAAAGCACTCCTGAAAAATGGGATGAAATCCGAAGCGCAACAGAGCTTGTAAAATTCAATAAAATTCCAACAGTTCCAAAGGATGAAAAGGATTGCTATTATTATGAACTCAAAGCTCGTCGTGACAGTATAAAGGGCTATCTTGGAACAGCTACATCCGTTCTCATTTGTAGTGAAGACGAGTATAAGGAAGATGTGGAATATCTTCGTCCTATTATGTCTGTATTGAAGAAGTGTACAGTCAGATTTATGGAACTTCTGGAGGAAAGAAAGCGTGAAAACAATACATATTATTTCTCCGATGTTCTTCATTTAGCTTTGAAGATTCTTGTTGAATTCAATGATGACGGCTCGTATATAAAAACAACTCTTGCAGAAGAGCTTTCCGATAATTATGCAGAAATTCTTATCGACGAATTTCAGGATACGAACGAAGCACAGGATACTCTTTTTTCAGTTATATCAAATAATAACGAAAACAAGTTTATGGTTGGTGATGTGAAACAGAGTATTTATCGTTTCAGACAGGCTATGCCACAGATTTTTATGGGCTATAAGGATTCCTTTAACGAATTCAGTGGTAATAACTATCCTGCAACTATCGGACTTGATAAAAACTTCCGAAGTCGTGAAGGTATTGTAGAAGGAGTTAACTTTTTCTTCGATTTTCTTATGACACGAAATACATGCGGAATCGACTATAGTCGCGGTGAACAATTGGAATTTGGTGGTAATTATGATACTACTGACTCGGCAGATGTAAGTGTGCATATTATTGATACAGATAACAAAAAGGGTACTGATTTAGTAGCTGAAGCACGTCATATAGGTAAGGTTATCAATGACCTTGTTTCTTCAGGTACTCTTGTAGGCAAGAAGGATGAGCAACGTCCTATTGAGTACAGAGATATCTGTATTCTTATGAAAGCGGTCAAGGACAAAGCACCTGTTGTAGCTCGTGAACTCAATAATATGGGTATTCCTGTTCATTTCCAGAAACAGGGTGGATTTTTCGAAAGTCGGGAAATAGTAACATTGTTGTCAATGCTCAAGGTTATCGATAATCCTGTTCAGGATGTTCCACTTGTATCCGTAATGCTTTCACCATTGTTCCCATTTACAGAGGACGATTTGGCAAGATACCGTTGTAATGAAAGACAGGGTAGTTTTTATAATGTAATTAAAAAGCATTATGATACGGACGAAAAAGTCAAGGATTTTATGGACTTGTTGTCAGTTTTTCGCACATTGTCTGTTACGATGGATGTGGGAAGTCTTATCAGACGTGTTCTCGAAATCACATCATATAACAGCATTGTGGGTGCTATGGAAAATGGTGAAAAACGAGTTCTCAATATTGAACTTCTCATAAATTATGCAGAAAATTATGAGGCATCTGGTGGCTCGGGACTTTCAGGATTTATCCGTTATCTTGAACGAATTCGTAAATATGATAAGAATATCGATGGGGTTAACGAAATTTCAGAAAACGACAATGTTGTTCGTATTATGACAATTCATAAGAGTAAAGGTCTGGAATTTCCCGTTGTTTTCCTTGCTAATTGCTCGTCTGCATTCAACAGAACAGATTTAAGTAAAATCAAAATCAATAGAAAATTAGGTGTTGGCGCCTCCCGGTATTTCCCGGATATCCATAAGGATATTACAACTTTGCCTGTAAATACAATCAAGCTTTTTGATAATGAAGAGGATTCTGCCGAGCAGATAAGAGCCTTGTATGTTGCTATGACCCGTGCAGAAGAAAAATTGTACCTTGTGGGTACATTGTATAATCCGGAGAAAAAAATTGCAGATTTATATTACAGTTGCTATGGCAGTTTTATAGAAAATACTGTGCCGGTTTTGTCCTGTGGCAATTACACACAGTGGATACTACTTGCCCTGTTGAACCATCCTGCTATGGATTATGATTTTCTTATAAATAGATGTAAAAGACCTGATAGTCCGGATATTGATTTTGGTGTTTTCCAAAAAATCGATGATATAGAAGAAATCATACAAGAGGAAGAAAGTTTTGAGTGCGATAATGAAATTCTTCAGACAGTAACCGAAAGACTTTCCTTCGAATATCCATACCGAGAAGTTGCGGACATTCCTATGAAATATGCTGCATCTGCAGTTAAGAGTGACCAGAATTTCAAATATCTCGCAAGCGAAAATCCTGCTTTTTATGGTACAGGTGATTTTACTCCTGCACAGAGAGGTACATTGACACACAGATTCATGGAAATCTGCGACTTTGCAAAAGCATATAATAACCTGAATGAAGAAATTTATCGTACTGTTAACGAAAAACTTTTTACACAAAGAGAAGCAGATGCTTTGAATATTAATTGTATCAAAGCATTTTTCAAAAGTGATGTATATAAAAGAATCAGTAATGCCGAAAAATATTTGCGTGAACAAGAATTTTCAATGTGCATACCTGTTTCCCAGGTCAATGAAAAAGTGCCTGAAGCAGCAAAAGGCGAAACCGTAATTGTTCAGGGTGTAATTGATGGACTTGTTGTGAATGGAAAATCAGGTGAAATCATCGACTACAAAACTGATAGGGTAGACACAATGGAAGAACTTTGCGAAAGATATAAAGAGCAGATGAGCATATATAAAAAGGCTGCCGAAGAGTGCTTTGGATTGCAAAATGTTACAGTAACTCTGTATTCTTTCCATCTTTCAGAAGAAATTTCTTTAAAACTTTAAAAAAATACTTGATTTTTAAAGATTGTTGTGATAAACTTATTAGGCTATGTAAATAAGTACTGAAAGAGGTGACAATTGTCATGAAACAGGGACTCCATCCAGAGTATAACACAGTAACAGTTAAGTGTGCATGCGGTGCCACATTTGAAACTCGCTCAACAAAGAAAGATTTAAAAGTTGATATCTGCTCAAATTGCCACCCATTCTTCACAGGTAAGCAGAAGCTTGTTGACGCAGGCGGACGTGTTGACAGATTTAACAAACGTTACAATCTCTCAAAATAATTTTTTGAAACATATTGGTGGTACAGTTTTTGTGCCACCTTTTGTTTTTTATTTGTGTAATCACTTCTTAAATCTTGGTAAAAAAGGAGGACATCAAATGCCTAAAGAGTATCGCACTGTTAAGGAATTCAATAGTGATGAATATATTGTGAAGCGTTCACGATTTATCGGATATGCAAAACCTGTTACAACTGTAGAAGAGGCAAATGCCTTTATTGCAGAAATCAAGGCAAAGCATTGGGATGCTACTCATAATGTATATGCATACATTCTTCGTGAAGGTGGAATAAAAAGATATTCTGACGATGGTGAGCCACAGGGCACAGCCGGTGTGCCAACTCTTGATGTTCTCGAAAAAGAAAATCTTGTTGATGTCTGTGTTGTTGTGACAAGGTATTTCGGTGGAATACTTCTTGGTGGTGGCGGACTTGTCCGTGCATATTCTCACAGCGCAAAAATTGGCGTTGATAGCGCCAAAATCATAACAATGGCACATTGTGTTGATTTAGCTGTTGAATGTGACTATACATTTTACGGTAAATTAACTGATTTTCTTTCACGTGAAGAAACTGTAATTATCGATACAGAATTTACCGATAATGTTAAGGTAACATTCAGAATCAAAAGTGAAAATAAAGATAATATCGATGCAAAACTGACTGAACTCAGCTACGGAAAAGTATTTTCGACTGTTGTTTCAGAAAGATTTTGCGAATTTTAAATTTTTTTTGAAAGAAATGAAGGGTTTTTGCTCTTTTTTGCGTATATATAATTAGAAGGACATTTTTTAGAATCAAAAAGGTGGTGTGTTTCAAATGACAGTAAGAGAAAAAATTGAAGCAAGAGAAAAAGCAATATTGTCAGACAAAGCGTGTCTTTGTATAAATACAAAGGGCAGAAACATCCTTGAAGAAAAATGTCCGTTAAGAACAGATTTTCAGCGTGATAGGGATAGGATTATCCATTCTAATTCCTTCCGTCGATTAAAGCATAAAACTCAGGTTTTCTTGTCTCCTGAGGGTGACCATTACAGGACGAGACTTACTCATACGCTTGAGGTTTCTCAGATTGCACGAACAATTGCAAATGGACTATATCTCAATGAAGATTTGACTGAGGCTATTGCCCTTGGTCATGATTTGGGACACACACCATTCGGACATGCTGGTGAGAGAGCATTGGATTCTGTTGTTGAAGGTGGTTTCCGACATTATGACCAGAGCCTTCGAGTTGTCGAAAGACTTGAAAAAAGTGGTAAAGGACTTAATCTTACCTATGAAGTGCGCGACGGAATTGCCTGTCACACCCGTGGCAAGGAAGCAGATACTCTTGAAGGCAGGATAGTAAAGCTTGCCGACAAAATTGCATATATTAATCACGATATTGACGATGCAGTACGTGCAGGTGTTATGAGTGAGGAGGATATTCCTCTTGCTATCCGCAAGGAATTAGGTTTCAGAAAGAGTGCAAGAATCAATAATATGGTTCTTGACGTTGTGGAAAATAGTGTGAATGACATCGTATTTTCCGAGAGAATACAACAGCCGTTTGACGAACTTCATACATTTATGTTTGATAAGGTATACACAAATCCTGTTTGTAAGGGCGAGGAAACAAAAGCTATTGACCTGATACTTCGTCTTTACGATTACTTTATGAAATATCCTGACAGACTACCAAAGGCATATCACTACATAATTGAGAGTGAAAGTGAGAGTCGTGCTGTCTGTGATTATATTGCAGGTATGAGTGACCGTTATCTTATCGCAGTATATAAAAATATTTTCATTCCCGATTCTTGGGTTGATATTGGAATAGAGGAGGGATAATATTGGCATTATCAGATGATTTTTTACAAGAACTTCGTAATCGTGCCGATATTGAAAGTACCATTTCCTCCTATGTAAACCTTAAAAGAGCCGGAAGAATAAGCAAAGGGCTTTGTCCATTCCATGGTGAAAAAACCGCATCATTTACCGTTTATCCCGATACACAGTCATATTACTGCTTCGGTTGCGGTAATGGCGGTGACGTGATTACCTTTATAAAAAATATTGAAAATCTTGATTACATTGATGCTGTAAAATTTTTAGCAGACCGAGTTGGACTCGAGGTGCCTGACGAAAATAATTACGACAGCACAATGAATAAGCGCAGACTCCGTATGCTGGAGGCAAATCGTGAAGCAGCAAGATTTTTTCATAATTGCCTTGGTAAAAAAGAAGGCGAGATTGGTTACAGATATTTCAAGGAAAGAGGACTTACCGACGATATCATCCGCAAATTCGGATTGGGCTTTGCTCCTGATTCGTTTAATGCGCTTACGAATTATCTGATGGATAAGGGTTTTACAAAAGAAGAATTGGTTTTTGCAAATCTTGCAAGACGTTCTCAGAAGAATCCTAATAATATTTACGATAATTTCCGTAATCGTGTTATGTTTCCGATTATTGATGTTAAGGGAAATGTGATTGCGTTTGGCGGACGTGTTATGGATGACTCAAAACCCAAATATCTTAATACCTCAGATACACTTGTTTATAAGAAGAGTATGGGTGTATTTGCATTGAATCTTGCTAAAAAAAGTGGCAAGGACAGTCTGATTCTCTGCGAAGGCTATATGGATGTTATCGCACTTCATCAGGCAGGCTTTACAAATGCAGTTGCAGGACTTGGTACAGCGCTTACGAGTGAACAGGCAAATCTGCTTTCACGTTACGCATCAGAGATTTTAATTGCCTATGATGCAGACGAGGCAGGGCAGAAGGCAGCAGCAAGAGCCTTGACAATATTTAAAAAGACACCTGCTCAGATTAAAGTGCTGCGATTGAGTGGTGGTAAGGACCCCGATGAAATAATCAAGAATTATGGTGTTGAAAAGATGAAATCCATAATCACAGGTGCTGCCAACGAAATCGAATTTGCACTTCTTCGTGAACAAGGCAAATATGATTTGGCAAGTGATGATGGTAAACGTCAATACCTTCAATCAGTAATAAAAATTCTTTCAACTGTTGGTGCAATTGAACTTGAAATATATGCTTCAAGAATTGCTAACGAGTTATCCGTTGCAAAAGAGGTTATTATTTCAGAGGCAAAACGACAAGCAAAAAGAAATACAGTCGTTCAACAGAAAAAAGAGTTTACACAGATACAAAAACAAGAGGACATCTTGGACAAGCTTAATGTTCAGCGCAAGAGTTTTTACCGTGCAGCAAAAGCTGAGGAAATGCTCATAGCCATCATTATGGCAAATCCTGAATTTTTAAAGGACATTGATGAGAAACTTTCTTCAGAAGATTTTGTCACAGACTTTAATGGCAGAATTTACAAAACTGTTACTGACAGACTCCGTCAGGGTAAATCTGCAGAGATTTCTTTTCTTTATGGAGAATTGACAGAGGATGAGCTGAGTGCAGTTGCAAAAATTCAGACCATGTCTCACACGCTAAAAAATACTTTTGCAGAATGTGAAGATTGCGCAAGTGTAATACTAAATGAAAACAACAAAAAATCTATTCAGAATATATCTGTGGATGGTATAAGTGATGAAGATTTTTTAAAGTATTTTCAGTAAAATAATAATGGAAGTGAAGGAGATAACAATGGAAACTATTGATAAGAAATCAGCCTTAAAAGCCCTTGTTGAAAAGGGTAAGACAGTTGGTAAACTTACAACTCAGGAAATTGACAACGCAATTCTTGAACTTGATATTGAAATTGAAGAGCTTGATAAGCTTTATGAGCTTATTGAAACAAACAATATCGAGATTATCGATGACTTAGGCGATATGGCAAGAGATGCAATCACAGATGAAACTGATATGGCAAAGAGCGATGATGGTGGATTAGGTGACAATAAGACTCTTGTAATGGATGACCCTGTCAGAGTTTATCTTAAAGAAATCGGTCGTGTGCCACTTCTTACATCAGAAGAAGAAATCGAGCTTGCAATCCGTATTTCTGAAGACGACAAAAAGGCAAAACAGCGTCTTGCAGAAGCTAACCTTCGTCTTGTTGTTAGCATTGCAAAGCGTTATGTTGGCCGTGGAATGCAGTTCCTTGACCTTATTCAGGAAGGTAATTTAGGTCTTATCAAGGCTGTTGAAAAGTTTGACTATACAAAGGGATTCAAATTCTCAACTTATGCTACATGGTGGATTAGACAGGCCATCACACGTGCTATTGCAGACCAGGCAAGAACAATCCGTATTCCTGTTCATATGGTTGAAACAATCAACAAGGTTAAAAAGACAAGCAGCCAATTACTTCATAAAAATGGCCGTGACCCATCTGCTGAAGAAATCGCAGAAGAACTTAATATGACACCTGACAAGGTTCGTGAAATTCTACGCCTTGCTCAGGAACCTGTTTCACTCGAAACACCAATTGGTGAAGAGGAAGACAGCCATTTAGGTGACTTTATTCCTGACGATGAGGCACTTTCACCTGCAGATGCAGCATCAATAACACTTCTTAAAGAACAGCTTGCAGAAGTTCTTAAAACACTTACTCCTCGTGAAGAAAAAGTTCTTTCACTTCGTTTCGGTCTTGAAGATGGACATCCAAGAACACTTGAAGAAGTTGGTAAGGAATTCAACGTTACTCGTGAACGTATCCGTCAGATTGAAGCAAAGGCATTAAGAAAGCTTCGCCACCCAAGCAGAAGTAAAAAACTCCGTGACTTCCTTGATTAATAACTGAATATCATAATTTGCATCCCTGTGCTTTTATCAGTGCAGGGATGTTCTTTTTATTTCTATTAGTGTTTTTCAATAAACAAATTATAATTTGTCGGGATGATACACCAAAATCAGTAGGTCATTCTGAGCGTAGCGAAGAATCTCTGCTGTCATTTTTAGTAGACCCTTCACTTCATTCAGGGTGACCTTTTTTGTCGTTCTGAGCGTAAGCGAAGAATCTCATTTAAAGTGAGCAATAAAATCAACAGAGATTCTTCGTCACTTCGTTCCTCAGAATGACACATCATATATAATCAGCAACGCAGTTCCACAATTCTGAATTCTGCATTCTGAATTCTACATTCAATCGATAAACTCCAATTTGTAAAACAAAAACGCCGGACCTGAATCCAAGTCCGACGTTGTGATGTGTTATTTAATTATTTCTTTTTAGCAGCTTTTTTGGCAGCCTTTTCAGCCTTTAACTGTGCAGCATAAGCAGCAGCTTCTTCTTTTTCTTTAAGAGCTCTTGCTTCTTCTTCAGCAAGTGCAGCTTCGTGACGAGCCTTAGCTTCATCATACATTTCAGCAATATCATCAAAATGCTTGTAGTTTTCTTCTTGTTTTACAAGCTTTTCAGCATCAAGGTATGGTTTTGCAGCACGAGCGAAATATGCGTGTTTGTCCATTTCAGCTTTAGATGCTTTACGAGCTTCTGCTTTCTTTGCTTCATAAGACTTAATTTCAGCCTTGAGTGACTTTGCCTTTGCACTGTCCTTAGCTTTTTTAGCATCTCTTAATTTAAGGTAGAGAGCTTTGAGCTTTTCATCACAAGCATCTTCAACATCAAAGATTTTTTCAAGTTCACTGAAGTTAGGCTGTGCAAGTTCTTCATTTGTAAAGTATTTTTTAAGTGCCTTGTAAGAAGATTTTTTATTTCTTGCAACTTCAATAGCAAACTTGCGAATATCTTTTTCTTCTTTTGTAGTTTTAGGCATTGCTTTAGCATTTGCAATTTCAGTGTTAATTTCATCAAGAGTCATAAGCTTAAGACCCTGAAGCCCTGCACTGTAGATTTCCTTTTGAACATTGTACTGATATCTGAAAACATCATTTGAGAACTTATCAAGTTCTTCACATACAAACTTACTGATTTCAATTTCTTCATTGAACATATAATCGTCATTATATGTTTTCTTAGCAGCCTTTTTAGCAGTTTTATCTTTCAGAGACCTATATGAATTCTTATTAAGAACTTTTGGCTGAGCATCAGCCATTTCTCTTGCATTACGGATAATGTCAATACCTTCAACGAGCTGTTCATCTTTTGTAACGCCATTTGCATAGTCTTCAAAGAGGGCACGAACTTTAAGAACACGAATAACTGACTTTTGCTTTCTTTCATTGAAGTCATACCAGAAATATGGAATAACATTCATAAATGCACCAACTGCAGCTATGATAATGAGAGAATGAATAAGAGGAAGGAAAATATCCAAATCATACAATGCTGAATATGGATTTTCATAGTTGTTCTGACCTTTTTCTAATTGTTCAGCAAGAATCTGTCCAACAGTTTTACCGTCACCAAGAATACGGTTAAGAACATCAGGGTTTGATGTTACTTTTTTTGCCATATCAGCAGTAATTCCGCCTCTTTCATAAATAATAGGAAGAACCGCAGAAGTACCAAGAGTAATTACAGTACCAATAGTAGCAACAGCAGAGAACATACCGTCGATTCTTTCACCTGTCTGATACTGTTGATAGTCACGGATGTCAGCCTGAATTGTTGGATTAAGGATATGTGCAAATGAACCCATTAATGCATTAAGATAGAGACAACCCATAACAAGCCAGATTGTAAGGTTGTTGATTTCCTGTGTGAATGGAAGCATCATAAGAATGAATGCAACGTTCATGATGTTTGTAACAACAAGAACAGATTTTTTACCCCATTTTCTGATGCAGAATGGTGCAGCAATCATGCCCCAGAGTGATGCGTTACCATAAAGGGTAACAACAAGACCGTAAACGTTACCTGAGCAGGCACCACCATAGTTATAGAGCCAGTTGAGAATGTTAGCATATGCTGATTCAAGGAATCCAATCCAACCAGCGAGTGAGATAATCCAGAAATACTTGTTCTTTGCAACTGCACGGAGAGCATCAATGAATTTAATCTGTACAACGTGAGTTCTTGCCTGAACGATTTTTTCTTCAGTGTATTTATAAACAATGATACAAAGAAGAATACCACCAACAGCAAGAATAGGGTAGAGGAATCTATAAACACGAATGTCTGTTGTGTTTGTATGGAAGATGTTTTGAGCAATAATAGGAGTAAAGAGGTTTACAATTGTTGGAGCAAATGAGTAAACAACACTCTTAATTGAAGCAACGTCTGCTCTTTCCTGTGTGTTTGGTGAAAGAACGTGGATAAGATTTTCATATCCGTCGTAGAAGAAATAGTAAATGAAGTTAAGGGCGATATTCAGAACAAGAATAATTGCACATTTTGCAACATAATCCTTTTCTCGGCCGAATATCATACCTTCACCAACGATGGAACTTAATTTATCGTAAGGGAACCATACTATCAGGTTACAAATGATTGCAGAAGGTATAGCCATTGTAACTATGTAAGGACGGTATTTACCAGCCTTGTTTCTTGTGTTATCGATAATTGTAGCACGAATTCCAGTAAAAGGAATGTTGATGAGGATTGCGATAACATAGAGTAAATACATATCTGTTGCACCAACACCAAGTGTTGATGAAATGAGTGTGTTACCCATAGCCAAAAGACACGCATTACCAAGTGTGATAATCATGTAAGCACCGATACCACCGCCTGAATATGCGGCAATTTCACGGAAGGTCATATATCGACCTTTTGGTGGCGTTTTCCAATAGGTACGGACCTTGTCAACGCCCTCTCTAACTGTTTGAGTTAAATTCATTTTTTTGCACTCCTTGCATATAATTTTATAATTATAAATTTTAACATATTTCAATAGTATATTCAATGTTAAAAACAAAATTTTAACAAAAAATGAACGCAATTGTTTGAATTTTGTTGATTCATACTAAATTAAATCTAAAAAAATGTATATTTTAACCATAAAAATGTAATAATTTTTTAAAATAATATTGACAAATCTTCTATTAGAGTTGATAATGTATACATAAATTAAATATGTTATAACATATTCGGTAGGTAAGGCTACCACAGGGATACGGATTACTGCCGCGAAATGGTGGAGACACTATGAGCTGGTCAACAGGTCATATCGAACTAAGGTGTGATTTAATGTAATTTCATCGCCCTGCGAAGCTAAAGCTTGAACGAAATGTGTGGTATATCTGACCTCATTTTTGCGTTTTGGCTTTAATGTGGTCTTATTTTTTATCTGAATCATAAAGGAGTGAAAATTGTGGACACGTACCGAAGTACAACAGCGAAACCTCCGAGTATTAATGCGGTAATGTTCCGCAATTCATAAAATACTCGCCGTGTTTCACATATCTATTCTATAAAAGAAGGAGTTGTGAAAAATGGAAACTTATGAAATTCTTATTGAGCTTCTGCACAATAAAAGCTGGAAATCATTAAAAGAGCTGCTTGACGAGATGAATGAGCAGGATATTGCCGAAATCTTCATGGAGCTTGAAGAGAGAGAGCTGACTCTTGTTTATCGTTTGCTTAATAAGGAGCTGGCTGCTGAAGTTTTTGTTAATATGGAGCCTGAATACCAGGAACAATTGATTCGTGCATTCAGTGATACTGAGCTTCGAGAAGTTCTTGATGAATTGTATGTGGACGATGCCGTTGACCTTATTGAGGAAATGCCATCATCCCTTGTTAAACGAATTCTAAAGCACACTGACCCGGAAACGAGAAAAAGTATCAATGAAATCTTAAAATATCCTGAAGATTCTGCGGGAAGTATTATGACAATTGAGTATGTTGACCTTAAACGTTCAATGACCGTTGCAGATGCTTTTACAAGAATCCGTAGAACAGGTGTTGACAAAGAAACAATTTATACTTGTTATGTTACTGACAGTAAACGTAAGCTTAAAGGTGTTGTAACAGTAAAGGATTTGCTTCTTGCCGACGAAAACGACACAATCCGGGAGATTATGGAAGATAATGTTATCTCCGTTAATACCTCTGAAGATAAGGAAGTCGTTGCCGACCTTTTCGATAAGTATGACCTTTTGGCACTTCCTGTTGTTGATACAGAAGACAGACTTGTCGGTATTATCACTGTCGATGACGCTATTGACGTTATGCAGGAGGAAATAACAGAAGATATGGAATTGATGGCTGCTATTACACCTACTGACAAGCCATATCTTAAAATGGGTGTTTTAGAAAACTTCAAAAAGCGTATTCCATGGCTTATGCTTCTGATGGTTTCTGCAACATTTACAGAAAAAATCATCACTTATTTCGAAGGTGCTTTGACCTCTTGTGTGGTACTTACCGCCTTTATTCCGATGCTTACAGGTACTTGTGGTAACTGCGGAAATCAGTCATCATCAACAATTATCCGTGGTATTTCGTTGGGTGAAATTGAGTTTCGTGATACCTTCAAAGTTGTATTTAAAGAGTTTGCAATTGCACTTGTATGTGGTATTGCACTTGCAATTGTCAATTTTGCAAAGCTTATGATTTTTAATAACATTGGTTGGCAGATTGCACTTGTTGTCAGTGTTACAATGATTGCTGCCGTTGTTTTTGCAAAGGTTGTTGGTTCAATCCTTCCTGTTATAGCGAAAAAAATCGGCTTTGACCCGGCTGTAATGTCGAGTCCGTTTATTTCAACAATCGTTGATGCAGTAACACTTTTAATTTACTTTGCAATCGCATCATCAGTGTTGAATTTATAATATTTAATGATAGGGCAGGGCTTTGACCCTGCCTTTTTTATGTGCCTTTTTGCGTAAAATGGTGAAAAATACTTGTAATTACGCATATTTCCATCTCGCATTATTTGACTTTTTTCGTCGGATATTGTATTATATAATATATATTTGCCAGCTTAGGGGTGATAGAATGAAACGAATATCTAAAATCTTGGCAATTATGTTTTCTTTAGTATTATTGTTGTCAACCTTTGTAATGCCTGCTAGTGCTGCTGATGTTAATTACTCGGTTTCAAGTGCAAGTGGTAAAAAAGGTGATACGGTGACAGTCAGTGTAAAACTGTCAACAGGCGTAGACCTTTGGGGTGGTATTGTAACCCTCGGATTTAATTCGTCTGAGTTGCAATATGTAAGTAGCAGTAAAGGTGGAGTAGCTTCATCAGGTAGCCTGAATTATAGTGGCTCAACAGTTACTTATGCGGGTCAGTATGGTGGCAAAAGTGGTACTGTTTTCAGTGTCAGCTTTAAAATTCTTAAAGACTCAGGCACTTCCACATTATCACTTTCAAGCTCAGAAAATATTGATAACAATGGAACAACATATTCTGTTTCGGCATTGGGTGGTAAAGTCACTGTTAAGACACAGTCAACAAGCACATCTACATCAACCACAAAGCCGTCGGCTGTGCCTGTTACAAGTGTGAAGCTTAATAAAACAACTGTAACACTAAAAAAAGGTGAAACAGCAACTCTTACAGCAACAGTAATGCCAAATAATGCAACTAATAAAACAGTTACATATACAAGTTCAAACACAAAGGTTGCTAAAGTTGATAACAATGGCAAGATTACTGCAGTAGGTGGTGGTAAAGCAATCATTACTGCAAAAGCAGATGGGAAAACTGCTACTTGTACTGTAAATGTAAATGTGGCACAGACTGGTATAAGGGCAAATGGAAACACAACAAGAAAAGCTACTGTTGGTGACAAAATCAGATTGTCAGTTTTGAAAGTTCCTGCAGATGCTACGGATACATACAACACAACATGGACTTCTTCCGATACAAAGATTGCAACTGTAGCTTCAAATGGTACAGTGACTGCTATAGCACCTGGTACAGTAACTATTACTGCAAAGTCCAATAAGTGGACGGTTGTGTATAAGTTTACAATTGAAGAGAAAAAGACCGAAAGTACAACAGAGGAAAGCAGTACGGATGAAAGTCTTACAGATGAGACAACGGATACAATAATTCCATCTGAAACTGAAGAACCAACTACAGAAGATGTTTCCTTCGTTGAGCCAACAACAAATCAAGGTAATTTTCTTGATAAACTCAAGAACCCTAATCGTTATATGATGACAATGATTATTGTGGGTGCAGTTGTAGCTGTACTGATTATAGGCGTTGTGTTGATACTTGTTCTCAAGAATCGTTCCGATGCAAAGAAAAAAGAAGAGGCACTTGAAAAAAGCAGAATAATAGTTGAAGAAAAACGCGACAGATAAAGTTGAATAAACAAAAATAACCCGTAGACTGAAATAATGTCTACGGGATTTTTTTGTCTGTATTTATTTTATAAAAAATCAAAACCATCAATGATTCTCTCAATTTCGTGTTCTGCAACTTCAAAAAGACGTTTGCCGAGATTTGTGTAATAACTGTTTTTATCCTCACCACAAAGCATAGCAAATGAAACGCCGATATTATCAGAAATCTTATCACCTTTTCGTACTGCAAGGTAATAGAAACTGTATTCAGCAGCATCGTCAAGTCTGTCGTAAAATTCAGCAGCCTTTTTAATAACAGTGTCATACAAGGCATTTACAGCAGTATTTGACAAAAGAGTGGAGGTGAGGAGATGGTTGATGCAATATTCAGCGGTAAAAACAAGTAATACCTTAATCTGATACATATCGTCATCATCACATTGAATTTTACCAACTTCACCTTCTAACTGTGAAAGAAGACTTGGTTCATCAACAAATATTTCAGCCAGATGCTTACCTAACTGTTTTGCTTTTAAAATGTTTCCGTTGCTTCTGTGCTTTGTCATTTCAGCAATAACAGAAACCTCGTTTGAAACATCCTTTGGAGCGTCTTTGTCCGTAAAGATTTTTACATCACTATCATCAAAAAGCATATAAAAACCTCCTTATCTGTAATTTGTGTATTATATTATAAGTTTATTCATCAACTGATTGTTGTTGTGCTAACTTTTTCTGCAATCTTTTTTGCTTTGATTTGTATGAAAGAAGAGCGTGTAAACAATCATCAGGAGTAGAATAATCACCTAAAGATACTTTATATGTATTGTAAAGTCCGTGAAAATCGCTTCCGCCGGTCATCAACAATTTATTTTTCTGTGCAAACTTTTTAAGATATGCTTGTTGTTCCTCATTTGCACTTGGGTGGAAAACTTCGATTCCGTCAATACCATATTCAATATATTCCTCAAGCTCATTTGCACAATCACTTGCATATGGGTGGGCAAGAATTGCAATACCACCTGCAGTATGAATATTTTCGACAACATCCTTAACATTTTCATATTTTGGAACAACAAGGATATTGTCCTCGCTGTCCTTTGTGAAAAGAGAATTATAAAGGTCACCATTAAAGGAATCAGCATAGCCACACTCGATAAGAGCCTGCATAATATGCTTTTTATAAAGATTTGTTGAACCTGTGGCACATTTGATAATGAACTCAGTTGAAACAGGAAAACGCTTTGCAGTCTGAAGCATCATAAAATGAGATGCTTTTTTTCTTTGTAAAGAATTCCTTTTGCACAAGCCTTCCAACATATCCGGTGAATCAGCCAAATAACAAAGAATGTGAACATTTTTACCGTTCTTTTCGTCCGTTGCAGAAAGCTCAACACCAGGAATAACCTGAATTCCGTGACGTGCACCGATAATTTTACCTCTGACTGTACCTGCAAGACAATCGTGGTCAGTAATTGCAATAGTTTCAAGACCTTTTTTCTTCGCAAAATTGATAAGGTCCTCAATGCCTAAAGTACCGTCAGACAACCTTGTGTGACAATGTAAATCTCCGCTCAAAATAACAACCCTCCAAAAATAGGTGAAAATTGGGTACAATTACCTCAATATATAGTATATTTTATAACAATGTTCAGGAAAAATCAAGAAGAAAACACGTTTTTGTTAAAAAATATCTAAAATCACCTTGTTTTTGTATGTTTAGTAAAATTTAAAGCAAAAACTTTGTACCAATGCACAAATAATGTAAAAAGTAAAATCAAATGTTAAATAATATTTTATAGGTATGATTGCTTGGTGCATTCTTGCCTATTTCAGATGAAGGGGAGATAAGAATTTTCTACAATTTTAAAGAATTAAGCGTTGCATTGAGGATTCGTATTTTTCCTTCTGCAACGCTTTTTATTGATTGTTTAGTTAATTACGGGGAAAATCTATCCAACCTGTTCATTAAACAGATGAATATAATTATAGCTTGTTATTTGTCCAACTTAAACACGGCACATTCATACGGCGTATAAATTCCACTTATGTCTCGTTGTTCGCAGTTGGTTAATATCAATTCACAATCGACATCAAGATTCAACTCATTGGTGTCTTCAAAATTGCAAACAACAATATAGCACTCGTCTTTTGTGCAACGTTTGTAAATATATATGCCTTTTCTATCCTCAGTAATATTTTCGTATTTACCAGTAATAAAAGCCTCGTTTTCTTTCCTGAGGTTAAGAAGCCTCTGATAATATTTATACACAGACTTATCTGATATTAAATCTTTTTGCACATTGATTTCTTTATATCTGTTATATACCGGAAGCCATGGCTTTCCGCCGAAACCTGAATTTTCCGAATCGTCCCATGCCATTGGTCTTCTTGCGGCATCACGTGTTCCGAAATTTATGTTACGGAACAACTCTTTTTCATTCTGATTTCTTGGATTCATTTTATAATAATTTACTGTTTCTATATCATCATAATCCTGAATACTTTCAGAATATGGGTTTGCCGTTCCGATTTCCTGACCTTGATAAATGAACGGAATGCCTTTTTGCAGATACATCATTGTAGCCAGCATTGTAGCTGATTCATATCGCTTATCGGTATCATTTGCAAACCTTGATATACTCCGGGGTTGGTCATGGTTTTCAAGGAAAAGTGTTGCCACAAGATTATTTTCCTGCATAAAATTCTGCCATTTAATAAGAGGATTACGCACATCGTCAAGAGTGAATGAAACTGGGTCAAATCTGCCGTGCTCGCCATAGCCGACTACAATATGGTCAAACTGAAACAAAGTTGAAAGCTCGTTTCGGTCAGCACCTATCAAAAGCTTTATATTGTCTTCTTTTGCTCCCCAGCATTCTCCTACTGTAAAAATATGAGAAACCTCATCTCTGCCGAAAAGCATTTTTATGTACTCGTGCAGTCTGGGACCATTTCCGTTTCGGTTTTCAACAAAATCCTTTGAAATCTGGTCTAACACATCGCATCTGAAGCCATCAACACCAAGGTTTACCCAATAATCTATAACATCTATCATTTCCTGTCTTACTTTTGGATTTTCCCAGTTTAAATCTGGTTGTCCGATTGCATAGGAATGAAGGTAATATTGATTTGTAGCTTCATCGAATTGCCATGCAGAGCCACCGAAGCAGGATTCCCAGTTATTTAATGGTACATTTGCCCAATAATAGTAATCACGGTATGGGTTATCTTTAGATTTTCTTGCTTCCTTGAACCATTTGTGTTCAGCAGATGTATGATTGGCAACAAAGTCCATTACAAGTTTCATATCACGCATATGGATTTCTGATATCATTCTTTTCCAGTCATCCAGTGTGCCGAACTCATCCATAATATCACGATAGTCAGATATGTCGTAGCCGTTATCCTCGTTAGGACTCTTATAGCAAGGAGAAAGCCATATAGTGTTTGCTCCAAGATTTTTTATGTAATCAAGTTTTTCTGTTATACCGTTAATATCTCCGATACCATCAGCATTTGAATCCTTAAAACTTCTGGGATATATCTGATATACAACCATTTCTTGATTCTTGTTTTGTGTTTCTGTCATTTCATATTCTCCTATGAAACAATTCAATTTCTTCGTTAAATTACTGAATTGTAATTAAGTGTACTTAAAGTTATTCAGGTTTTATAAAACTGATTTCGGTATGAAGTGAGAAAAGAAAAAACAAGATTTTATAGCAAAACTGAATAAACTTCTTCTCCACCATTTACAAAGACTTCTAAAATATATCCGTCACGGATGACTTTGAGGTCGTTGATTTCACCTTTATAAATCACGCTTTTGCGACCATGTCGTTTGATTCTAAAGCCATCTGATTTGCGAATCACTGCTGAATCACTATCTTTTAATAAATGCTGAACTTCTTCCACCGGATAGCCATAGATTTTTCCGTCGATAAGTTTGATTTCACGAGGTACGGACATACAACCTATATCTTTTTCCTTGTAACCTGCATATTTCCAACCAGGCATCCACGAAATAAGAATTGTTCGTCCCTTTTCATCAAGGAAAACCTGTCCTGCATATTGGTCAGGACCTTTATCTACTTCGCTGGTATATTCTATGGTAAACTTGTCGTTTTCAAAAGTTCCATACATAATTGAAAAATAATGACTGTCTTTCTTGCAAACAGATGCTGTAAGTAAATACTTTTCACCAGATTTCATGAAAGATGGACACTCGGCAAACTTGGAGTTTTCCCACTCGCATAAAACACCTTTATAGTTCCAATGAAACAAATCT
This sequence comes from Candidatus Fimenecus sp., assembly GCA_045579305.1. GTDB lineage: Bacteria > Bacillota > Clostridia > Oscillospirales > Acutalibacteraceae > Fimenecus. Next base: position 17,098 of record JAZNLY010000028.1, on the reverse strand, counting down.
TCACTTTCATATAGAAGGAGATTTGCGGTATTCTTTTCGCGATTTCCCGATGCCATTACACAATAATATTTGCCATCAGAATAGCATACGGCTGGGTCACGAAAATCAGGGCAACCATCGCTTGGAAAGCTGTCAATTACAGGGTTACGTTCATACTTTTCAAAGTTGATTCCGTCATCAGAATAAGCTACACTAACAGACTGGACACCATCGTGAATAGAAGCATAAAAAAGATAAAGTGTATCGTCTTTTACGATTGCAGTACCTGACCAACATCCGTCTTTGTCATATGGCTTGTCGGGATAAAGAGCAACAGAAAGCTCCTCGAATGCAAGAAAATCTTTTGTTTTCGCATGTCCCCAATGCATATTTTCCTGCCAGGGCTTTTCAAAGTTAGGAGAGTGCTGATAGAAAATATGATAGTAACCCTTAAAGTAAACAAGACCGTTAGGGTCGTTTATCCAGCCTTTTTTGGTAGCAAAATGGTGGTTTAAAGGTGCGGTGTAATCTACAGGCTCCCTTATCCATTGTAATTTAGTTGTATCAAAAGTCATAATAGTACCTCGTGATTTACCATTCATGCTCAACCGTTTCAACATTATATGATGTGAGTCTTGGACCAATGGTAAGGATGAATTTCAGGTTGTGATTTTAGTGCCATATAAGACTGCTCTTCAGAATTATTTACCTGATAATTATATCATTTTATTAAAGAAAAAATCAACAGTTTTCAAACACAGCGCTAATTCAGCTTCCACTTGACGCTCGCACCCTGACAAGGGGAGGCATAAACATCTTTACCTTTTACTCTCATATACTCCAATTTATCGCTTATAGTAAAAAAAGAGGTAACACATTCCGCATTACCTCTATAAAACTATTTGATTATTTAAGATGTTTTCCGTACTTAATCTGATTTTTGATAAATCCGATAAGTAATAAGAGCGCAATCGGTAAAAGGAATATGAGAACAAAAAGAACTGTAAGAATGATAATAGGCAAGCCTTTTTTACTGTCTTTTACCGTTGTAACTTTTGGAGTTGGTTCCGGTTGAGGGCCGACTTCGTCGCCTTCGTACACAGGCATAATTGGCATAACAGCATCATAAGCTGGAATTCCTGCGTTATAAAGTAAAGGTTCAATAATATCGCGGACTGTGTCGGAAACTTTGACAAGCTTCTTCAAAGGAATATGTAAAACCTTGATTATTGAATCTATTATGTTAATGAGCCCGATAGCAATTTTGTATTCATTGTCATCAGGTGTATAAAGATTCTTACCGCCATAAAGATTCAGTACAAGGTCAACGATAAAATCAACAACACCTTTGTCCTTGATATCAGCATAATCCTCTTTTTTAAGACCTGTTTCAGCACGAGTCCAGTTACCAACTGTGCCGATTTTGAGCTTGTTAAGGAATTTGAAGACTGGCTTTAAAATCCAACCGATTTTGTAGCTGACCTTTTTCTTGATGCTGATAGCAGTTGCCATATCGGCAAATTTGTCGATATCTTCACCGGCGGCTTTGATTACATCTCTAATCATACCAATCATATGGTCTGCAAGGTATGTCTGCAAGTCCTTGCCATGAGTATCAAACTTAACAGGTTCAGTAATCAAATCTGTTGTTGTGGTAACAACTTCATTTTCTGCATCAAAAACGATGTTTCTGATTGTAGCAGGGTAGCCCACTGTTGAAGCAGTTGAAATATCATAGAAATAATTGCCTTTAGGGCTTACGTGCTTATCGATGTCGTGTACATGAGTGTGACCTGTAAGCATAAACTGTACACCAAGGTCTGCAAGCTGCTCACGACGGATATCATAATCACCCATCATATCACCTTTACCGATAATTTCGTACATAGGTGATGGAGCAATAAGAGGATGGTGAGTCATAGCAACTATGAACTGATTATTTGCCTTTGCGTCGGCAATCTGTTCTTTAATCCACTCAAAAAGCTCGTCGGAAAAACCACTTTTGCCGTTTAAGTTTGAGTCGTCATTAAGGGCAAAAAGTCTATATCCGTCCTGAAGTTGAATAATATATGACATACTCTGTCTATGAACAGCAAAAGCCTCATCAGGACCGAATTCCTTATACATATCATATAGTTCTTCGCGCTTTGCGGCAGGAGTAGGGACTCTTTCGTCACCAACATACTTGTGATGTGTACCGTCACCCTTGTAGTCATGTGTTGCAGTAAGAACATAAACTTTCTTGCCTTTTGATTTAAGGTCGCGGAGCATTTCGATGAATTCTCTGTGTGAATCTAAGTCACCATTACTTGTTGTATCACCTGAAAGAAGCACAATATCAGTTCTTGTGTCCTTTGCAATCTGAGTGAATGCAGCTTCAAGCATTTCAGCAGCTTCAGCTAACAAAACACCACTCTTGTTATTTGCGATTTCATAAGCTACACCTGATGTGCCAAGATTTTTTGAATAATAATGTGTATCGGTAATAACCGTTACGGTAAGGGGAGCTTTCATAAAAATACCTCTTATCTTACTTTATTGTCGATTTCTTCTTTAAGCATAGCTGTGAAATCATTAAATGCCATTGAGCCAATATCACCCTGACCACGTTTGCTTACTGAAACTGTACCTTCTTCAACTTCCTTGTCACCAACGATAATCCAGTATGGAAGTTTCTGAAGTCTTGATTCACGGATTTTGTAGCCTGTCTTTTCACTTCTGTCGTCAACAGTAACACGCATACCCATCTTTTCAAGTTCTTTCTTGATTTCAAATGAACGGTCGTGATGTCTGTCAGCAATAGGAAGAATTCTTACCTGCGCAGGAGCAAGCCAGAGTGGGAATGCACCTGCGTATTTTTCAATAAGAAGAGCAAGTGTACGTTCATAACAACCGATTGACGTTCTGTGGATGATGTATGGATTTTTCTTTGAACCATCTTTGTCTGTGTATTCCATACCGAATTTTTCTGAAAGAAGCTGGTCAACCTGAATTGTAATAAGAGTATCTTCTTTACCGAATACGTTCTTAATCTGAATGTCAAGTTTAGGACCATAGAAAGCAGCTTCACCAATACCAATCTTATAATCAATTCCAAGATTATCGAGGATTTTGCCCATAATACCCTGAGCTTCGTCCCACTGTTCTGGTGTACCAATGTATTTTTCTTTATCATCAGGGTCCCACTGTGAGAAACGATATGAAACATCTTCATAAAGTCCAAGAGTCTTAAGCATATAAATAGCAAGCTCAAGACAGCCTTTGAATTCATCTTCAAGCTGTTCAGGAGTACACATTAAGTGACCCTCTGAAATTGTGAACTGACGAACACGGATAAGACCATGCATTTCACCTGATGCCTCGTTACGGAAAAGAGTAGATGTTTCGTTATATCTTAAAGGAAGGTCGCGATATGAACGAGGTTTGTTAAGATATGCCTGATACTGGAATGGACAAGTCATAGGGCGAAGTGCAAAGATTTCTTCATTGTTTGCTTCTGCTTCGTCTGCATCACCAAGAACAAACATACCGTCACGATAGTGGTCCCAGTGACCTGAAACCTTGTAAAGGTCACTCTTAGCCATAAATGGTGTCTTTGTAAGTAACCAACCACGCTTCTGTTCTTCATCTTCAACAAAACGCTGAAGTAGCTGAATGATTCTTGCACCCTTAGGGAGCATGATCGGAAGTCCCTGACCGATAAGTTCACTTGTTGTAAAGAGTTCAAGTTCACGACCAAGTTTGTTGTGGTCACGTTTTCTTGCTTCTTCAAGCTGTGCCAAATGTTCTTCAAGCGCTGCCTGTTTAGGGAATGCAGTAGCATAAATTCTCTGGAGCATCTTGTTCTTTTCGTTACCTCTCCAGTAAGCACCTGTACAAGCTGTGAGCTTAAATGCCTTTACTGCACCTGTTGACATAAGGTGAGGACCTGCACAAAGCTCTGTGAAATCACCTTGCTTGTAGAATGAAATAGGTTCGCCCTTGTCAGCGTGTTCGTTAATAAGCTCAACCTTGTAGATTTCGCCCTTTTCTTCCATCATCTGGAGAGCTTCAGCTGGGGATAACTCAAACTTTTCAAGAGGTAAATCTTCTTTAACGATTTTTTTCATTTCTGCTTCAATTTTCTCAAGAATTTCAGGTGTGAATGAAACCTCTGAATCAAAGTCGTAATAGAAACCATTATCTACTGACGGACCAATAGCAAGTTTTGTATCAGGATAAAGTCTTTTAACTGCCTGAGCCATAATATGAGAAGCAGTATGCCAAAATGTCTTTTTACCCTCGATTTCATCAAAAGTTACGATTTCAAGAGCACAGTCTTCATTGACTGCAGTTCTTAAATCGCAGTAATTTCCATCAATTTTACCACCACAAGCAGATTTGTATAAACCCATACCGATAGATTTAGCAATCTCTGCAATAGATGTACCGGCTTCGTATTCTTTAATTACGTCGCCTTTAAGTGTTACCTTAATCATAATATATTTCTCCTTTACATTAAATACATAAAAATAAAAGCACTTCATCCTATATAAACAGGATGAAATGCTATAAAAACAACATTCCACGGTTCCACCCGTATTGCAAAACAAAAATATTTTGCCACTCAAATAACCTTAACGCAGTTAATACGATTGGCTTAACCGAAAAAATCGTTTTCACCAATGCTCGAAAGTGGTCTCAGGATACTGAACTGATTTCTCGCACCAACCGAAATCTCTCTGTAAATCCACATTATCCGTCGTTCTTTCTCAACGCTTTATAATTTTGTATATATTTTATACTTGTTTTAACTTAATGTCAATAACTAATTTGTGAGAAATGATGTACACATCGTTTATGTAATGATTCATGTTTCTGTGAAAACATGGATTAATAAATTACTGTTGATGAGTGAACTTTTATTCTATTTGAATCGCAGTCGGTTACATTAGTTGTAGGTTCAGGAATGAAGATATCTTTGTTTTCATCAAATCTATCGTAATTGTTCCATCGGTAACCGTCAGGACAATCCAAAATAAAAAATTTAGGCTCGTCAATTGTTGCGTCCTGTGGTATTTCTATAAAATCACTCCAATATTCCTCAAGACCTTCTTTTACGGGCTTGAATTGAACTTTTATATATTTATAATCCGGTGTATCGTAGTAAATCATTAGCTCATCGCGTATTGGCTGTTGGTCAAGACTTGCCATTGTATAATTACTGTTTGGTTCGTAATGACAATGTGAACGGTTAAATCTATTCTTTATGTTAAAACCAAAGAATTCCATTGAGTATATGTGATAAATTTGAAAATCTTCTTCATCTTGAACTTGCGGTACATAAATTCGATGAACAACACCATCATGCTCAAGTTCTGTAAGCAATTTAATTGGTTGACCGTCAGTTCTGTTTTCTAAAATCCATTCTTCTGCTTCTTCTACTGTGTCAGCATGAAAATAGTCATCGAATTCCATTCCTATATGAACAATCATTATCCATACAGAGTATAAAACAGGAAAACATAAAAGAATACAAAGAGCTTTAATTACTTTTACTTGTAAGAGCTTTGTTCTATTTGCTTTCTTTAACTCTAATCCTAAATAATGGGGATGGCCCATTTCTTCAAGAACTCTTTTTGTAATTTCTTTTTCATCATCACACTCTGGACTAAAATCTTCATAGATATCATCCATATGATTTGAAAGCTCTTCATAAATTCTTGTGTGTAATTTTTTATAATGAATATGGTTTAATACCTTGCCTATAAATATTTTCTTTTCAGTATCAAAATCTTTGATTTCTCTCATATAATCACCAAATTATGTAAAATTAAAAAGTTTGGTATTTATTTAATCAATTCTTTATTTTCATTAAATCTTTCAAATAAACTCCAATGATACCCCTCAGGCAAATCAACCAAAACAGAAACTGGTTTGTCGTAAGTTCCGTTTTGAGGATACTCTATAAAATCACTCCAATAAGGTTTAAGTCCACTATCTGAATTTATCGGCTCTAAATACATTTTATAATATTTTGCTTCAGTAGGTGAAGTTAATACAAGTAAATAATCAGCTGAATTGTAATCTAAATTAAAATGATGAACATCACTATATCCACCACTACTACATCCATAGTACAAAAATTTGTCTTTATAGTTTTTGCCAAGGATTGTTATGGATTCAGTATGAATACACATAAATCGTCCTTCAGGTTGCTCATCGGGAACATAGTATCTATGGACTTTCCCGTTGTGGTCTGCATCAGCGAAAAGTCTTATGGGTTTACCTTTGTTATATTCTTCACTCATTCGTGCCTCGATAGTAGTTATATCAACTGCTTTGTAATATTGCATAATTTCCATAATCGGGTCATATAGCACGATTTGACAGAAGAGTAAAGCAGGAATAATTGATAATATCAAGGTGATTTTAAATGCTCTGATGATACGTAAAATATTCTTGTTAGCTTCTTTAAGCTCAAGACCTAATTCATCTGGGTCGCCCATTTCGTCAATAATTTTTTTAGCTATATCAATTTCATCATCAAAATCATTTTTGAAATCGTCATACATATCGTCCATGTGGTTTTCGATTTCTTCTTTAATTCTTTTTCCAAGTTTTTTGTAATGAATGTGATATAAAACCCGTTCTATGTATATCTCTTTGGCTTCATTAAAATTTGAGAATTTTCTCATAAACATAACGTCACCACCCTATGCAAAGTTCAATACTTTTCTTGCGGCATTTGTAAATATAAAGAATTCTTCCTTTTTATCTGCCAATTCCTTTCTGCCTTTGTCGGTGATTGTGTAATATCTGCGTTTTCTTGCGGAGTCGGTTTCTTCAATATAAGATGTAATGAGTTTGTCGTTTTCAAGTGCATGCAAAACAGGGTAGAGCGAGCCTTCTTTCAATTCAAAAACATTTTCGCTTTTGCGTTTTAACTCCTTGATAATCTGATAACCGTACATATCCTTTTGTTCAATAAGAGATAACACTAATAAACTTGTGTTTCCGTGCATTAAATCGTTCTTTGCCATAAATAATCCTCCTTATTTTAAATACCTATCTTATCTATGCATATGTTACCATAGTATAATTGTTTTGTCAACTTTTTCCTCATTCATAAATTATTTACAAATATTTCCTTGACATTTTTTAGAAAAGAATGTATATTATTTAATAGAGTTAGCACTCTAAAGATGAGAGTGCTAAACTAAACAAAAGGGGTGACAAGATGCAACTCAGCGAGAGAAAAGAAAAAATCCTTGCCGCCATTGTTGAATGGTATATCGCAACGGGTGAGCCGGTTGGTTCAAAGACTTTGCTTGAGTATATCCGCATCCCGGTGTCATCTGCCACTATCCGTAATGAAATGGCTGAGCTTTCAAGATTAGGTTTTATTGAACAACCTCATACATCGGCAGGACGAATTCCGTCACAGATTGGTTATCGTTATTATGTTGATAAGCTTATGAACAGATATGAACTGCCAATCAATGAAAAACGACTTATTGAAGCTCGTCTTTCCGATGCAGGTGGTGAGCCGCAGCAGATTCTTGAACAAGCTGGTCAGGTATTAGCTGAACTTACAAACTGTGCAGTTGTTTCAACAACACCAACAGATGAAAACGCAGTCATCCGTCGTGTTGAGTTAGTTCCTCTTGGCACTCATACTGCTATGATGGTTATGCTTTCATCATCAGGAATACTTAAAAGCAGGGTTTGCCGAACAGATAGCGAACTTAATCTTGAATTAATCGAAACCTTCTATAATATTGTTTCAAAACATTTTATTGGTAAATCCGCAAGTGAAGTAAGTATAGCACTTATTCAGACTCTTGCGCTTTCGTTAGGAAGCAAGTCACTTGCAATTTCACCTTTACTTGTAACTCTTTCAGATTTGGCACAACTTACTGAACAGACACAGTTGCTTTTGGAAGGTCAGTCGAATCTGCTTAACCATACTGATTATCCGAACGCATACGAATTAATGGAATTTTTAAGACGTGGTGAGCCGCTTACAAACCTTTTTGCAGGTCATAAAGCGGAGAACAATACCAACGTTTTAATCGGTAAAGAAAACTTTTATCGTGAACTTCAGGACTCAAGTCTTATTTACTCCCATTATACAGTAGGTGGTAAGGATAGCGGTGCGTTGGGACTGATTGGTCCTACAAGAATAGATTATGCAAGACTAATTCCAAGTCTTAAATATTTAACAGAAATAGTGGGCAAAATTATGTCCGATACATTGGAGGATTAAAATGGCAAAAGATAAGAAGACAACTCCTGAGGAAACAGTTGAAGAAGTTGTAGAAAATGCAGAGCCAACTGTTGAGGAGAAACTTACCACAGAGCTTAACGAAACAAAAGATAAACTTTTGCGAGTGATGGCTGAATATGACAACTTCCGTAAACGTTCTCAGAAGGAAAAAGAAATGGCTTATGGTGACACAAAGGCATCAACAATTGCAGAATTCTTGCCTGTGTATGATAACTTTATGAGAGCTATGAGTGCAGAGGTTACTGACCTTGAATCATTTAAAAAAGGTATGGAAATGATTTTTAATCAATATGGTGAAACGTTCAAAAAACTTGGCGTTGAGTCTTTTGGTGAAAAAGGTGAAACCTTTGACCCTAATATCCACAATGCAGTAATGCACGGTGAAGATGAAGAACTTCCTGAAAACAGTATTTCAGATGTATTTTCAACAGGATATAAAATGGGTGACAGAGTAATCCGTCCAGCAATCGTTAAGGTAGTAAACTGAGAAATCAGTAAATAATATAGTATATATCCATTTAGGAGGAATAAATTTATGGCAAAAGTAATTGGTATTGACTTAGGTACAACAAACTCATGTGTAGCAGTTATTGAAGGTGGCGAACCAGTAGTTATTGCTAATGCAGAGGGGGCTCGAACAACTCCATCTGTTGTTGCTTTCTCAAAGACAGGTGAAAGAATGGTTGGTCAGGTAGCAAAACGTCAGGCTATCACAAATCCTGACAGAACAATCGCATCAATCAAAAGACATATGGGTACAAACTATAAAGTGAACATTGACGGTAAGGACTACACTCCACAGGAAATTTCAGCAATGACACTTCAGAAGCTCAAGGCTGATGCTGAGGCTTATCTTGGTGCTCCTGTTACAGAAGCAGTTATCACTGTTCCTGCATATTTCACAGACGCACAGCGTCAGGCAACAAAAGATGCTGGTAAAATTGCAGGTCTTGAAGTAAAGAGAATCATCAACGAACCTACAGCAGCTGCATTGGCTTATGGTATTGACAAGGAAGAAGACCAGAAGGTTATGGTATATGACCTTGGTGGTGGTACATTCGACGTTTCAATTATTGAAATGGGTGATGGTGTTCAGGAAGTTCTTGCAACAGCAGGTAATAACCGTCTCGGTGGTGACGACTTTGACCAGAAGATTATCGATTGGCTTGCTGACGAATTCAAGAAAGAGCAGGGTGTTGACCTTCGTAACGATAAAATGGCTATGCAGCGTCTTAAGGAAGCAGCAGAAAAGGCAAAGATTGAACTTTCAGGTGTGACAACATCTCAAATCAGCCTTCCATTCATCACAGCGGATGCAACAGGACCAAAACATCTTGAAACAACCCTTACAAGAGCAAAGTTTAACGAAATGACTGCAGACCTTGTTGAAGCAACAATGGGACCTGTTCGTCAGGCTCTTTCAGACTCAGGTCTTCAGCCATCACAGCTCAACAAGATTCTTATGGTTGGTGGTTCATCAAGAATTCCTGCAGTTCAGGAAGCAGTTAAGAAATATACAGGTAAGGAACCATTCAAGGGCATTAACCCTGACGAATGTGTTGCAGTAGGTGCTGCAATTCAGGGCGGTGTTCTCGGTGGTGAAGTTGAAGGACTTCTTCTCCTTGACGTTACTCCACTTTCACTCGGTATCGAAACAATGGGTGGCGTAAGCACAAAGATTATCGAAAGAAATACAACAATCCCAACAAAGAAGAGTCAGATTTTCTCAACTGCAGCAGATAACCAGACATCAGTTGAAGTTCATGTTCTTCAGGGTGAAAGAGAATTTGCAAGAGATAACAAAACTCTTGGTATTTTCCACCTTGATGGCATTCTTCCTGCTCGTCGTGGTGTGCCACAGATTGAAGTAACATTTGATATTGATGCTAACGGTATCGTTAACGTTTCTGCAAAAGACCTTGGAACAAACAAAGAACAGTCAATCTCAATCACATCTTCAACAAATATGTCAAAAGAAGATATTGAAAAGGCAGTTCAGGATGCAGAAAAGTTTGCTGAAGAAGATAAGAAACGTAAGGAAGCAGTTGACACAAGAAATGCTGCTGACCAGATGGTATATCAGGTAGAAAAAATCCTCGCTGATGAAGGTGATAAGATTCCTGAAAATGATAAGGCTGATATTCAGGCTAAACTTGGTGCTCTTAAGGAAGCACTTAAAGGTGAGGATACAGAGCTTATCAAGTCAAAACAGGAAGAACTCACACAGGCTTTCTATAAGATTTCAGAAGAACTCTACAAACAGGCTCAGGCAGCTCAGGGTGGCGCTGATGCAGGTGCAGGTTATGACCCTAACGCAGGTGCAGCACCTAACAGCGATGGCTACTATGATGCTGATTTCACAGATGTAAACTAATTTATATAATAACGGACAGATTGTGATTCAGTCTGTCCGTGAATCCCTATTATTTGGAGATACTTATGGCAGAAAAAAGAGATTATTATGAGGTGCTTGGTGTTGATAAATCAGCCTCTGACGATGAGATAAAAAAAGCATATCGAAAGGCTGCTAAAAAATATCATCCGGACCTTAATCCTAATAATAAAGAGGCTGAAGAAAAGTTCAAAGAGGCTAACGAAGCCTATGAAATTCTTTCCGACAGTGAGAAAAAAGCACGATATGACCAGTTCGGTCATGCTGGTGTTGACCCTAACTATGGCGCAGGACAGGGGGGCTACGGCGGTGGCTTTGGCGGAATGGATTTCGACCTTGGTGACATTTTCGGCTCAATTTTCGGCAACGGATTCGGTGGATTTGGTGGTGGCGGAAGAGCTAATCCAAACGCACCGCAACGTGGTAGTGATACTCAGGCAAGCATTACAATTTCTTTTGAAGAGGCAGCAAAAGGTTGTGCTCGTTCAATAGATACAATGCGAATCGAAACTTGTGACGAATGTAAAGGAAATGGTTGCCAGAGCGGTCATTCACCTAAAACTTGTCCTGAATGTCATGGGCGAGGTCAGGTAACTGTTCAGCAGAGAACTCCTTTCGGTGTAATTCAGTCATCAAAACCTTGTACCCGTTGTAACGGAAAAGGTACAATTATTGACAACCCTTGTAAAAAGTGTAATGGTGCAGGTCGTGTGCGTAAGAGTGCAAAACTTGACATCAATATACCTGCAGGTGTTGATGACCGTCAGATTTTGACAGTCCGCGGTCAGGGTAACAAGGGCGTTAACGGTGGTCCGTCAGGTGACCTTAATATCGTTGTAAATGTTCGTCCGCATCCGATTTTTGAACGTGACGGATACAACGTATGGTGTGATGTTCACCTTACATTTATGCAGGTCGCTTTAGGTTGTACAATTCAGGTGCCTACTCTTGATGGTAAAGTGGAATATTCTGTTCCTGCTGGTACACAGCCAGGTGACGTGTTCAAGCTTCGTGGTCGTGGTATCCAGAGCCGTGGTGGTATGGGTAAAGGTGACCAACTTGTGCGAATTATCGTTGATGTTCCCAAGAAACTCAATGACAAGCAAAAAGACCTTATTAAACAACTTGCGATGGAATTCGGTGCGGCAGATAACCTTGGTGAAGAGAAAAAAGGATTCTTTGGCAAGAAAAAGAAATAATTATTTGATTTAAGCTCCCTTGAATAAAAAAGGGAGTTTTTTATGTCCACTTATTCAAAATATCCAAAACGGAAATGCTTTTTTTGTCAATTATTCTAAAAATTGTAAATTAAGTCGAAAAAAAGCGGTTTTTGCTTTACAAAAAATATGCTTGGATTTATAATTTAAAAGTAAAAGTATACTCTTTTAAGGAGGACGTATAAGATGAAAAAAACGATGAAAAAAACATTGGCAATAATTCTTGCAATTCTTATGATTGCTTCAACTATGCCAATGGTATTTGCGGAAGATGTTGCAGTTGTAATTGAACATCAGCCGACAAGTAGTGAACCATATGTTGAACTTAACAGTGAGGTTGAGGCAACATATCAGTGGAAGAAACTGAATAAGGGCACTGAAATTACAGATGAAACAGCCGAGTCGGTTTCATATGGTGTGGAAGCATCAAGCTACAGTGCAGAAACCGGTTGGACAGCAAGTGTCTGGGCAAATGGCATTGCTGGTAACCATTTTTCAGTTTCACTTGAAAAGGGACAGAAAATCACCTTTGAATTTGATGACATGGTATACGCGATTGGTATCTGGAACGACGATTTGAATAAAGGTGCTTATGTATATAATGTTAATGGTGGTTTTGTAACTTTTGAAGCACCTGAGACAGCTGATTATTATACTTATTATTATGGACCTACAGTTTTCAACCTTAGAGCATATATTGGTGGAAATGAATATGTTTCTCTTGAAACTGAAACAGAAGCAACTCTTCAGGCTCCTGAATTAGGTGCAACATATATTTGTAATGTTGCAATTGATGGCGAAACTCTTGTGTCTGATTCATTTGAATATGGCTATGCTATTACACAACAACCAACAATAGAGAAACCTGTTGTTGAGCTTAATGATGACACCGATGCAACATATCAGTGGAAAATCGCTACGGACGAAGCAATAATTGAGCTGACAGATGAACGCGCTAATCCAGCTGCTCATACTGAGAAAACTACATATGATGAAGAAAATGGTTGGACCGGTGACTTCTGGGAAGATGGAACAGGAGCGTATTTCTTAGGTATCAACCTTAAAAAAGATGAAAAGTTATATGTAGACTTTGGTAAAGCACTTTCTGGCGAAATCGGTATATGGGATAATAGCCTTAAAGATGGCGTTATAGTTGAAGATGGCACAGAAAATGGTGAAATCGAATTTACTGCTCCTTGGGATGGATATTTCGAATTATATGCTTATGGCATCAGTAAGGATACACGAGCAAAGGCATATATTGATGGATATTTTTATGAAGATGTTGAAGGTGCAACAGAAAATAGCTATGCACCTACAGATGAAGCTCTCTATGTTTGTGAAGTAACATTCAAAGATGGCTCAACAGAAGTATCATACATGATTGAAGGACCACACACACATAACTATACATCTGAAGTGGTAGCACCTACTTGTACAGGAAAAGGTGCTACAATAAAAACTTGTGCTTGTGGTCACAAAATTGAAGAAGAGATTCTTGCTCTCGGTCATACAGAAGTTGTTGACGAGGCAAAGGATGCAACATGTACAGAAACAGGTCTTAAAGAAGGCAAACATTGTTCAGTTTGTAATGAAGTATTAACTGAACAGGAAGTTGTTCCTGCACTCGGCCACGATACAGTTACTGACGAAGCAAAAGCTCCGACATGTACTGAAACAGGCCTTACAGCAGGTTCACATTGTTCACGTTGCGACGAAAAAGTTGAACAGGAAGTTATTCCTGCACTCGGTCACGATATAGTTATTGATGCAGCAAAAGCTCCCACATGTACAGAAACAGGTCTTACAGAAGGCTCTCACTGTTCACGTTGTGACGGTGCAACAGTTCCACAGGAAGTTGTTCCTGTAACAAGTCACAATTACGAATCAGTTGTAACTGCACCAACTTGTACAGAAAAAGGTTATACAACATATACCTGTTCAGGTTGTGGAGATACATACACAGATAACGAAGTTGATGCAACAAATCATACCGGAAAAGACGCTGTAGAAGAGAACCGAGTAAATGCAACATGTACAGCTGATGGTAGTGTTGATAAGGTAGTTTATTGTAGAGATTGTAATACAGAGCTTTCAAGAACAAAAGAAACTCTTCTTAAAACAGGTCATAAGATAGTTAAGGTTGATGCCAAGGCACCAACTTGTACTGAAACAGGTTATGAAGCACATGAGTATTGTTCTGCATGTGACTACACAACAATTAAGGAAATTGCTGCAACAGGTCACACTATTGTAAAAGTTGATGCTAAAGCACCAGATTGTACTGAAATTGGTTACGAGGCACACGAATACTGTTCAGTATGTGACTATACAACATATGTAGAAATTTCTGCACTTGGCCACGACTGGGACGAAGGTGTTCTCACAAGACCAACTGATACAGAAAATGGCTATTACACACATACTTGTAAGAGAGATAATACTCATACAAAAAAAGAGGATGCAGGAAAAGCTAACTATACAGAATTCGATAAAGCGTATAAAAAATTAATGGTATATCTTGCAAGTGACCAAATCACTGCTGCCGGAAAAGATGAAATCAGCATGGCTCTTAAGAATTGCGCTGCAAGTAATGACCATATGTATGCGACCGGTGCTATTGACAGAGATTTGATTGCAAATGAACAGGAATATGTTGACAATGCAACTACTGCTCTTAATGGAGTTATAGCAATGGTTGAAGCACAGGCTTTACGTTGTGAAAGTGGTAAACACGATGTAAGAAACTTTGCACCTGAAACAGAAGCAGATTGTACAAAGGCGGCTACAAAGAAGGGCACTTGCTATTATTGTGGTGAGGAAGTTATTGTAGACGACGAAACTTCTCCTGCACTTGGTCACAAAGAAGTTGTTGATGAAGCAAAAGCTGCAACTTGTACAGAGACAGGTCTAACAGAAGGTAAACATTGTTCAGTTTGTAGCAACGTTTTAGTTGAACAAGAAGAAATTAAAGCACTCGGTCATGATATTGTTATTGACGAGGCAAAAGCTCCTACTTGTACAGAAACAGGTCTTACAGAAGGCAAGCATTGTTCTCGTTGTGATGCCGAAAAGGTTGAACAGGAAGTTGTTCCTGTAATAGGTCACAATTACGAAGCAGTTGTAACAGAGCCAACTTGTACAGAAAAAGGCTATACAACACATACCTGCTCCGGTTGTAAGGATGTATACACAGGTAACGAAGTTGATGCACTCGGTCATACTGAGAAGGAAGCTGTAGAAGAAAATCGCGTAGAAGCAACTTGTACAGAAGATGGTAGTGTTGATAAGGTAGTTTATTGTGAAACTTGTGAAGAAGAGCTTTCAAGAAAAACAGAATCGATTCCTGCAAAGAAACATAACAGCGTATCAACAATAACAGCACCAACTTGTACAGAAAAAGGGTATACAAAACATGTTTGCTCAGTTTGCGGTTATGAGAATATAGATTCATTTGTTGCTGCACTTGGTCACGATGTAGTTGTTGACGAGGCGAAGGAACCAACATGTACAGAAACAGGTCTCAAAGAAGGCTCACATTGTTCACGTTGTGATGGCGCAACAGTTAAACAGGAAGTAATTCCTGCAACAGGTCACAACTACGAAACAGTTGTAACAGAGCCAACTTGTGAAGTAAAAGGCTCTACAACATATACTTGCTCAGTTTGTGATGACACATATACAGAAGAAATTCCTGTACTTGGTCACGACTGGGGTGACGGTGTTCTCACAAGACCAGGTGAAGTTGGAATTGGTTATTACACATACACTTGTAAGAGAGACAATACTCACACAAGAATAGAAGATGCCGGAAGAGCTGATTATACAGAATTTGATAAAGCATACAATAAGTACAATACATATCTCGATAGTTCTTATATTACTGAGAGCGGAAAGAACGAGATTAAGGTTGCTATTAAGACTTGCGCTTCAACAAATCCACATATGAATGCAAATGGTGACATTGACAGAGATTTGATTGCAAGTGAGCAGAGCTATGTTGACGAAGCAACTACTGCTATAAATGGAGTTATAGCAATGATTGAATCACAGATTTCACATTGTACAAATGGTCAACATGATGTAAGAAACTTCGTATCTGAAGCACAACCAACTTGTACAGAGTCAGGTACAAAGAAGGGTACTTGCTACTATTGTGGCACAGAAGTTGTTGAGGAAGACGAAAATGCTCCTGCACTCGGTCACGATGAAGTTGTTGATGAAGCAAAGGCTGCAACATGTACAGAAACAGGTCTTACAGAAGGCAAGCATTGTTCAGTTTGTGAAGCGGTAATCACTGCACAGGAAGAAACTCCTGCACTTGGTCACGATATTGTTATTGACGAGGCCAAAGCTCCAACATGTACGGAAACAGGTCTTACAGAAGGCAAGCATTGTTCTCGTTGTGATGCCGAAAAGATTGAACAGGAAGTTGTTCCTGTAACAGGTCATAGTTATGAATCTACAGTAACTGCACCAACCTGTACGGAAAAAGGATATACAACATATACTTGTTCGGTTTGTGAAGATACATATACAGATGACGAAGTGGAAGCACTTGGTCACGATATGATTACTGACGAAGCAAAAGCTCCTACATGTACAGAAACAGGTCTTACAGCAGGTGCGCATTGTTCTCGTTGTGACGAAAAAGTTGTACAGGAAGAAGTTCCTGCAACAGGTCACAAGTACGAATCAGTAGTAACAGAGCCAACTTGTACAGAAAAAGGTTATACAACATATACTTGTTCAGTTTGTGAAGATACATACACAGACGATGAGGTTGCTGCACTCGGTCATACACCTGCAGAAGTAGTAGAAGAAAATTATGTTGCACCAACTTGTTCAGAAATAGGTAGCAAGGATATAGTTGTTTACTGTTCAGAATGTGATGAAGAAATCAGTCGTGAGACAGTAGAAATTGAAATTCTTGACCATGCTGATGAAGATAACAATGGTATTTGCGACGATTGTGAAGTACAGTTCTGTGACCACGCTTGTCATGCAACAGGTTTCAGAAAAATTATTTACGTAATAGTACTCTTCTTCCAGAAATATCTTGGTACAAATCAGTACTGTGAATGTGGCGCAGCTCATTATTAATTAAATACACTAAATGATACGGCGGGGCTTTTACTCCGCCGTTATTTAATATGTAATTAAAAAGAGGAGGTCATTTTGAACGCAGTTAAGAATTTTTACTTATATATCGTTTTTGAAAGAGATTTTTGGTCGACGGCT
>JAZNLY010000027.1:0-9973 GCA_045579305.1 Candidatus Fimenecus sp. | reverse complement strand
TGAAATTCGTCAGATTGCAGAAGAAAATGACCTTATAACTGCACGAAAAAAGGATAGTCAGGACATCTGCTTTGTCCCTGACGGAGATTATGTAAGTTTCATTAAGAGCTATAACAATAAAGAGTATCCAAAAGGTCAGTTTATGCATAAAACCGGCTTTTCTTTCGGTGAGCACAAAGGTATTGTGAATTATACAATCGGTCAGCGTAGAGGACTTGGCATTGCATATAAAACTCCGCTTTATGTGCTGAACATTGACCCTGAAACAAATAACGTTATTTTAGGTGATAATGAAGATTTATTTACGGATGAAGTAACCGCTAAAAATGCAAATATAATCAGCGGAAAAACAATAACAGAGCCAATTCGTGTACTTGCTCGTGTTCGTTATCGTCATAAAGAACAACCCGCAACTGCTTGGCAGACAGAAGACGGATTGTTACACGTAAAATTTGATGAGCCACAACGCGCAATCACAAAAGGACAATCACTTGTAATCTTTGATGGCGATGAAGTCCTTGGTGGTGGAGAAATTATATGAATGCAGAATTTAGATGTAAAATGCATATGTAAAAAAGGTGTTAATTATGAAATATATCTCTTTCTTTGATGATGGTGAATATTATTATTGTTACTCACCAAACGGTAAATTCTATAAAGGTAAGAATTCAGCAAAATTCACTCCAGATTTCAAATATTTTATATCAATAACAATAACAATTTATATTGGAAAAATTCTCAACGAAATGTATGGTAATATTCATAATAAAATATTGTGTATTGGTATAATATTTTTAAGTGTGATTTTATCAATAATATTTGGAGTCCAAACATATAAAAAAATAATGAAAAAAGCAGAAACCGAATTAAAAGAAGTATGGTTATCCAAGGAAGATATTAAGACATATCTTGTTAAAGGAAAGAAACAATTTGAATTTCAAGCATTGATATTATATGTTTCTATAATTTCGTGCGTTTTCCTTTTCATATCTTTTTATTTGTTTCAAAATATCTTTTTGTTGTTATTTGGTGCTATATTTACTTATATGGCGACTATGTTGTTTCCGTGGATTAACCCTTTTGAAAAACATAAATTTTTTAAAACTGAAGTGGATAGATTTTTCGATACAATAAATCATTAATTCAAAGTATGTCTTTTCTGTTTAACTTAATTTTTAATAAGGGCGATTCACGAATCGCCCTTTAATTTTTTTACCGAATACACTCCCAAAATAACCGAACACTTTTAATATATTGTAATCTCAAATGCAGAATGATAACATACACTTGCAAGGAGGAATTTCATGAAACTTCAAATTGTAATTGACACTAATCGTGACGAAGAAATACTCATATACACCCACAGAAAAAATCCATTAGTGGTTGAAATTGAAGAACTTGTAAACAACCATTCTGTTGATTTAATCGGCTATACCGAAAACGAAACAGTGAAACTCAACTTAAATGATATTTATTGTTTCTTCACAGAAGACAACAAGGTTTATGCACTCACTGAAAATGAGAAGTTTCGGCTTAAATCAAGACTATATCAGTTAGAAGAAAATCTTAATAATAACTTTGTAAAAATCAATCAGTCCTGTATAGCAAATATCAAAAAGATTGACCGTTTCAAAGCAACTGTGGGTGGTTCATTAACCGTGATTTTCAAGAATGAATATGTGGATTTTGTGTCACGAAGAAATCTTAAAAATGTAAAAGAAAGGTTAGGTTTGTAATATGAATAAATATGTAAAAGAATTTTTCCACCGTGGATTTGTATTCAGCGGATTCGGACCAATAATTTTTGGAATTATAATCTTTATAGTATCAAAAACAACCGACAATTTAGTTTTGAATGCTGGTGAAGTATTAGTTGGAATTGTTTCAACTTATCTGTTGGCGTTTGTTCATGCAGGGGCAAGCGTATTTAATCAGATTGAGCATTGGGGAATAGGTAAATCTTTGCTCTGCCATCTATCAACACTCTATGTTGCATATTCTTTTTGCTATTTAATAAACACATGGATTCCATTTGAACCAAAAGTGCTTTTAATTTTCACATTGATTTTTATGGTAGTCTACTTTGTAGTGTGGGGTATTGTATATTTCTCAATAAAGGCCACAAGCAAAAACTTCAACGCAAAATTAAAATAATATTGTAGGGGACGATGCTCACATCGTCTCTTATTTCTTTTATATTGCAAATGCAATTATATTCTGCTACAATATTATAAAATAAATTTCAAAGGAAAATTTGTTATGAAAACCTATAATCTCAACGGACAATGGAATATGACAAGAGTTACGACAGGTGACAAATATGAAGTATCTGTCCCATCCGATAACTACACTCAATTGCTTGAATTAGGTGCTATTCCTGACCCATATTACAAGGACAATGAAAAGAAAGTGGAATGGGTTGGTCGTGAAGACTGGACTTATGAAAGAATATTTACACTCACAGAAGACGACCTTCAAAACAGAAAGGTTTTGCTTGTGTGTAAGGCACTTGATACACTCTGTGATGTTTATGTGAATGATACGCTTGTCGGCAAAGGTGAAAATGCTCATCTCAAATATGAGTTTGATATTAAAGATGTTGCAAAAGCAGGGGATAATACCCTTAAAATTACATTTTTTGCACCAACAAATTATGCAGAAAAAAGACAGAAGGAAAACCCGATTCCAAAGAATTGCAATGGTACTGATGGTGCTGCATATATGCGTAAACCACACTGCCATTTTGGTTGGGACTGGGGTCCACACCTTCCACTTTCAGGTATTACAGATGACATCTGGGTTGAGTGCTTTGATAATCGTCTTACTGATGTTGAAATCAAGCAAATTCACGCAAACGGAAAAGTAACTGTTAAAATCAATCCTGTTATTGACGGTGAAGGTGAAGTTTCAGCTAAAATCATTTGTCCTGATGGTACAGAAATGACAATTGAAAATAATGAAATAGTAATTGAAAATCCTGAACTCTGGTGGACAAAGGAATTAAACCCTGTTGAAAAACAGCCACTTTATACAGTAGTTGCAACTCTTGGTGATACAGTTGTTACAAAGAGAATCGGACTTCGTACAATCCGTCTTGACAGAAGTAAGGATAAATACGGACATAATTTCTGTTTCTACCTTAACGGTGTGCCAATTTTCGGTAAAGGTGCTGACTGGATTCTTCCTGACTCGCTTATGGGCAGAGTGACAAACGAAACTTATGACTATTACATAGATTCGGCACTCAGTGCAAACTTTAATATGCTTCGTATCTGGGGTGGTGCATATTACACACCTGACTATTTCCTTGAGCAATGTGACGAAAAAGGTCTTCTTATCTGGCAGGACTTTATGTTTGCTTGTCTTATGTACCCATTCTATGAAGAAGATTTTCTTGAGAATGTACTCAAAGAAATAAAATATCAGGTTATGCGAATGAAATCTCATCCATCTCTTTGCCTCTGGTGTGGTAATAATGAAGTTGAAACGATGTTCGCATATATGCCTGAAACAATGAAGATTGTACAGTGGTATAAGAAATTCTTTTATGAGATTCTCAAAGACCTTGTAACAGACCTTGACCCTGATACGCCATATATCGAAACATCTCCGATTGGTGACGGATTCCGTAAAGGTGTAACAGGTGATGACCACGGTGATACTCATATGTGGACAGTTTGGCATGGTCAGAAATCACTTAACTATTACAGAACAAGACCAACTCGATTCTGTAGTGAATTCGGTCTTGAATCATTACCATCAATGGATGCGGTCCGTCAGTTTGCAGAAGAAAGTGATTACTATATCACAAGTGATATCTTCAATTCACATCAGAAATGCAAAAACGGTAACAGAAAAATGCTCTATTACTTGCTCGAAAAATTCTATGAGCCTGAAAAGTTTGAAGATTTGATTTACATGACAAATCTTATTCAAAAAGAATGTATCCAGGACGCTACTGAGCATTGGCGTCGTCATCGTGAGCGTTGTAACGGTTCACTTTTCTGGCAGTATAATGACTGCTGGCAGGCTCCATCATGGTCAAGTGTGGATTATACAGGCAAATGGAAGGCGCTTCAGTATGCTGCCCGTCATTTCTTCGAGCCGGTTTGTGTTTCAATTGAGGAAACAGATAAGGACTACAAGGTTTATATTCTCAACGATACAAGAGAAGATAAGAAGCTTAATGTGGATATAACTATTGCAACTCTCGATGGTAAAGTACTTTATGAAAACACAAATACCCGCGGTTTTACAAAAACGGTTGTAGCAAATTCAAGAATGTTGTTTGAAACCGGTTCAATTGCCGGCAATAAAAAAGATATGTTTATGTCTGTAAAACTTTTTGAGGATGGTAAACTCATTTCAGAAAGAACAAAGATTTTTGTACCTGACAGAGATTTGAAATTACAAGCAAATACCATTGAAAAATCAGTTTCTTATGAAAATGGTGAAATAGTTGTTAAAATGAAATCACCTGTATTCTGCCGTAGCGTAATGGTTGATATTACTGATTTCAGAGAACCGTTCTCAGATAACTATTTTGATTTACTTCCTAATGAAGAAAAGGTAGTGAAAGTTAAGGCTGACAAGATGTATGATGTAACGGTTAAATCTCTTGCAGATATTCCGGTTAAGGGTTCAAAGCTTAAAACATCATTGTTCAGAGCGAAATTCTTTGTTGAACCTGAAAACCTTGCAAACTGGTTTTATTATACAATGAATTGATTATTGACGAAAACGTGAAAAAGAGATATAATTATTTATATCTTAATTCGAAAGGATTTGGTATTATGAAAAAAATATTCGCTTGTATTCTGGCGTTGGTAATGCTTTTTTCCTTGTGCGCTTGTGATTCAGCCTCTAAGGGCGAACCAACAACTGTTCAACCTGTTGATATGGACCTTGAAGTGCTCAGAGGTGACTGGAGAGATGGTAAATTAAATTTCGGAGATGATAAAATAGTTGATTTGCCTTGTACAATGGATGAAGTTGTAGAAGCATCCGGGCTAAGAATTGCTGATTCAGAAGGAATTAAAAACAAGGTGTTAAAACCTGATGAAAAGGTGGATTTCAATCTTGTTAGTGAGGATATTCAAATCACACTTACCTTTAAAAACAAGACGGAAGAACCTTTGACAGCGGATAAAGCAACTGTTGTTTCATATTGTTTTACAAATGTTCAAAAAAACAATGTAAATGTTAAATTTGCAAACAGTCTTACAGTTAACGTAAGACGTTCTGATGTTGAAGATGCTTTAGGTCTTCCTGATGGTGCAACATCGGAAGATGTTATGTACACATATGTTGGTAAAGATGAAAAGAAGAGAAGAGTTGAACTCAGAGTTTCATTCAACTCTGACGACTTGGTTAATTCTGTCGCATTCCACGTAGGTGCCAAATAAAAACAAATCCCGAAGGCTATATGCTTTCGGGATATTTTTATACCTTTATTCCAATACAGAAATCATCAGCAACATCTGTGATTTTAACATCGACGATTTTACCTATCTGGACATCATTTAAAATTTTTACGGGTGTGTAGTTCGGAGTGTATCCGGAATATTCACTATCATGTTGTTTGCTTTCTACAAGGACGGAAACAACCTTTCCGACCTGAGACCTGAGAAATTCGTTTCGGATTTTGTCGGCAGTTGCTGAAAGAAGACTTACTCTTTTTGATTTTACACTTTTTTCAACTTGTTCTTCCATTCGGTCCGCGACTGTGCCACTTCGACGTGAATAGGGGAATATGTGAATTTTCTCAAAATTCACCTTTTCGGCAAACTGTCTTGTGGTTTCAAAATCATCCCCATTTTCATAAGGAAAGCCAACCATAATGTCGGTAGTCAAGGTGCAATCTTTAAACTCTTTTCTCAATTTCCGGCAAAGATTAAAGTATTCGTCACTTGTGTAGTGACGATTCATTTTTTTTAGAATTTTATCACATCCGCTTTGTAATGAAATGTGGAATTGTGGACAAAGCTTTTCACATTGTGCCAGCTTTTCAATGAGTTCGTCCGTAATATGGTCAGGCTCAAGTGAACCTAAACGGATTCTCTCTACCTTTTCGTTTTCACTGACAGCAAAAACGGCATCTGCAAGATTCAAGTCAGAACCTTTGCCATATGCAGAAAGATTAATGCCAACAAGAACAATTTCGGTGTAGCCATTATCCGTTAATGCGTCCACCTCTTTTTTTATATCTTCAATAGGTTTCCAACGGACTCTGCCTCGAGCCTTTGGAATAATGCAATATGAGCAGAATCTGTCGCAACCATCCTCGATTTTTAGAATAGCACGTGTTCTTTCTTCAAAATTGCTTATTCCCGACGAAACAAGAGCTTCACCACTCTGATGTTGTTCCATATGTAAGGTTCTGCAACAATCGGCAAAATGTTCATTCAACGAAGATACAAGCAATTTGTTGTTTTTATTTCCAAGAACGATATCTGCCTCGATAAGTTTCTCTGCCATTTCCGGAAACGACTGTGGCATACATCCTGTAAGTACAACTGTGCTTTCAGGATATTTATTTTTATAGTGACGGACAGTCTGTCTTGTCTTTCTGTCACTTTCACTTGTAACTGTACAGGAATTGATAACGAAAACATCAGCCACATTCTCATCTTCTGTAACCTCGTAACCGTTATGATTCAATTGTTCACGCATTTCCTGGGTTTCATATTGATTAACCTTGCACCCAAGAGTATGGAAAAACACTTTCATAATCTCACCATATTAAATTATAGCACATAAATTATATTTTTCATATACTAATTTGTCCAGTTCATATAATTTTTTGGAGGGATATAAATGAAAAAAGTTTTAAGTGTAATTATTTGTGTAATTTTTGTCTTTTCAATGTCTGTAGTAGGTTTCGCAGCAGATGAAAAATCAATAACAGATACTCTTTCGGCAAAATCTGCAATTTTAATGGAAATGTCAACGGGAAAAGTACTGATGGAGCATAATCCTGACGAAAAATTGTCACCTGCATCAATAACAAAGGTAATGACAATTCTTCTTGTCATGGAAGCATTGGACGAAGGTAAAATTACTTTTGAGGACAGAGTTACTGCAAGTAGAAATGCAGCATCAAAGGGCGGCTCACAGATATGGCTAAAAGAAGGTGAAATTATGACTGTTCATGAACTTCTTAAAGCTACGGTAATAGCAAGTGCTAATGATGCTTGTACAGCTCTGGGTGAATATATAGCCGGAGATGAAGCAGCTTTTGTCTCAATGATGAACGAAAAAGCAAAAGTGCTTGGGATGAAAAACACATCCTTCGAAAACTGCTCTGGACTTGACGATGATGCTGTAAATCACTATTCAACTGCAAGAGATGTGGCAATAATGAGTTGTGAACTGATGAAACATAAAAAAATCAAGGAATACACTACAATCTGGATGGACAGTCTTCGTAACGGTGAAACTCAACTGGTCAACACAAATAAACTAATCCGATACTATGATGGTGCGACAGGGCTTAAAACAGGTACAACATCAAAAGCAGGATATTGTGTGAGTGCAACAGCGGAAAGGGAAGGAATGGAGCTTGTTGCCGTTGTTTTAGGTAGTGATAATAGTAAAGAGCGATTTGAAGATGCTAAAAAGATGCTCAATTGGGGCTTTGCCAATTATTCTATATATAAACCACAGATAGATATGTCTTTGATTACAGATGTTCCTGTGTTATATGGCGTAGAGGAAATAATTAAACCAAAGGTCGGCGTACCAAAGACGATTCTCATAGAAAAAGGAATGGAAGAAAAAATAAGTCAGAAGGCAGAGATATGTGTTGATGTGGAAGCACCTGTAGAAAAAAATCAGACACTTGGCAAGGTGTGGTTTGAAATGGAAGGTGAAAAAATAGGAGAATGTACTGTTTTTAATGAAAACAGAGTTGAACGCAGAAGTGTGATGTTTATCTTTTCACTTTTGTGGTCTACTTTCGCAAAAAAATAATAAATATCTATTGAAAAAAATATGATTTTAGGGTAAAATAGTAAAGACACTATAACACAAAGCGAGGGCAAATTTAAAATGGCGTTAAAGCTTAACGACAAATATGTTAAAAACTTCATTACTGATGACGAATTAAAAGCTATGGCTTCTGCTGTAGAAGATGCTCATCAGAAAATACAAGATAAAAGTGGTGAAGGCTCTGACTTTTTAGGTTGGGTTGACCTTCCTGTAAACTACGATAAAGATGAATTCGAAAGAATCAAAAAAGCAGCTGATAAGATTAAGGCTGATTCAAAGGCTCTTGTTGTTATCGGTATCGGTGGCTCATATCTCGGTGCTCGTGCTGCTATCGAATTCTGTACTTCACAAAACTACAATCTCGTATCAAAGGATACACCAAACATTTATTTCAGCGGTAACTCAATCAGTGGCAATTCACTCAGTGAACTTGTAGATATGGTTAAGGATGTTGATTTCTCAATCAATGTTATTTCAAAATCAGGTACAACAACTGAGCCTGCAATTGCTTTCCGTATTTTCCGTGACCTTCTTATCAAGAAGTATGGTGAAGAGGAAGCTGCAAAGAGAATTTATGTTACAACTGATAAGGCAAAGGGAACTCTCAAAGAGTTTTCTGACAAGGCTGGTTACGAAACATTCGTAGTACCTGATGATGTTGGCGGCAGATATTCAGTTCTTACTGCAGTTGGTCTTCTTCCAATCGCAGTTGCCGGTATTGATATTGATAAGATGATGCAGGGCGCTGCTGATGCTCGCAAGTCTTACAGTGTTTGCGATATGGATAAGAACGATTGTTACAGATATGCTGCAATCCGTAATATCCTTCTTGGCAAGGGTAAGGCTGTTGAACTTATGGTTGCTTATGAGCCTGATTTCACAATGATGAATGAATGGTTCAAACAGCTCTTTGGCGAAAGTGAAGGTAAGGATGGAAAGGGTATTTTCCCTGCAAGCGTTGTTTGTTCAACAGACCTTCACTCAATGGGTCAGTACATTCAGGATGGTGTGAGAATGTTATTCGAAACATCTGTAATGTTTACAAAACCAAAGAGAGAAGTTGTTATAGAAGAAGACGAAGTAAATGCTGACGGGCTTAACTTCCTTGCCGGTAAAACAATGGACTTTGTTAATCGTAAAGCATACCAGGGTACTCTCCTTGCTCACGTTGATGGTGGCGTACCTAATATCTGTATTGAAGTCCCTGAGATGAATGAATATGAATTCGGTTATCTCGTTTACTTCTTTGAAAAAGCTTGTGCTGTTTCAGGTTATGTTTTAGGCGTTAATCCATTCAATCAACCGGGTGTTGAAAGCTATAAGAAAAATATGTTTGCTCTTCTTGGTAAACCGGGTTATGAGGCACAACAGGCGGAACTTTTAGCAAGACTTGACTAATTTATATAAAAAGGGAAATGACCATTCTTAATAGGGATGGATAATAAATATATAGGAGGAGATAATATGATTTCTCTTATTATCGGTAAAAAAGGAACAGGAAAAACAAAGGTACTCGTAGAGCGCGTTAATGACGCTGTTCACGTGTCAAGCGGTAACGTTGTATGCGTTGAAAAAGAAACAAAGCTTACATACGACGTAAACTATCGTGCAAGACTCGTTGCAACAGACGTTTTTGCAATAGCAGGTTATGATGCATTCTATGGTTTCTTAAGCGGTATTTGTGCAGGTGACCACGATATCACTGATATTTTTGTTGATGCAACATACAGAATCGCAGAAGATACAGAAAGAACAGGCGAAGCTCTTGCAGCTTTCCTTGCAAAAGTTGATGAACTTTCAAAGATTTCTGATACAAACTTCACTTTCACAATTTCATCAGATGCTGAAGAACTTCCTGCAGCAATTTTTGATTATTGCGAAAAGCTCAACTAATCGTTAACTTAAACGATAGGGCGGGGTCTTGACCCCGCCGATTTTATGTAAATTTGTATAAAAATATTTGTAATTTTTTGTTGACAAAAAC
>JAZNLY010000026.1:0-2933 GCA_045579305.1 Candidatus Fimenecus sp. | reverse complement strand
TGGTTTCGGCTGGTCAAATGCTGACAATGCAATGAGAGATAATCGAATATTAAACAATGAAATCCATCACACAAGTCAAATTCTCTGTGATGCCGGTGGTATTTACACTCTTTCAAAACAGCCAAACTCTGAAATGAGTGGCAATTACATTCATGATATTGTTTTACCTGAATGGGCAGACTACGGTACAAGTGGCATATATATGGATGAACAGACCGAAGGATATACAGTAAAGAACAATGTGCTTGAAAATGCCTGTGGAGTTGGAATGAACCGTGTTGGACATAATGACTATCAGCACAAAACAATGTATATAGATGCTAAACGTAATTTTAAGATAAAATCTATAATTAAAAATGCAGGTGTTATTGACAACTTCGATACATATTCAAAGTTATTCTATTAAAATTCATTTCTAATCAATAAACCCCAGGGTAAAGACACACTTTTACCTTGGGGTCTTTTTATGCGACATAAGTATTTGCAAAATGTCGTATTTGTTGTATAATGTAGTTGGTGATAATTATGATTACATTCAAGTGGAATGACTTTGATTTTACCTTGATTCAATTAGATAAAGGCATTTTTAAAAATGACATGGCAGGTCACAGCCACGCAAAAAGCAGTTATGAACTGCACTATATCATCGATGGAGAAGGTACACTTAACACTGACAGCAAGGTGTACGCTCTTTCAAAAGGTGACTTTTTTGTTACAGGTCCTAATATATATCATCAACAGTCAACCAATCCACAAAACCCTTTGACGGAAATATTTATTTACCTTCAGGCATCGGAAAAGAAAACCAATGATGCACTTGTTTCGTCTTTTCTGTCAACACATTTTTATTTTTCAAAACATAAAGAATTTCAAGTAATTTTTGAAGAGATTTTAAATGAAAAAGAAAATGAACTATTTGGATATACAAATGCAATAAGTTCAATGTTACAATTATTACTTCTTAAAATTACACGACTTTATATGCCATCTTTGGCATCTTTTCCGGATAGCAAAGATAACTTAAATGATAGACGTTTTATAACAATTGAACATGCCTTTATAAACGATAATGGTTCTCTAACACTTTCAGAGCTTTCTAATTTAATCGGTGTTTGCGAAAGACAAACTCAAAGGCTTTTACGCAAATATTACGGATGCTCTTTCCGAGAAAAAAAGGCAGAGTCATCAAATATAAAATAACTGAATTAAAAATTACGAAATGTATCATCCATAAGTATGCACCTCCTCCTATGATATTTTTTATTATACCATAAATCGACAGATATTTCAATTCAACATGCAATGAAAAAGAGCAGCTTTCAAACCGACTCCCCTAATTTTATTCTTTTACAACCTCACCTCAACCTCGCTACCATTTTTGAAACGGAACAGTAATCGTTCATCTGCATACACAGTTACATGGTCAATGGTAGTGTGCCATAGTGCCGGATTGAACTGTAATTCAAGCTCATCAAGTTCTATGACAGCGAAAACAAAATAGCTCATTTTGTCGTATTGTTGTAACCGTCGTTCTTTCTTTTTCTTCAGGTAATCATATCTGCTCTGTAACTTTTCGTGTCGTTCTACAAGTGTGTTGTACTTGCTGATATATTCTTCCTGGTCGATAGCCTGTGTTGTGTTGTCATTTACACATTTTTTGATAAGTTCCGTCAATACATCCATCTCTTGAATCAGTTCTTCACATTCAGTATCGATGGCAGTTGTGTCTTTTAGTTCACGCATTATCATTCTGCCATCATCCAATAATGCTTCACGGTCTGTTATTAACTGACTCAATGCTGTTACAAAACATTTCTTAATATCATCTTCATATAAATGAGGTGTGGTGCATTTCTTTTCACCTTTGAATTTAGCATTACATTGCCATATTGTTCTGCGATATTTACTGTTAGAATGCCATACCTTTGAACCAAGTATTTCACCACAATCACCACATATGAGTTTACCTGCAAATGGGCTGTTACATAAAGTTCGTCTATTATCATCTTTTCTTCTGTTCAGTTCTAACTGCACACGTTCCCATTCTTCAGGGACTATGATAGCTGGGTGGCTGTGTTCAACATAATACTGTGGAACTTCACCTTCATTCACTTTCATCTTCTTCTGCAGAAAGTCCACAGTATATTTCTTCTGTAAAAGTGCAGAACCTTTGTACTTTTCGTTTCGCAAAATACTCTCTACCGTCTGTCGTTGCCATTTCTGTTTTCCTGAAGGTGTTGGTATTTCATTTTTAGTCAAGTGATTTGCGATTGCACAGGTTGTCATACCTTCCATAAACAGTCTGTATATATCACGAACTATCTTTGCTTCTTCAGTTACAATTTCAGGCAAGCCATCCGTTCCTTTCTTGTAACCAAGGAAATGCTTGTACGGAATACTTACTTTACCATCAGCAAATCTCTTTCTTTGTCCCCAAGTAACATTTTCAGAAATGGAACGACTTTCTTCTTGTGCAATAGAGGACATTATTGTTATTAAGAATTCACCCTTTGAATCCATTGTCCATATATTCTCTTTTTCAAAATAGACCTCAACACCTTTGTCTTTCAGGTTACGAACAGTTGTAAGGCTATCTACTGTATTCCTTGCAAAACGACTGACAGACTTGGTTACAATGAGGTCTATTTTTCCATTTAAGGCATCTGCAATCATTCTTTTAAAGCCTTCTCTTCTTTTAGTGTTAAGTGCTGAAATACCTTCATCAGTATATACCTCAACAAACTCCCATTCAGGTCGGATTTTTATGTAGTTGGTGTAATAATCTACCTGTGCCTCATAACTTGTGAACTGTTCATCACTATCGGTAGATACACGAGCATAACCTGCTACTCTTCTTTTCTTGTTTGATGCTTTAGGTGTACCTGTATGTAAATTAAGTGTAGCAGGTATTACTGTAACATTTTTAGCTGTTG
>JAZNLY010000025.1:0-12552 GCA_045579305.1 Candidatus Fimenecus sp. | reverse complement strand
GCTGGAGGTGTACGCACGGTGACGTGTTTAGCTTGCCAGTACTAATAGGTCGAGGGCTTGACCATTATGCTTGGTTCTACAAAAGTACAATTTCTCTTTAAGACATAATACATCATCTAATCTTTGTTCAGTTTTCAGGGTACATACTCAAAGACCTTCAAATGAAGGTCTTATTTTTTTGCCATTTTACCATATTGAAATCTATGTTATCGGATGATATAATAAGTTTGTATATTGTGTATTTATATTGGAGTATAAATTATGATTAGAGAAGCAAAAATAACTGATTATGTTGAATTACAAAAATTGTCTTTTGAAGATTTAGGATATGAGTGCGATGCAGAGCTTGTAAAAACAAGATTAGAAAACCTTGATTACAACAATGAATGTGTTTTTGTTGCTGATGTTAATGGTGAAGTTGTTGGTTATGTTCATATTATAAAATTTAACACCTTGTATTATAAGAGTATGGCAAATATTCAGGGTATGGTTGTTTCTAAAGAATACCAACGAAAAGGTTATGGCAAGGAGCTTATGAACGCTGCGGAAAATTGGGCAAGAAAAAGAAATATTGAAATTGTAAGACTTAATTCAGGTTTTGTTCGACCTGAGGCTCATGAATTTTACCGTGCAATTGGTTATAACAACGAAAAAGAACAAATCAGATTTATGAAACAACTATAAAAAAACTATTTGTTTTATAATTCGGAGTTTTTCGAGGATTAATGAATACCCATTGGCATCACGGTAGGGCGGGGTCTTGACCCCGCTGAAAGTCAACACACAAACCAACTTTTTATGGTGTAATGTTATAATTTACTTAATCGATTATTATTTTGAGGTATTATTGTATGGTTATTCTCATAACAGGTGCATCTCATACAGGAAAAACTGTCCTTGCACAAAAATTACTTGAGAAATATAAGTATCCATATTTGTCAATTGACCATTTGAAAATGGGTTTAATCAGAAGTGGCAACACTGACCTTACTCCAATGAGTGATGATAAGGCCCTTGCTGAATATCTTTGGCCGATAATCCGTGAGATGATTAAAACTGTCATTGAAAATAAGCAGAATCTTATTGTTGAAGGTTGTTATATTCCATTTGATTGGAAAAGTGATTTTTTAGAGAATTATCTTGATAATATTAAGTACTATTGCCTTGTAATGAGTGAAAATTATATATTGAATCATTTTGATGATATTAAAAAGTACGCAAATGTTGTTGAAAATCGTTTGTTTGATGATTGCACAATAGAAAATATTTTAAAGGATAATGCAGATGTCTTATATCTAGTAAATAAGCACAACTTGAACTATTATTTGATTGACGATAATTATGATACCAACATTGATTTATAAAAAGGTGTTATTATGAGTGTTAAATTATTCTTTGAAGCATTAATTAAGTTTTCGTTAGGTACTATTCTTGTTGGTTCATTAATTTTTTTACCAGCAGGTACATTTTCATATTTTAATGGTTGGTTGTTGATGGGTATTCTTTTTATTCCGATGTTTCTTGCAGGAATTGTTATGATGTTCAAGAACCCTTATTTATTAAAAACACGACTTGATGCTAAAGAAAAACAAAAGGAACAAAGTCTTGTAGTAAAACTCAGTGGTCTTATGTTTTTAGCAGGTTTTATTGTGGCAGGATTAGGGTTTAGATTTAACTGGTTTGTGTTACCAAAAAGTATTTCAATAGGTGCTGCAGTGGTATTTATTTTTGCTTATATTCTATATGCAGAGGTAATGAGAGAAAATACATATTTAAGCCGTACTATTGAAGTTCAGGAAAATCAAAAAGTAATTGATACAGGATTGTATGGTATTGTAAGACATCCTATGTATAGTGTAACATTGCTTTTGTTCTTATCAATGCCTATCGTTTTAGGTTCAGTATATTCATTTTTGATTTTTCTTGTTTATCCGTTTATAATTGCTAAAAGAATAAAACACGAAGAAGAATTCCTTGAAAAAGAACTTTTAGGTTATTCCGAATACAAACAAAAAGTGAAATATCGTTTAATCCCATTTATATGGTAGTTTAATCTAATAGTGCTGTGCTTAGTGTAGTAAATTAACTATTTTATTTATTGACTATTAATTGCATTTATGATATGATTTATTCATATCTTGGAACATAAAAGGAGAAATTATTATGGCAAAATTAAAAGACATTGATAAAGCTGCTGCTGCAAAAGGTAAAGGCGTTGAAACATTATGGCAATTTATCAAATTTATTGTTGTAAGTTTAGGTGCATTTGTTATTCAGCTTTTCTTACCATATCTTGTTAAATTACCAATGAGTGACGAGTTCCTTGCAAGACCTTATGACCTTTTTGGTTTAGGTATCTGGTCTTCTGAAAAAGCTGCTTCAGCAGGTATGGATACAACAGGACTTGGACTTTTTATTGCATTGACAGGATGTAACATTCTTGCACAAATCTTCTCATTCTTTGTAAACAGAGAAAAGACATTTAATTCTTGTGCGAATATTAAAGTTGTTTTTCCAATATATCTTGTTGTTACTATTGCTCTTATTGCTTTTTCAGCTTGGTTACAACCATTCTTGGTTAACTTCCTTACCTTAAAGGGATTAGCTGATTCTGCAATTGCAATTTCAGGTGCAATTTGTGCATGTATTCAATTCTTCCTTTACTTCCCAATTCAGATGATTCTTTTCCGTAAGAAGAAGGAAGACTAAATAACTTTTCAGTACTTTGAAAACTTGCCCTGTGTCTTTTTGATGCAGGGTTTTATTTGTAAGTTGGTGATTATATGAAGAAAAGCAAAACAGTATTCAGAGTTTTTTCTGTTATCATTTCCGTTATTTTAAGTGTCGCACTTTGTATTAGCCTTGTTTCTCTTACAGTTTTAAGTGTTAGCAGGACGTATCTCACTTCTGCTGAATTCAAATCGACCATTGATAACACTGACCTTGCAACACTGACCTTTTATGCAGACGGTAATAAAATAACTCTTGACAGATATGTTAAGGACTATGTTACTAACAATCTGAGCGGGTTTATAAAAGATAATCCTTTGAGTAATTATACAAATATCTTAAATCCATTTGTTGATTCTGTGACGGATTTTGTTGTAGATAAGGCACTTTCATCTGATTTTGTTAATACTACTGTAAAAAATGAAGTTCATTCAATTTTTGAGCATCTTCTTTATAGTGATGTAGGGGAGGCAAAAAAGAGAATCAAAGATGGCATAACTCTTGAAAATAATTACAAATTAGACCCGAATAATGCATCAACATATGAAGAAAAAGTCAGTGCAGAGGTCAAAATTGCAGTTTTTAAGTATATTGAAGAAGAATCAGGATTGAGTATTGACCGGATAATTGTTCTTTTATCACAAGGAAACATCACTTACATTAAAAGCTTATGTGCATTATTTCTTGCTTTACTTATTATGATTGCTGTAGGCAATTTCCCAGGTCTGTTTTTGTATTTTACGCTTATTTTATGGGGATACAAAGGATTCTTGTATTATCTTACAACCGACTTTAAGGAGCATTTTGTTGGAAATGAAGACCTGATTGCCCATCAGCTTTTGAAACCAATGACAGATTCGCTTTCATCGTATGGTGATAGTGCGTTCAAGCTCTCATTTGTATTTATAGCAATTTTCTTCGTCGTAGTTATATTGCTTTCTCTGAGAAAAAGAAAAAAGAAATAACTAAATATAATAAAAACCTCGCAGGGTTAATCCTTGCGAGGTTTTTTTGTAGAAGAATTTATGCTATGAAATCAAAGAATTCACCAAGACTTGAAAGAACAGTGCCTAAATCCTTGAAAATCCATTTGATTGTATTTAAAAAGTTTCTGAAAGGACTTACTTTCACAATCTCAAGGTCAGTATCGTCGGATATGAAATCATTGTCTATTGTGAATTCAAAAATGCATTCTGCAGCAGCGTGGTCTGAAAGAAGTTCTTCATTTTCATCGTAAAAAAACTTGTATTCAAAACTGATTGCTTCTACTTTAATATTTTTACCGTCCTTATACATAAACTTTTCAACGGAGTCCCAATTTCCCCAAGTGTATGTACCTGATTTTTCCCAGATGGTAAAATCGTGATAATTACCTTTGTTTTTAAATTCAATCCAAGCTTCTTTAAGGTTTAGATTTTTAAGTAAAATATCATATAAGTCTCCACTTGTTTCCTTAATGTGAAGATGTGCGTTGAAGTCACCGGTAACTATCACCGGACGACCATATTTTTCATAGTTTTTCTCAATCAATTCTGCAAGTTGATTAAAATTGCTTTTCCTTGCTGCAACTGAACCTTCTGAGTCAAAAGCATCTGCATGAATATTATAAAAATCAATATAGACACCATTTCCGATATCAATTACAGTGTAGATAATTCCTTTTGGAGTAAGAGTATCTCCCTCAGAAATAGGGCCGAAGGAATCATTCCACTCATATCTTGTTTCGTTGTAAATAGGCATTGATTTTGTGAAGACATTCAATCCATCTCCACCCGGAATCGAACCCGAATGATTCGTCTGATATTCATATTCTGTAAGACTTTTCACAAGATGCTTATGATACCCGAAATCTTCCTGTACTGCAATAATATCGTAGTCGTTGTCAATGAATTGATTTGCAATTATACCCTGATGCTTTTTAACATTTTTCCCACTGAAGTTTGGAAGACCGGCAACATTGTAGTTAACCATATTAACAGTGATTTTTTCTTCTTTTGCGGAGCTTGTAAATATAAAATAACTCAACAAAATAAAAAAAGTTAATAAAAAAGCAAGAATTGATTTTATTTTTTTCATATAATCACATCCTGAAAAAGAATGAGTATATTTAAGTGGTTTACGTTATCAAGTCAATATAAAAATAAAATAATGACCGCTATTTTATCATAGTGGTCATTAAAAGAATTATTTTCTGATTTTCTTAAGCATCTTCATAGTGAAGTGCTTTGCTCTTGGCATTAAATTGTTATAGAAATAATATTTTGGTTTATTGTTAACGAATATATATTCGCCGATAAATTCGTAATACTTCGCACCGAAGCTCATCTTGAAGTCATTAATACCGATGAAATTGTCCTTTGGGTCCATTTTGCCGAGTGTACCATCAGCGTTGATTTCAGGGTCCTTAACCATAACATAACCAAGGTCGTGAATGTGACAACCTGTTTCTATACTCTTGCAAATTCGAAGATAGTTAAGATAATGACTTGAACGAGTGTTGTTTCTGATTATATTTCTTGTACCACCAAAGAGACAGGATGCAACGCCTGCATATCGAAGAGTGAAACCACCTGCAACAGGAATGAGTGCATCATCAGCATAATCTTTTGTTTCTTCCATTCGTGTGTTAAAAGCCTTTGTATTGTTATCTATTGCTTCAATATCGTTTTTTATACCTTTGATTTTCTTTTCAGGAGCAGTTTCGAGGGAGAGGAGAAGTTCTTTTTTCTTTTCCTGTCTATCACTTTCCATCTGAATATCCTTTGCCTTGTTGTAATAAACAATAGTAATATCGCAACAATCACTGAAAATCTTCATGAGATATTTAAGGTAGTCACCATTTCTCTGAAGAAAGTCGTTTCTGTTGGAGGTGTCTTCCATAACGCTCATAAATTCGTCCATAATGGCAGGATTCTTCTCAACATCTTCGTAAAGATATTCCTTTGCCTCAAGACCTCTTGTTGTACCGATTCTTACAGAATAACGAACACCTTTTTCACAATCTTTTAGAATCTTATCAGCAGGAATTTGTTTCCCTTCATCGTTAAGAAGATGAATATATGTCTGTACAGGATGCTTATATGTGTATGAGTCAATGATTGTGTTGAGTTCAAACCCATTTTCGGTAAAAAGCTTGTGCTCTTCGATTCCTTCCTCAACAGTTTCACCACTGATTCTCAAAGGAATAAGTGGGTCCATAATAAGACAAGTAGCTTTTGCTTTTTTTGACTCCTTTTTTATAAAATCAAGAAACTCTTTTTGTAATTCTTTGTTGGAATAGTCACATACAGCACCGCAAGGAATATACCACACACAACCTGCACCCGGCATTTTACGACTAAGCACCATACATGTCAGAACTCTTTCATCACCATTGAATCCACTGTAAAGTATTGAATTCCAAGCTTCCTTAACAAGTGGCCAACGTGAACACTGAAGATATGAGCCATTATTTTCAACGACAAATTTGTCAAAAGATAATTTATCAGTTTCAATTTTAAATTGGAACATAAAAACACTCCATCCAAAAATATTTAACCAAAGTATTATATCACACATTAATACTATTTACAATTGCAATTTCGTATATTATTTTAATGTAAACAGTATGAAATAGAAAAAGTCAAAACAAAGCCGACAGATTCTGTCGGCATTTTTTGATTTGTTATTTACGCTTTTACTTCAATACCGGGGTCAAAAGATGGCATAAGCTGAAGTTTGAATAAATTAATTCTGTGTTTTCTGTCAATTAATTCTTTCTTTTCCAGGTCGTCAATTTCCCCTGTACGGATATATCTGTCAAGTTGAGCATAAGTGAAACCAAGATTTTCTTCGTCGGTTTTGCCGCAAAGGCCATCAATAGGAACTTTTTCCACAAGCTCAGCCGGTAATCCAAGAAGATGTCCGATTTCCTTTACTTCAGCAACAGTAAGGTTGCTCATAGGAGAGAAATCACCTACAGAATCACCATATCGGGTTGAATACCCAACCCAGTCTTCAGAAAGATTACATGTGTTACATACTCTGCCGTTACAGCTTTGTGACACAGTATAAAGAGTTGACATTCTGATTCTCGGTGGAAGGTTTTCCCTTGCCTGTTTTGTAATTTCAAGATTTTCGGGAAAGGCAGAAAAAACTGCATCAACTGCATTCTTAATATTCACTTCATAGTGCTTTATACCAAGGTGATTAACAAGCTGATATGCCTTGTCGATATCGTGTTGTTCACCCTGGGGCATAAGAACACCGATAACACGGTCTTTTCCGAGTGCCTCAACACACAAAGCTGCTGCGACTGAACTGTCTTTACCACCGGAAATACCAAGCACAGCATTACAACCCTTGCCATTTTCCTCAAAGAAGTTTCTTATCCATTCTACACATTCATTTTTCACTTTATTTGCATCAAACATAAAAAATAACCCCTGTTTATTATATTTTGCAATAATATCTATTTTCTGAATTATAACATAAAAAATTCCTTATGGCAAATATGAAAATTTCTTTACATTGATAAGTATTTATGATATCATCAAAAAAATATGGATAATTATAATGAAGGTGGCAAAGATGAAGCTTCAGAATGGTGCAATAAATTTTTATGAAATAGAGCAGGAGAGTTTTGTTCACGATTACGACGAGAATATACCCTTTGACGAATATCTTTACAAGGAAGAAATTGATAAGGAATATGTAGATATACGAACTTTTGGTGCAGATGAAAAGGCTGATTTCATCACTAACACAAAAGCCATCAATGATGCGATTAGTAAAGTAAGTGACAATGGTGGTGGAACAGTTTATGTACCACAGGGTGAATTTGTTTGCTCAACTATAAGAATTAAAAATAACGTTTGTCTTTTTGTGGATGGTACACTTCGTTGTGTTACATTTCAGCAGAATTTAAATTCAAAAGATAATCTTTATTATGGTTTTATTTTTGCAGAGGATGCAGAAAACATCACTCTTTGTGGTGGTGGAAGAATCAGCGGTAATGGTGCAACCTTCTGCGAAGAGCCAAAAAGTGACAAGCTTCTTTTACCACTTGAAACATTCCATCTTAAAAGCTATATAATGGCTTTCCGTAATCGAATCCGTTTCAGAAAACAACCAAGTTATCGTGTGAATCTTGTTGAGTTTCAGAGATGCAAAAATGTTGATATTCATAATATCGAAATGCACGAAACTGCACGATGGACCTGTAATATTGTTGAATGTGACGGAGTTGATATCAAGGATGTTGTAATCAACAGTAACTATCATGTTGCTAACAGTGACGGCTTTGATATCACAAGTTCCAAGAATATTGTTATTGACCATTGTTATATCGCAACAGGGGATGATGCCCTTTGTATTAAAGCACACGAAAGTTTTGATGTTGATAATGTGCTTATAAAAAACTGTAGGGCAATGAGCCTTGCAAATTGTTTTAAAATTGGTACAAATGTCCATCAGAATGTAAGAAATGTAACTATTAAAGATTGTGAATTTTTTATGGATGGTACAACCGGTGGCTATGCAGGGATTTCAATCCAGTCTGACAGAGGCTCAACAGTTGAAAATATTACCTGTGAAAACATTACAATGAATGGCATAACTGCTCCATTTCTTGTGTGGCTTGGTAACAGACATGAGGGTACTCCGGGTGCTTTAAGAAATGTTACTATAAGAAATATCAAAGCAGAAAATGTTTCCTTGCCATCTGCTGTTTCTGGTACAATTTTTGATGGTAGGGCATATGAGACGGAGAATGTTGTAATCAGTAATGTTGACGTAAAATATCGTGAAAGTAAAGAAGAAATCTTTATCAGAGAAGGTGGAGTAGGGTATGAAGCTATGATTGAATATCCTGAAATTACACGACTTTCAAGTATATATATTTCATCCCACGAGGAATCACCTTATTGGGAATTACCGGCTTACGGACTTTATCTTCGTCATTGTGGTAATGTGGAAATAGACAAATTTTCATGTGTGCCGAGAAGTATGAATACACGACCTGAAATTTTCAGAGACTCAGGTAAATAAGAAGTAAAAACGTTACATTTTTCATGTAACGTTTTTTTTATTTATAACAATCTTTAATAAAATAAAAATGCCCTCGCACAATTAAGTACGAGGGTTTAAAATATAACTTATTACTTCAGGATTAATATATACCTTGCTGGAGCATTGCCTCAGCAACTTTTTCAAAACCTGCAATATTTGCACCTGCAATAAGGTCATAACCAAGACCATAGCGTTCAGCTGCTGCAACTGAAATATCATAGATATTCTTCATTGAGCTCTTGAGCATATCGTCAACTTTTTCTGCAGTCCAGGCAAGTCTCTGACTATTCTGGCTCATTTCAAGACCTGAAACGCAAACACCACCGGCATTAACTGCTTTTGAAGGAGCAACAATTACATTGTTTTCAAGGAAGTATTCAATAGCTTCTGCAGTTGTTGGCATATTAGCAACCTCAATATAGTATTTAGTACCATTAGCAACGATTTTCTTTGCTTCTTCAAGTGTAATTTCGTTCTGAGTAGCACAAGGAAGAGCAATGTCAACCTTAACTCCCCAAGGCTTCTGACCAGGGAAGAACTCAGCACCAAATTTGTCAGCATAATCCTGAGCTCTGTCTCTGCCTGATGCACGCATCTGGAGAAGATAGTTAATCTTTTCTTCTGTTACGATACCATCTTTATCATAAACATATCCGTCAGGACCTGAAATTGTAAGTGGAATACCACCAAGTTCAGCAATCTTTTTGATTGCACCCCAAGCAACGTTACCAAAACCTGAAACAGCAAAAGTTTTGCCTTTAATATTTTCGCCTTCGTGAGCAAGAACTTCATTTGTATAATAGATAGCACCATAACCTGTTGCTTCAGGACGAACAAGTGAGCCACCGTATGCAAGACCTTTACCTGTAAGAACACCATTTTCGAAACAGCCTTTAATTCTCTTATACTGACCGAAAAGATAACCGATTTCCTTACCACTAACACCGATGTCACCTGCAGGAACGTCAAGGCTGTCACCGATATGACGCTGGAGCTCTGTCATAAATGCCTGACAGAATCTCATGATTTCTGCATCACTTCTGCCAACAGGGTTAAAGTCGGAGCCACCCTTAGCACCACCCATAGGAAGACCTGTAAGTGAGTTTTTGAATGTCTGTTCAAAACCAAGGAAATAAATGATACTTGCATTTACTGTTGGGTGGAAACGAAGACCACCTTTGTAAGGACCGATAGCAGAGTTGAACTGTACACGGAAACCACGATTTACATGAGTCTGACCATTATCATCAACCCATGCAACTCTGAAGTTAACGCTTCTTTCAGGTTCAGCCATTCTTCCTAATATATCAAACTTTTCGTATTCAGGATGAGCATCAACTACTTTTTCAAGTGAGCTGTAAACTTCCTTAACACACTGAAGAAACTCAGGCTTTTTTGCATCACGTTCCTGAACTCTTGCAAGAACATCTTCAATATAACGATTCATAATAAACCCTCCATGTTTGTTTATACCAACTTATTTTGGTATCAATGTTAAAAATAATAACATATTATATGTGTTTTTTCCATTATCAATAATGAAAAATATACAGTAGTTTCAGCGCTTTAATTTGTCAAATATGACAAAATGAAAATTCAGACTTTCATTTTTGACTACTTTTCCTGCATTTTATTATAAATTTTGCAGGAAATTATGTATATTGACTTCAAATATTTGTTGTTTAATAAATTACTATTGTGAATATATACAAATTGACAAAAATACAGT
Source organism: Candidatus Fimenecus sp. (assembly GCA_045579305.1). Lineage (GTDB taxonomy): Bacteria > Bacillota > Clostridia > Oscillospirales > Acutalibacteraceae > Fimenecus. Next base: position 2,045 of record JAZNLY010000025.1, on the reverse strand, counting down.
TGTTTGGTAAAATTATAAAGATAAATTGACATTATGGTGTAGGTATGCAAAGATTTATTTCAAACAGTACAGAAGATACAATTGAATTAGGTAAAAGACTTGCAAAAACACTTAAAGGCGGCACAGTTGTTGCTTTTTTTGGCGGACTTGGAATGGGTAAAACTGCATTCACAAGGGGTATGGCAAAAGCACTTTGTGTAAATGAAGAGGTGAGCAGTCCTACTTTTGCTATCGTGAATGATTATGGTGGAAATCCACCGCTTTATCATTTCGATATGTATCGTGTTGAGAGTTGGGATGACCTTTATTCAAGTGGATTTTTTGATTTTTATGAAGCTGGTGGCATTTTAGCTGTAGAGTGGAGTGAAAACATCGAAAATGCTTTACCTGAAAATACAATCCGGGTAACAATTCAGCGTGGCGAAAGTGATAATCAGCGTATAATTACCATTGACGGAGGCGTAGAAATATGAAAATCTTATCAGTCGATTCTTCATCGGTTACAGCATCCGTTGCCATAACTGAAAATGGTAAAATATTATCCGAAAAGTTTATAAATAACGGACTTACACATAGTCAGACTCTGATGCCGATGGTAGAAGAAGTTATAAATGAAAGTGGCGTATCTGTTAAGGGTATCGACCTGTTTGCAATTACAAATGGTCCGGGCTCTTTTACTGGTGTAAGAATCGGAATTGCATCAGTTAAAGGTATGGCAGATGCTCTTTCTAAAAAATGTTTTGCAGTTTCAACACTTGAGGCTATTGCCGAGCCCTTGAAAAATCAGGATGTAATTGCATGTGCAGTAATGGATGCAAGATGTAATCAGGTTTATACAGCAATATTCAATCGGGGTAAACGTCTTTGTGAAGATAAAGCAATTTTAATTGACGAATTAGGTGAAGAGCTTAAACAATATGACAAGAAAACTGTATTTATCGGTGATGGCTCAGTTTTATGTTATGATAAACTTCACGAAATTATCCAGAATTGTGAAGTTGCAGATGAAAAAATTCGTTATGTACACGGCTCAAGTGTGGGTTTTGTTGCAGAAGAAAAAATTAAAAATGGCGAAGAGACAATAAATTCAGCAAATCTTGTTCCTTTCTATCTGAGATTACCTCAGGCAGAAAGAGAATTGAATAATAAAAAATCATTGAAAAAGGAGAAATAAATATGATAGCTTTAGGTGCAGACCACGGTGGATTTGAATTAAAAGAGGCAATAAAAAAACACCTCGACGAAAAAGGCGTTGAATACATTGATTGTGGCACATATTCACCAGAATCAATCGACTATGCTCCAATTGCAAAGGCAACTTGCGAAAGGGTTACAAGTGGAGAATGTGAAAAAGCAATTCTCTGTTGTGGTACAGGTATCGGTATTTCAATGGCTGCAAACAAGGTAAAGGGTATCCGTGCTGCTTGTTGTTCAGATTATTTCAGTGCAAAACTTACAAGAATGCATAACGATGCAAATGCTCTTTGTATGGGTGGTCGTGTTGTTGGTGTTGGACTTGCTCTTGAATTGGTTGACGTCTTCCTTGAAACTGAATTTGAGGGTGGCAGACATCAGAGAAGAATTGACCAGATTATGGAGATAGAAAATTCATAAAAAACTTGTAAATTGTAAATTATGGGTATATAATACTTTGTGATAATAAATCCAATTAAGATTTGGGGGAATATAAAATGGGAAACATTATAATTACAAACCATCCGCTTATTCAACACAAGCTTACTCTTTTAAGAGATAAAAATACAGGTTCAAAGGAATTCAGAGCACTTGTTTCTGAAATTGCAACACTTATGTGTTATGAAGCAACTCGTGACCTTCCTCTTGTAGAAGTTGAGGTTGAAACTCCTGTTGCTATTGCAAAAACAAAGGTTATTTCAGGTAAAACACTTGCATTCGTTCCGATTCTTCGTGCAGGTACAGGTATGCTTGACGGTGTTCTCTCCCTTGTTCCATCTGCTAAAGTTGGCCATATCGGTATGTACAGAGATGAAGAAACAGCACTTCCTGTTCCTTATTACTGCAAGCTT
>JAZNLY010000024.1:0-9598 GCA_045579305.1 Candidatus Fimenecus sp. | reverse complement strand
ATAGAAGCTTTCTTCTTCCATTGCAATAACTTTCTTGATGTAATCCTGCTTTTCAACAAGATTTGGATATGCATTTGCATTTTCCTTGATTACAGTATCGCAAACCTCTGCGAGGAATGGTCTGTCAATGCCGATAAGTCTTCCGTGACGAGCAGCACGACGAAGAAGACGACGAAGAACATAACCACGACCTGAGTTCGATGGAAGAACACCGTCACCAACCATAAATGTTGTACTACGAATATGGTCAGCAATAACACGGAGTGAAACGTCTTTTTTAGCATCCTTATGATATTCAATACCTGAAATATCAATGATATGCTTCATAATATTCTGAACTGTATCAACCTCAAAGAGATTGTCAACATCCTGCATAATACAAGCAAGACGTTCAAGTCCCATACCTGTATCGATGTTAGGATTTGCAAGACGTGTATAGTTGTTGTTACCGTCATTCTCAAACTGTGTGAAAACAAGGTTCCAGACTTCGATAAATCTGTCACATTCGCATCCAACCTTACAGTCAGGGCTACCGCAACCTTTATCCGGACCACGGTCAAAGTAGATTTCTGAACAAGGACCACAAGGACCTGCACCATGTTCCCAGAAGTTGTCTTCTTTACCGAAACGAACCATGTGTGATGGGGCAACGCCAACTTCTTTAGTCCAGATGTCATAAGCCTCATCATCTTCAAGGTAAACGCTTACATAAAGTAATTCTTCAGGGATTTCAAGAACTTTTGTAAAGAATTCCCATGCCCATGCAGTTGCTTCGTGTTTGAAATAATCACCGAATGAGAAGTTACCGAGCATCTCGAAATATGTTCCGTGACGTGCAGTTTTACCAACATTCTCAATATCAGGTGTACGGATACATTTCTGGCAAGTTGTAACACGCTTTTTAGGCGGTGTCACCTCACCTGTAAAGTATTTTTTCATTGGTGTCATACCTGCATTTATAAGCAAAATGCTCTTATCACCCTGAGGCACAAGTGAAAAACTTGGAAGACGCAAATGGTCTTTGCTTTCAAAAAATGCAAGATATTTTTCTCTTAATTCATTAAGACCTGTCCATTTCATACAGACTACTCCTATTTTATAAAAATTATCCTATAAATTATACAATTATAAAGACAATATGTCAATAAAAAATACATGCTGCATAAAATGTAAGAACATATAAAACTACCTCACCAGAAATCAAATGATAGTTTTCTATGTTTATAAAAATACTTCTCATAACAACTCCATCAGGCACTTGGACTCCCGCATTTTTGTCCAGCTTTTTCATCCATCGTCATAATGACAGTATGTCATATTCATTGTTGACTTATATGACTTATTGTCATATAATATTTCCGTAAGGGAGTTAAATTGTGTTAATAATATCCATTTATATCCAATTGATTATACCCTTACGCCGTGCTATAATGAAAGTACACAATAGATGTGGATGGTGAAATTATGAGAAATCTGATTATCAAAAGAAATAAAAGCTTTGTTGCTTGTATTTCTAAATTCAAGGTCTACATTGAAGACTATGGGTCATATGACACAAAAATCAACGATGTACCTTGCCGCAAACTTGGAACATTGAAAAATGGTGAAGAAAAGGTTTTTGCAATACCCGATGGTCCTGCAAAAGTATTTGTCATCGCTGATAAACTCAGCAAAAACTTCTGTAACGAATTTTACAACATTCCTGAAGGTCAGACGGATGTATTTCTTAATGGTCAGGCACGATTCAACCCGGCAACGGGCAATGCTTTCCGTTTTGATGGTGTTACTGATGAAGAAGTCCTCCACAATCGAAAAAAAGGAATCAAGACAGGAATTCTTGTTTTAATTATCGCAGCTATTGTAGGTTTTGCAATTGGTTTTGCTTCCACCTTTACAGGACTAATCGGTAACGATGACGACCCAAAACAATTTACTTGTGAGGAAATGCAAATCACTCTTACAGAAGAATATATGAAAGTCCCCGTGGACGGCTTCGATGCATGTTTCGCAAATGAAGACATAGTTGTTTTCGTATTAAGAGAAGACTTTGACTTGTTAGACAACATGGAAAATTATTCACTTCAGGAATATGGTGAGTTGTTATTAGATACAAATGGTCTCACAGAGACATCCGAAATAAAAGAGGTTAATGGCATTACTTACTATGAGTATGAAGCGGAGAATGAAGAAGAAAACTGTACTTATTATTACTATGCTACCATATTCAAGAGTGACGAGGCATTCTGGGTAATCCAGTTTGCTGTTCAGTCAGAAGAAGCTGACCAACACATGACACAACTTATAGAAATGTCAAAAACTATTACATTTAATGATGACTTTGATACAATTTAGCAAAAAGTGTTGATTTATTTAAATGTATAGTGTATTATGTAAGTGTTGAATAAACACTTGTTCAAAAAGGAGCTTTGATTTATGAAAAACAAACAAAGAATTTTAGCAATTGTATTAGTTCTCACTATGGTTTTTGCATTCGCAAGTTGCAAAAAAGATGATGAACAACCAAAGGCTGACCCAAGCACAACATCCACAACGGCAAGTACTACTGAGCCTGAAGCAACAACTGATGAATCAGTAACGGATGAAGAATCATCAACAGAAAAGGACGAAAAAGAATCAACTACTAAAAAGGAAACTACAACTAAAAAAGAGACAACCACCAAAAAGGAAACAACTACTAAAAAAGAAACTACTACAAACAAAGAGACAACTACTAAAAAAGATACATCAACTACAACAACTACAAAGCCTACTCCTGAACAACCATCAGGCGTAACAATGGCACAGCTTGCAGGTACATATTCTACAGCAGAAAGCATATCACCACAAGATTTTTATGGTGAAGTTTATGACGCAAGCATTTGTAAAACTCCAATAAAAGTAAGAACCACTTATATTTTTAATTCAAGCGGAAATTTCTCAATCCGAATATCTATCGATAACGAAGCAACTGTCCGTTCTGATGTTAAAGCTATTGTTGTGAAGATGGTCAAGGCAGAATGCGAAGCAAATGGTATAGAATTTGATGAAGCTATGCAAGCAGAAGCAGAAAAACAGGCAAATAATGCATCAAATAATTTGATAAACACATTGGCTGATTCCATAAATGGAAATTATAGAATTGAAGGCAACAAAATCATATATACAATAGGTGGTACTGAAATATATGAAACATTTGTCCTCAACGGAAATACGCTCACTTTAACAGGTTCATCACAAGGAAACGCAGGTTACCCACAAACTTTAATCAAAAACTAAGCAGCACTATTTTATAAGTGGCCACATTAATTATGTGGCTACTTTTTTTATATAAAATTTTAAGTGTTTCTTGAGACCTCTTCGCATTAGCATACTATTGGCTCGGCTCACGCCTGCGCCACTTTTTGCTGAAAACAGTCCCCCGGACTCTTTTCTTTACACAAAAACTCTTCGAGTTCGAATCTTAAGTCCCTTAGGGACAAAAAGAAAAGAGCACACTTTCGTGTACTCTTCTTTTTGGTGATCCACCGGAGATTCGAACTCCGGACACCTTGATTAAAAGTCAAGTGCTCTGCCAACTGAGCTAGTGGATCATATATTCCCGATTAACATCGGGATTGTTTTTCTGTTTAAGCAAAAATCATTACTATTGAAGCAACAAGAACGATAACCAAGAAAACTCCTGCAAAAATCTTTGTGAGGAATGCTTTCTTTGCCTCATCTGTTCTGCCCTTGTTCTTACCAAAGAATGATTCAGAAGAACCACCAGAAATGGCACCGAGTCCTTGCTCATTACCTTCCTGCATAAGAACGAAAAGAACGATTAAAATCGCTAACACAATAAGTGCTACGCCAAAAACTATGTGATACCATGCCATAACGTGTCTACCTCCAAACCATGTATATTTCACAGCCTTGTTATTTTAACACAACACAATAAAAAAAGCAAGTGTTTTTTCGAAAAAAAGTGGTATTTTTTTCAACTAATTATTTATTTCTTTTAACATATACTATTTTTGCAGACAGCAACTAACTAATTTGCGTTTGCCTGACTGTCTGCACCGACTGTTTTATGCAGTCGGTTTTCTTTTTACCAACATTCCGTTAAAGTTATTTCGCCCGATTGGGTAATATATAATGAAAAATCAATATCTTCATTCGTTGATGAAACTATATGCACATTATAATTTCCCTCACAAGAGATGTTTTTAATATAACATTCTTCATCAGGATAATTTTCTTCTATATATTCAAGTGCTGTTTTTTCAGCAAGGTTTTTTGAAATAGGATTACCAAAGTTTGAGTTTAAAAGATAGCCAATACCAATTATACATAAAAGTAAAAACGGAACTCCAATGACAACAAAAGCACTTTTTGCTATTTTATCAGAAGTGTTTTCTTTCATATAAAATCCTCCTTTTCTTTTAACATATCATTTAACACATATTCTGTCAATGAAAAAGGGCGATTCGTGAATCGCCCCCACATTTTACACTTTGCGTTTTAAATTTTGCATTTAAAATGTCAGTTGTTCTCCTTGGTCTTCTGCACTGAGTATTGCACCGTTTGCAGGGAGATTTTTCGTTCTGTAACGGCTTGGCTTTGCGAACTGTCCTTCTTTAAGGTCTGATACAGATTCTACTCTGTGACCTTTTTTAAGGCTCATTACAGCAACGCCCTGACTATCCTTTGTAGTCTTTGCAGAAATTGCACCAGAATTGAAAAGAAGGTATCTGCCCGCTGATGATTTCATAACAAGTTCTTTATCTTCAGCTACATAAATCGCACTTACAATAGGACTCTTATCAGAATAAGCCTTAATAAGCTTTTTACGATTCTGCTTTGTTTCATAAGCAGAAATATCAACCTTTGCAACCTTACCATTCTGGAAGAAGAAAAGCATATAACCCTTATACTCCTTTACAACAGCCATTGAAATTGCTGTTTCGCCCTCTTCCATCTGGAGTTTTGAACCTACGAAATCACCAAGTACACTTGCCTTTGTGTCGTCAAATTCACAGGCTCTTGACTTATAAACCTGACACTTATTTGTGAAGAAAAGAAGTTCAACACTGTTTGTTGTTTCAACAGTCATCACAATTTCATCATTTTCCTTAAGTTTATGTTCACCACTCATACGAAGTGACAAAGGAGTGATTTTTTTGAAATAACCCTCTTTTGTAAAGAAAAGCGTAACAGGATAATCAGGCACCGCTTCAATATCTTCTTCTGCTTCTTCGATTTCCTGTGCATAGATGATTTCTGTGCGTCTGTCTTTACCATATTTGTCAATAATCTGATTCAGTTCATTAACAATAATTTTCTTTACTCTTGCTTTGCTTGAAAGAATATCTTCCATATCCTCAATCTGCTTTTTAAGGTCTTCAATATCGTCAAGACGTTTGAGAATATACTCTCTGTTCAAGTGACGGAGTTTAATTTCAGCAACATATTCGGCCTGAATTTTGTCAATACCGAAACCAATCATCAAGTTAGGAACAACTTCTGCTTCTTCTTCAGTTTCACGGACAATTTTAATTGCCTTGTCAATATCGAGAAGAATTTTCTGAAGACCTAACAAGAGATGAAGCTTGTCCTTTGCCTTTGTCAAATCAAAATACACACGACGGTTTACGCATTCTGTTCGGAATGCTATCCACTCTGTGAGCAAATCAGCAACACCTAAAACCTGTGGCACACCAGCAATAAGCACATTGAAGTTACAAGAAAATGTATCTTCAAGAGTAGTCATTTTATAGAGCTTAGCCATAAGTTTTTCAACATCTGTGCCACGCTTTAAGTCGATAGTGATTTTAAGACCTTTTTTATCGGTTTCATCACGGATATCGCTGATTTCACGGATAGCATTTGCCTTTACTCGCTCAATAACCTTGTCGATAATTGCTTCGGCAGTTGTTGTCGGCGGAATTTCTGTAATATCAATGCAATTATTTGCCTTATCGTACTCATATTTTGCTCTTACCCTAAAGCCACCACGACCTGTGCGGAAAATTTCTGACATCTGATTCTGGTCATAAACGATTTTACCGCCACCAATAAAATCAGGTGCTTTTAAAGTTTCCATTATGTCAAAACCAGGATTTTTAATAAGCCCGATTGTTGTTTCGCAGATTTCACGAAGATTGAATGAACAGATTGAAGATGCCATACCAACAGCAATACCTGTATTTGAGTTTACAAGGATTGATGGGAATGATACAGGTAAAAGTGTAGGCTCCAGCATTGTAGCATCATAGTTATCCACAAAATCAACTGTATCTTTATCAATATCCTTGAAAAGCTCTGCTGAAATTGCTTCAAGCTTTGCTTCAGTATAACGAGATGCGGCAAAAGCCATATTTTTTGAGTATGCTTTACCAAAGTTACCCTTTGAATCAACATAAGGATGCAACAAGCTCTCGTTACCACGGGACAAACGTACCATCGTTTCGTAAATTGCTGCGTCACCGTGAGGGTTCAACTGCATTGTACGACCAACGATATTTGCTGATTTTACCCTTGCACCATTTAAAAGTCCCATCTTATACATTGTATAAAGAAGTTTTCTGTGAGATGGTTTAAGACCGTCAATTTCAGGAATTGCACGGGACATAATAACACTCATTGCATAAGGCATATAGTTGGTTTCAAGAGTTTCAGTAATAAACTGTTCAACAACATCACCGGCACCAATAATATGGGCATTTATGTTTTCTTCTTCCACTTTTGGAACATCCATTTTCTTTTTTCGTGCCATAATATCCCCCTTCCTTATGAAATATCTGCTAAATCAATATAGAGATGACCATTTTCGGCAATATGGTCTTTTCTACCCTGAAGATTGTCACCTAAAAGTAAGTCGAATTTATCTGCAACTGCTTCAGGACTATAATCAGGTTCAATTTTAATAAGTCGTCTTGTTTTTGGGTTCATTGTTGTGAGCCACATCATATCGGCATCGTTTTCACCAAGACCCTTTGAACGCTGAATTGTATATTTCACATTACCAAGTTCACTGAGAACGTCTGCCTTTTCTTTTTCTGTATAACAGAACCATGTTTCATCTTTATAACGGATTTCATAAAGTGGTGATTCTGCAATGTATACTTTACCCTCTTTAATAAGAGTTGGCATAAGTCTGTAAATCATTGTAAGAATAAGAGTTCTAATCTGGAAACCGTCAACGTCAGCATCGGTACAGATAATGACTTTATTCCATCTTAAATCATCAATATTGAAGGAAGAAACTTCCTTACTCTTTTTAGAATTAACTTCAACACCACAACCAAGCACTTTTATAAGGTCAACAATGATGTCGCTCTTGAAAATCTTATCATATTCACTCTTTAAACAGTTGAGAATCTTACCACGGACAGGGATAATCGCCTGAAATGATGAGTCACGAGCCTGTTTACAAGCACCAAGAGCAGAGTCACCTTCCACTATGAAGATTTCTCTTTCATCAACATCACGACTACGACAATCAACAAATTTTTCAACTCTTGAAGTCATATCATTACTTGACTGTAATGTCTTTTTGATATTGATTCGTGTACTTTCTGCCTTGATTCTTGAACGCATATTGATAAGAATCTGATTTGTAATCTTTTCTGCATCAAGTTTGTTCTCAAGGAAATAGATTTCAAGCTGCTGACGGAAGAAATCTGTCATTGCTTCCTGAATAAATTTATTTGTAATTGACTTTTTAGTCTGGTTTTCATAAGAAGTCTGTGTTGAGAATGAAGATACAACAAAAATCAAGCAGTCCTCAACATCCTGATAATTAATTTTCGCATCACTCTTAACATATTTACCGTTTGATTTAAGATAGTTATCTACCTGATAAACAAAGGCGTTTCGGAATGCCTTTTCAGGTGCACCACCATGTTCAAGGAAACTTGAGTTATGATAATATTCTTTAAGCTGAATTTTATTTGAGAAGCAAAGAGATGCAGTAATCTTTACACGGTAATCTTTCTTATCCTCACGGTCACGACCTACTCTTTCAGTTGACCAATACTGCACAGATGACATTTCTGTACCGTTTGCAATCTCTTTTACATAGTCTGTAATGCCATTGTCGTAAAGATACTCATAAGTTTCAAATGAGTTACCTGAAATCTGGTCTTTAAGTATGAATTTGATACCTGCATTTACAACAGACTGTCTTTTGATAGTTTCCTGAAAATATGAAAGAGGAATATTTATATCTGTAAAAACCTTAAGGTCAGGCTTCCAACGGATACGGGAGCCTGTATCACGCTTATTATATGGTTCTTTTATCATATCTCCTGCGATTTCACCTTTTTCAAAGTGAAGAAGATATTTGAACCCACCTGTATGAATTTCAGCATCCATATATTCTGATGCATACTGTGTTGCACAAAGACCAAGACCATTAAGACCTAAAGAATACTCATAGTTTCCTCCGTCGTTGGTATCGTACTTACCACCTGCATACAATTCGCAGAAAACAAGTTCCCAGTTATAACAGCCTTCATTTTTATTATAGTCAACAGGAATACCTCGACCAAAGTCCTGCACCTCGATTGAGCCGTCAAGGAAACGAGTTACAACGATTTTGTCACCATAACCTTCTCTTGCTTCGTCAATAGAGTTAGAAAGAATTTCAAAAACAGCGTGCTGACATCCGTCAATACCATCGGAGCCGAAAATAACTCCGGGACGTTTACGAACTCGGTCAGCACCTTTTAATTGTGAAATACTTTCATTACCGTAAGATGGTTTCTTTGCCATACATTACATCCTTTTCCAAAAAATAACTTTATAAATAAAAAAATACCACTAAATATTATACACTATATTTAGCGGTTTAGTCAAGTTATTGAGTTAGCAATACCCCAAGATATTCAATTTTATTTCTTATCGCCCTTGCGTTCTACCTTTGTTTTGTTGCCTTTTTCATCAACTATATACATATTGTCGAGCTGACCTGTAAGACTACGTTTGAAACTGTCGATATACTCACGACGAAGTATTGCTTGTTCAGCTTTTTCTTCTTCCGTAAGTCCCACAGTTTTCATCTTTTTAGCAAGTTCGTTTATTCTGTCAATCTTTTTCTGTTCCATATTATACATTCCTTCGTTTTTAGTGCTTGTATAGTATAGAACATTTTTATTAGTTAGTCAAGAATTTATATTGCACAGCAATAAAGAACATCGATAAATTGGAGTTTATCTGTTAAGTGCAAAATGCAAAACGCAAAGTGCAAAATGTCGGAACTGCGGTGTGATTATATATGATGTATCATTCTGAGGAACGAAGTGACGAAGAATCTCTGTTGATTAATATATCGCTTTGGTAGAGATTCTTCGCGTACGCTCAGAATGACAAAAAAGGTCACCCTGAACGAAGTGAAGGGTCTACTAAAAATGACAGCAGAGATACTTCGCTACGCTCAGAATGACTTATAAAGTTAAATTTGATATTAAATGACAACGGCGGCAGCAAGCTACCGCCCTACCATAATTGATGAATTAAATTATCCCGATAAATTATAATTTGTCGAACAAACAAAACACCCGATGAAAATACTCATCGGGTGTTTATTAATTGGATTGTTTATTCTTTATCTTTTCCG
>JAZNLY010000023.1:0-8546 GCA_045579305.1 Candidatus Fimenecus sp. | reverse complement strand
ATTTCTTCGTCGCTGATAAATTCTTCAGCCTTTAATGATTTTGGATTGTATGCCATAACTATTTCTCCTTTATATCTCCTCGGTCTGTTATGATTTCATAACCGATAGTCTTCATACTGTTTTTAAGATTTTCTATTTCTTGTGCGGATTCATTTCCGCTGATTAGTTTGTTGTTGTAAAGCTCATATTTTTTTCTGACACTTTGTGGTGAAAGATTGGGCATTATTACATTTGCACCACAAAGAATACCTTTTTCTCTGCCACCTTGCTCTGCTGAGCCCAAAGCAGTTGTTGCAGGAAGTAAAATATTTGGTTTTATGAGTCTTATTATTGAAAGCAGATAACAAGTAAGCTCCACATCACCTGACGGGAAATCCTTAAACTCCGTTGCCTTATGTGGGATAAACGGACCGATTCCGCACATCTCGGGTGAAAATTCTTCAATGAATTTCAAATCCTTTGCAAGATTTTCTGTAGTCTGATATGGTGAACCCACCATAAAACCACAACCAGTCTGGAATCCTATTTCTTTTAAGTTTTTAAGACATTCCAGTCGGCTTTTATAACTCATTTTGTGAGGATGTAACTTGTTATAATGCTCTTCGTCAGCAGTTTCGTGACGAAGAAGGTATCTGTCTGCACCTGCATTATAAAGCTTCTGATAACTTTCTTTACTTCTTTCACCCAAGGAAAGAGTAATTGCACAATCGGGATATTTTTGCTTGATTTCACTGATAATTTCAACGAGATAATCGTCCGTAAAATGTAAATCTTCTCCACCTTGCATCACAAAGGTACGAAAACCTAAGGAATAACCCTCTTCACAACAAGAAAGAATTTCATCTTTTGTGAGTCGGTATCTGTCGCAGTCCTTATTTGATGCCCTTATTCCACAGTAAAGACAGTCATTTTTGCAGATATTACTTATTTCAATAAGTCCACGGATAAAAACTGTGTTGTCATAAACTTCTTTACGCTTTTTTATGGCTTCCGATTTTAGAAAATCTGCAATTTCGTCATTTCTGTTATCAATGAGATATTCATATTCACTTGTTTCGAGTTTTCCTGTACTGATTAGCTTTTGTCCGATTCTTAACAATTTATCATTCATTTGTAATCACATTTGAGTATGCGGTTTTTACACTGACACCATCTATTTTGCCGATTTTACCCGACATAGCAGAAATCATATCCTGGGGTGCATCAACTGCGATACTTACTATATTAACATTCTTTTTTCTGTAAGGAATTCCCATTCTTCCTACGATATATTCACCGTAATCGTGAAGAATTGCGTTGAGAAGCTCAACTGACTCTGTTTTCTCAACTATTATTCCCATAACAGCTATACGAGTTTCCATAACATCACCTCTATAAACAAAAAAAGTATAATATCCCTGTGAAGATATTATACCGTTAAAATTAAGTGTAGTATTTATTTATACGTTACACCTTTCATCCGGATGCAAAAGCGTCTTCATGTCAGGTCATATATATTTTATCATATTTCTTTTATTGTGTAAAGAAAAACATTGTAATATTTTAATGTTTTTGGTATGATTTTATTATCTTATTCAAGTTGGTGAAAACATGCTCAGAATTATAAGTTTAATATTAAGTTTAGTTACTGTTTTGTCCATGGCTGCTGAGGGAATCCCTTATGCCTTCCGTCCTACATTACAGGTGGATGCAAATTCCTTCCTTGGTGAAGTTTCAAGCAGAGCATCGGGCTATCTTTATGGTACTGCCGAAAACGGAGTGCCTGATGCAGCAGTTGTTGAAAGTCTTGATGTTTCAAGTGTTTCACAGAAAGTTATTGACGGACTTCAGCACCCTATCGGTGACGTTGACAATGTTGCACCTATGCTCCAAAACTGTGATTACATTACCGTTTATATGCAGGACTGCTTTGACACCTGGTATTACTGTCATCAGGAAATTATGGATATCCGTGCAACAGGCAATTATGACAGTATGGAGTTTGTCCGTGAAAGATTCCTGCCACAGGTCAAAGAGGCTACTGAGAAATTAGTCCGCACCGATTATCAGGACAGACTTGTTTATTGTCTTTATAACGAAACTGACAATGCTGTCTGGTTTGGCACTCCATCTCCTGACGGCACCTGGCTTATGTTTGACGAGGCTGCAAGACTCCGTTTTTATGAAGCTTGGAAAGTGACTTATGACCTTGTCCGTTCAATTGACCCAGATGCTATGATTGGTGGTCCCGGTTATTGTGACTACAATTATGATGAAAACAAAGAATTCCTTGAATACTGTCTTGAAAATGACTGTATGCCCGATGTTATGATTTATCATGAACTTGGTGAATTTTCATCATATTACTGGCAGGACCATGTTGATGAATATCGTGAACTTGAGGATGATTTAGGCATTTCAGATTTGCCGATTATCGTTACAGAATATGGCACAATGTACGAATGTGGTGCTCCTGCAGATATGATGAAATATATTACTGCAATCGAAAATTCAGGTGCTTATGCAAATGCTGCATACTGGAGATTGGCAAACAATCTTAACGATACAGTTGCAGACAATAACAGTCCTAACTCAAACTGGTGGCTTTTCCGTTGGTATGCCGATATGGAAGGTTATCTTCTCGATGCAAAAATTATCGATATAACACACGCCGACTTTGCAAATGCTATTAAATATGAATACGACAGATTCCACTATAAATACTTTAACGGTATTTCATCAATGACAGAAGAAAAAGATGAAATTACAGTTCTCTGTGGTGGCTCTGACTATGATAGTTATGTAAGCTTTAAGCATCTTGGCAAAACAAATCTCGGTAAAAAGGTTAATGTCAAAATTGAAAGCGTATGCTATGAGGGCTTGAGCGGTATAGTTAATGAGCCAACTGTTGTGGCTGAATACACTGACAGAGTTGTAGCAGGAAAGCTTCGTGTTGACCTTAAAAATCCTGACAGAAATTCAGTTTATCACATCACCCTTACTCCTGCAGAAGATGGTAAAGAAGATTTTTATAACGACAATCTTCCTGTAAGATATGAATTTGAACACGGTATCCGTCAGGGATATACATACACTTATGACAGTGCTTACGCTACCACAGGCGAATTACAGGGTATGGTCGGAGGACTTGAAAATATCGGTGACAGTGTAACTGTGAATTTCAACGTAGAAAAAGACGGTTACTATGACTTGTCCGTTATTTATGGTAAATGTAATGACGGAAATAAGCCTGCTGACCGAATTGATGCAAGGGTTATTATGACACTTGACAACGAAACTGAGGATATTTATCTTCCTAACACAATCAAGAGTGAATATACTGACAAAATGACATTTGTCCGTTATCTTCAGAAGGGTGAACATTCATTGACTCTCGCCCATGGTGATGGCACATTTGTTATCGACAGTTTACTTGTCCGTAAACACGAAGAAATCGGCGAAATTGCACTTTTAAAAGACAGCGACAGAACAAATGACAATACAAAGTCATTCCTTGCGGTTGCTCCTTTCGACGGATTCTATAAAATGACAACGAATGTTTCCGCTGACTTTATGATTGACGGTGCTTCTGCTTACACAGACGGAAATTCAGTTATTTATCTCAGAAAAGGACTCAACTATATTGATTTTCAATCAACAGAAAACGTAAAATGTTCAATAGAAGTTACTGACGAAGAGAATTACAACATTTCAGTTTATGCTGAAGATATGACACCTTCGGATGGTGCCACACTCACAGATGACCATATTGAAAACATCTCTTGTAATGGTGGTTCTGCAAGCTTCAGGGTAAATGTTCCCGAAAATGGTAACTATCGTCTTACTGTTACTTATTCTAACAATGAAGAAGGTGGCGTTCACAGTTACAATGTTGACCTTATTGAAAGATTTATCACAGTGAACGTGAATGGTGAAAAGCAAAATCTCTGGTGCAGAAACACTTATAGTTGGGATACAGTCAAAACTGCAACAATGAATATCCCACTTACAGAAGGTGAAAACATTGTCACCTTCACAAATGATGGTTCAGTTAAATTCAACAACAGAGATTCCTATGCACCACATATTTTCTCTGTAACAGTAAATGATATTTGTAACGATTGAGGTGAAATATATGTTTTCTAAAATCATACGAGCATTAGTGGCTATACTTATGGTAATTTCACCTGATTTGCCACAGAAAATAAGTCTTCCGGCAATTCCTGATGGTCAGAACTTAGACCTTGATTCAAGGTTTGAACTTGTATGGGAAGACGAATTTGAAGGTAACAAGCTTGACACGTCAAAATGGTATTATCCTTGGTGGGAAACTGAGCGAAAGGGCGGATATTGGCACGAAGATTTGGTATCTGTCAAAGACGGAAACCTCATTATCACAACTGCTTATTTTGACGAGCCACTTGAAAATTATTATTATGACAAATGGCACGACAAAATCAATTTTGATGAATATAAGGAAGGTTGGTACACCGGTTGCATTGAAACCCGAGGTAAACACGAATTCTGTTATGGCTATTTCGAATGCAGATGTATTCTTCCTAAATCAACAGGAATGTGGTCCGCATTCTGGATGATGAATGACGGTGTTTCAATTGTTGACGGAAGCGGTAAGGACGGCACAGAGGTTGACGTGTTTGAGTCAATGTACTATAAGGACGTTTGGTGGGGTGCCGGAGATGCAGTTATATCGGGCATTCATTATGACGGATATGGCGCTGACCACAAAGGGGATTCAATCGGCAAATGGTTTGCAAACAATCCTTATGAGGAATATAATACCTATGGTGTGGAATGGAATGAAAACGAATATATTTTCTACATCAATGGCATTGAAACCGGCAGACTTTCAACCGGTGGAGTAAGTCGGAATCCCGAATATCTTATCCTTTCTTGTGAGGTTGCAGGTGCAAACGGTGTTGCAGATGCTGACCGCCATGGTGTAGGCAAAATGAATATGAAACCCGGTGACACAGCAGAATTCATAGTGGATTATGTAAGAGTTTATCAGTATAAATAACCAACAAAATGCAAGTCATTCTGAGGAATAAAATGACGAAGAATCTCTGTAAAGTTTATTGCAAACTATGGTAGAGATTCTTCACTTCGCTCAGAATGACTTTTTATTTTTTATCCATTAAGAATGTATATTCCAAGATTAAGATACCCTGCAAAAATTACCCATATAAGATAAGGAATCAAGAGTTTTGCGGATGTACTGTTTATTTTATTGAAGAAATAAATATTCACAACAATGGCAACCCACAATAACAAGAGCCATATAAATGCGAAAAGATATGCTTGTGCATTAAAAAATATTATGGACCAGAAAAAATTAAAAAACAACTGTACACCAAAGGAAATATATGCAGGTGTTTTATTTTCCCTTGTCTTTGTTGTTACAACAAGGTACAAGGCTATTCCCATAAGCACATAGAGAATTGTCCACACTACGGGAAAAAGCCAACCCGGTGGTGACAATGGTGGTTTCTCGATTTCCTCAAAAAGCTTCATATTGCCCGATGTAAGTAATGCAGAAACACCACCTACTGCCAACGGTATTGCAATACAAATCAACAGTTTTTTCCAATCTATTCTCAAATCAATCACCTCTACATATTCTATGCTAGTTTATAGCGCCATATACAAAAAAGCAGGGTTTTCCCCTGCCTTATAAAAACTGTCGCATCTGAATAATCAAATCTTCTTCAAGATTTATGAGCCTTTTACAGATATCCTTTGATTTTTCATCAGCTGCCTCATATTCATTCAGATACTTATTAAGGGATTTTACACCCATATTACAACCGTCGGTAATCAAATCGGCAATAGTGTGGTCCGATTCATTCACCACAAGCTTCATATTGGTTTTCATCCACGACATACCTTTCGCCATTGGATTCGGTTCTTTGCCTTCATCGTGATATTGGCCAAGTAATTCCTGTAAATCCTTATCAAGCTTACAATGCTCTTCTCTGTTATCTGTAAGGTCCTTGCGAAGTCTTTCGGATTTTACATATTTCATCACATCATCGATTGAAGAAATGCCCATTTTCACACCTGCATCGCATTCACGAAGCAATCTTATCGTATCTTGTTCAACCATAATAAAAACTCCTTTACTTTTTTAATAGTATTCACCAAAAAGTAAGGAGTTATTATTTTTTATTCAGTTTTCGTCTTCAGGTTTTACACCGGCAATTGCCGAAACAACACAATAAACCTTTTCTGCGCCTCGTATTCTTAATATCCAGGAACATTCGTCCAGCGTTGCACCCGATGTTTTTACATCATCCACAATGAGGATTGTTTTGCCTTTTACATTTACATCTTCAGCAACATCATATATGCCGAAAACATTTCCTGCACGTTCTTTATATGACATCTTGTGTTGAGCATTGGTGTCAAAATGCTTTACCAAGGCATTTTCAACAGGAATATTAAGTTTTTCAGATAAATTCATTGTCAGCAATTCACTTTGATTATATCGTCTTTTTATTTGCTGTGAAACAGTAAAAGGAACATAACAGATGAAATCAAAGTTTACACCCTTATACTCTTTATCCACGACTTCTGCCATTTTCTGTGCAAGATTGCGGGCAACGAATTCTTTTCCGCTGAATTTCAGGTTATAAATAGCACTTTTAATGCCATTTTCATAATAAAAAGGTGCAACAACCGACTCAAAGCCTTTCCTGTGTTTTTTACAGGTGCATCGACTTTTCTCTGCTCCACAGTATTTGCACCTTTCATCACCGATAACGGGCAGATTTTTCTTGCAATCATCACAGAGAGTCCGGTCCTTGCCCATTAATCCGTTGCAATACGGACAATGGTTTGTAAACAAAAGCCATGGAACAGTTTTTTCAAAAAAATTATGAATCTTTTGGGATTTCATAATCAGATAACTCCGTTATCCAAACCAATTAACTTCTTAAAGTTCTCTACTACAGCAACATAAATTCTTGAGAATATTTTTTCGAATTTATATATAAACTCATAGTTATCCCTGTCGCCAATTTCGTTCAGTTTTGAACCTTCCTGTAATGCAAGTTCATTGGCAGTAACCATATATGTTTCATAATTCCAAGGGTCGTTTTCATCAAGTTCTATAATTCTTGCACCCTGATATAACTCTGTGTAATAAGAATTATATGTTACTGCAGGTGTCTGAATAAGGTCAACACCATCAACATTTACTATGAAATTATTAACGTGGTCGTGACCTACAACAAGTCCTAACACATCTCCACCCTTTAC
Organism: Candidatus Fimenecus sp.; assembly: GCA_045579305.1. GTDB lineage: Bacteria > Bacillota > Clostridia > Oscillospirales > Acutalibacteraceae > Fimenecus. The sequence goes on along the minus strand of JAZNLY010000023.1, from coordinate 1,289 downwards.
CATAGCATCCCACTGTCCGTCGTTACCATAGCTTGGGCAGGACTGTTCAAAAATAATTCCGTCATACTTTGTAAGGTTTGGAATATAAGTATATGATGTGCCGTCTGCAAAATTATTTGAAAGATTGCCAAGATTGAATGGAGATTTGTAGAAAATTTCCTTGCAAGGCTCCTGAGGAATAATATGCTGAAATGCAATTGAAGGCACAAGATTGCCACCATTCTGTTTTGTCATTTCGTCACGAACAGAATTGTACCATTCAATCTGGTCTTTTCTGACCCAATCATATCCGAGTTCCACACCATCTTCAAAATAGTATGTACCACTATCAAACATCCAGAGGTTAAAAGCTGTCTTCTTACCATCACTTGAAAGAATCGGAAGATTATGTGTAGCTGTACCATGAAGTTCAGGAACAGCATCATATGCTAAACACTCGTCATATTTCTGATATGCACTGAGTTGCATATCTTTTGTAAGGCCATCCTGGTCGTCGTGATTGCCAAAAACGAATGTGAATGGAACATCCCTGTCAGCAAGCGGAGCTATCATTTCATCAATCGCTTTTATATCCTCACCAACGATATTGTCACCAACAAACACAACAAGGTCAGGCTTTGTATAATCAAGAGCTTCATTGATAAACTGAATCATAGCAGGTTCTAGAGGATAGCTATCCTGAACATCTGCAAGTGCAAGTATTTTAAACTTGCCATCCTCATTGAATCTGAGTTTCACATCATCCGGAGCAGCAAGACAAATCACTGTGCATGATACCAATATGCAAATCACCAGTAAAACAGAAATAATTTTTTCCATAACATAACCCTCTTTTTTTATTTGAATATATCTATTAAATCCGAACCTGATTTAACAAACGCGATAAATTCATCAATATTCGCAGTTATTTCATAAGTGCCTTTTGTGTAGACCTTTTTGTCCTTTGTTAAAATCCATTCGCCATCAGGAATATACACAGTTTTAACAGTTTGTCCTCTTTCCACAATAGGTGCAAAAATAATTTCATCACCAAACATATACTGACTGTCAAGAGTATAACACACTTCGTCGTCAGGGAATTCGAAGAACATTGGTCGCATTACCGGATATCCCTTTTCACTTGCAATATCCATCTGATTCTTAATATATGGTCTTAGCTTTTCACGGATGAAAATGAGGTTTTTGAGAATATGGAAATTCTCGTCACCAAAACTCCAGATTTCATTCGGGTCACCGGTTGGCTCTTTCAAATCAGGATTCGGTTCGAAATGACGATTTCGTGAGCCGTG
>JAZNLY010000022.1:0-5263 GCA_045579305.1 Candidatus Fimenecus sp. | reverse complement strand
GGTACAGATTTCAATGATTTGTGTGAGATGTACCGTGATTTCGGTTATGACGATGCTATTGCACTTGATGAACCAACACATTCCTATGTTGCTGAAATTACCGAAGGTGTAAGAATGCTGGCGATATGCTGTGACAGTAAGGCTCAGCCAAAAGGAGCAATGGACGAAAGACTTATGTCTTGGGCAAAAGAACAGATTGACAAAGCAAAGGCAGATAACTGCTCTGTTTTTGCAATATGCCATTATCCTATTATTCCATCTGTACCGGCTTTCGACTTAGTTGGAGATGCAAGAATTAAGGACTGGAGAAGGGTTGCGACCTTCCTTGCAGATAACGGAATAGAGCTTATTTTAACAGGACATATGCACATCCAGAGCATAAATGAGTTTTATACCGAAAAGGGCAACAGACTGATTGATGTTTGCACTGCCTGTCTTGTAGGCAGTCCTGCAAAATACAGAAAAATAACAATAGACGAAAACTCTGTGCTGAAGGTTGAAACAATTGATGTTGAAGACTTTGGTTGGGATTTAAAAGGTCTTACTGCGCAGGAATATTTTCACAAGCATTTCGAAAATGCAATTATCGCACGTGTTCGTGGCGCTCTCAGTGGCGGACAAGGAATTGTTAAACATTTAAAATCTTTTGGTAGAAAACGTTTCGATAAAATCACTGTGGGAACTGTTGAACGTCTGCTTTTTATAAATAATGACAAAGCTCTTAAAAACAAAAAATTAGCAGAGCTTGTTGGTGAAGTTGGAGTTGGGATATTTCTTGGTGACGGTCCTCATATCGAGGGTACACCTGTGTATAATTTCATTTCAGGCATTCTCAATAGATTTTCATTTGTGCTTAAAAAGATTGAACCTAAGCTCAGTAAAAACGGTGAAAAGATTGATTTAAGATGCATGCTTCTTGATACTATCGGAAACAATAAAGGCTTTTCGGACAATAATGCTGAATTTACTCTGAAATAAATTCTCACACGCAAGAGGTGAACATATGCTATACAAAAAGAATATCGAAAAAACATTAAAGGAAGAGCTTTTCAGAAGTCCTACATCAGAATACAGAGGAACACCATTCTGGGCTCTTAACTCATATCTTACAGAAAAAGAATTATGCCGACAAATTGATATATTCAAAGAAATGGGGTTTGGTGGTTTTCATCTTCACGTAAGGACAGGTCTTGAAAACGAGTACCTGAGTGAAGAATATATGGTGCTTATCAAAGACAGTGTTTGTAAGGCAAAGAAGGAAGAAATGCTTGCTTGGCTTTACGATGAAGACAGATATCCTTCAGGAGCTGCAGGCGGACTTGTGACAAGAGATAAAAAATACAGAGGAAGATGTCTTCTTTTCACTCCCTTCAAAGAAAAAGAATGCAGTGGCTATGATGACTATTGGGGAAACGAAAAAGAAAACCCTATTGCCTGCTACGATATAGTTCTTGACAGTGAAGGATTTCTCTCTTCCTATAAAAGAATAGGTGAAGATGAAAAAGCAGAGGGCACAAAATGGTACGCCTTTCTTGAATTACAAAATCCTTCTAACTGGTATAACAATCAGACATATATTGACACCTTAAACTGCGAGGCTATTAAAAAGTTTATTGAAGTCACACACGAAAAATATAAAGCAAAAGTGGGTGATGAATTTGATAAAACCATTCCCGCTATTTTTACCGATGAGCCTCAGTTTACAAGAAAAAGAGTTCTCAATAATTCATTTGATAAAACGGATATCACAATGCCCTGGACTGATAAGGTTCCTGAGCTCTATAAAGAAATGTACGGGGAGGATATTTTCGACACTCTTCCCGAAGTGTTCTGGGATAAGCCCGGCTCTGCTCCATCTCTGCACCGTTACAGATATCATGATTTTATTGCAGAACTTTTTGCAAGTTCATTCGCTGATACTGTCGGAGGATGGTGCAAAGAAAATGGAATTGCTCTTACAGGACATATGATGGAAGAGCCTACACTACATTCACAGACTGCAGCACTTGGCGAGGCAATGCGTTCATACAGAAGCTTCAGACTTCCCGGCATCGATATGCTTTGCAACCGTCACGAATTCACCACCGCAAAGCAGACACAGTCTGCTGTTCATCAGTACGGTTATGAAGGTATGCTCTCAGAGCTTTACGGCGTTACCACATGGGACTGTGATTTCAGAACATACAAGCATCAGGGTGACTGGCAGGCTTGTCTTGGCGTCACAATACGTGTTCCTCATCTTTCGTGGTACGCTATGAAAGGTGAAGCGAAAAGAGATTACCCCGCTTCGATACATTATCAGTCTCCTTGGCACAAAAAATACAATCTTATTGAAGACCATTTTGCAAGAGTTAACACTGCACTTACACGTGGCAAGCCTGTTGTAAAGGTTGGTGTAATTCATCCCGTTGAGAGTTTCTGGCTTCATTGGGGGCCTAATGATAAATCTGCAGTATTCAGAGAAAGCCTTGATGAAAGATTTCAAAATGTTACAAAATGGCTTCTTGAAGGCAGTATTGATTTTAACTTTATTTCAGAATCACTTCTTCCTTCTCTTTGTAAGGAAGGCTCTGCACCTCTCAAGGTTGGTGAAATGGAATACGATGCAATTATTGTACCCGGCTGTGAAACCTTAAGAAAAACAACTGTTGAAAGACTTCAGCAGTTCCGCGATAATGGTGGTAAACTTATATTTATGGGCGATGCACCCTCTCTTGTTGAGGTCGTGCCTTGTGACTGTGTAAAATCACTCTTTGAAGAGAGTGAAAACATTGATTTCTCCCGTGCATCGCTTCTTACTGCACTCCACGATGTAAGAACTCTCACAATAAGATACGCTGACGGCAGACTTACGGACAATTATATTTATCAGCTCAGACAAGACACTGATTGCAGATGGCTTTTCATTTGTTGCTCAAAAGAACCGGATAATAAGCAAATAGATGATGGCAACGATATCCAGATTATTCTGAATGGTACATTTTCTCCTCAAATATATAACACCGAAAACGGTGAAGTGTATCCCATTAAAGCAGAATACAGAGAAGGAAAGACAATTATCCGATATCATATTTTCGGTTATGATTCAATTCTTCTTAAGCTCACCTATGGTAAGAGCGATTCTAATGAAACACAACACATTCCCGAAAAAGCTGGCGAAATGCCCGGTACACTGTGCGAGTACGAGCTTTCTGAAGAAAATGTTCTTGTACTTGATATGGCTGAGTGGAAAATTGACGATGATAAGGACTATTCACCCAAAGAAGAAATACTTCGTCTTGACAATCTTGTAAGAGAGCGTCTGGGAATGAAAAAAAGAGGTAACCGTGTTGTTCAGCCGTGGGCACTCGGAAAGCTTCCTAAAGATCATAAAGTAAAACTTAAATTTACGTTCTGGAGTGAAATTGATTATACTGGTGCAGTTCTTGCTCTTGAAGACGCAGACATCGCAGAAATAACCTTCAACGGCAAGAAAATCACCGAAAGGGAAAAAGGCTTTTATGTTGATATTTCAATTGGCAGGATGAAACTTGGCAACATCGTAAAGGGTGAAAATGTCCTCGAAATTACTCTTCCCTTCGGTGAAACCGCAAACCTTGAAAATATGTTCGTTTTGGGTGATTTCGGTGTCAGAGTAACAGGTTCATTTGCAACAATAACCACATTGCCTGAAAGAATAACATTCGGTTCTCTTATCAATCAAGGACTTCCTTTCTATTCAGGAGCAGTAACATATAAAATGAAGACTGAGGTGAAAAACGGTAGTCTCACAGTTACTGCAAATGACTATATGGGTGCACTTATTGAAGTGAGTATTGACGGTGAAAACAAAGGTGAGATTATTTATCCGCCATATACTCTTGAAATCAATGGTATTTCTGATGGTGAACATGAAGTCGGTATTAAACTTTATACGCACCGCTACAACTCCTTCGGGCCGCTCCACCTTGTAAATGTAAAAGAAAAATGGCATGGTCCGGGTGCATGGAGAAGTGACGGAATAAATTGGAGTTATGAGTATGTTCTTCGAACAACAGGTATTCTCAGAACTCCGGGAATTAAATAAATTTCATATACTAAAGAAAAGTTTATTCAGTAATACGAAAGCGAGAGATTACACAATGAAAAAACGAATAATAGGAATTATTGCCTTAGTATTGGTGGCGGTTCTTGTTGTAGGAATAATCTATTTTGAAATCGAACCCGAAAATACAAATATCAACTATGGACCTGCTGATTTACATAAGGAAACAGATACAACAATAAGGTTCAATTCTGACGGCAAGCTTAAAATACTGCATATTGCTGACACACATCTTAATTATGACAAGCATTTTGATGCTTCAATATGGGTAATTGCCGAAGCCTGTGATATTGAAAAGCCTGACCTTGTTGTACTTACAGGTGATAATACACATCCTAACGAAGACCCTGAAAAAACAAAAAAGTTAATCAATGCTCTTATGAATATATTTGAATCAAGAAGCATTCCCGTTGCCGTGACCTTCGGTAATCACGATTCAGAGGCAGGACCAATGACCAGAGAAGATATTATGGAATATTACAACACCTTCTCTTGCGTAATATCTACCGATAATAGCGAAAATTTCAAAAACTGTGCAACATTTAATATTCCGGTTCTCGCATCTGACAGCGACAAAGTCAATTTCAATCTTTGGGTGTTTGACTCGGGTGATTACGACGAGGATGAACCGAGACATTACGACCGAGTACGAACCGAACAAATAGACTGGTACAAGAAAACATCTGCTAAGCTCAAAAAAGAAAATGGTGGTGAAACAGTTAACTCCGTTGTTTTTCAGCATATAATTGTTCCCGAAATTTATGATGTTCTTAAAAAGGTTGACTCTAAGCAACCTTATGCAATTAAGCATATTTACAATGAAGATGAATATTATATGTTTGACCCTGACGAAGTTAACTACGGAATGCTTAACGAAAAACCTTGTCCCGGATATTACAATGACGGACAGTTTAATGCTTTGGTTGAAACAGGCGATGTTTTGGCGATGTTTACAGGACACGACCACACAAATGCCTTCGGTGTAAGAAATCAGAATATTGATATTTACACCTCTCCTATGACCCGTTACAAAGGCTTGGCTTATACAACTCAGTACGGATACCGTGTGGTTGAGATTGATGAAAACGACACCTCAACCTACGAAACAAGAGTTGAGCGCCTTTATGATGTTTTTGACTTTGATTATATAAAAGTTGCAAAAGACAACGGTGACAAATA
>JAZNLY010000021.1:0-12935 GCA_045579305.1 Candidatus Fimenecus sp. | reverse complement strand
GGCGTTGTATACGGTAAATTGATGAAAAAAATATAAACATAACCGATATGCAAAAAATAGTAAATATGAGGTACTTTGTTTTGAGCAGATTTTTCGTAAAGTAAGGCGTGCCGACGAAGGAATATGCGGATATTTCGGAACGGCACAACGCAACATTACGGAAAATATGCCAAAAAACTGTTGACAGTTGACATTTGGTGTTGTATAATACAAATCGTATCCCATTGTATAAGGGAGGGAATTTTAATGAGTCAGGTAAAAGTTAAAGAAAACGAGTCCTTGGAAAGTGCTCTCAGAAGATTTAAGAGACAAACTTCTCGTGACGGCGTAATTCAGGAAGTACGCAAAAGAGAGCATTACGAAAAGCCTTCTGTAAAGAGAAAGAAGAAGTCTGAGGCTGCACGTAAGCGTAAGTTTAAATAATCTTTCGCTTTGCGGAGCTATGTTTTAAAACGCAAGTGGGCATCCATTGACGGATTGCCCACTATTTTTTTACCAACTAAAAATCTCGTTAAGCCAAAGGAGATATACTATGGTTTCAGCTATGCCAAAATACCGATACAAATCTGTTCTTGATATTTCGGTTGATGATTTACAAAAAATGGGTGCAAAGGCAGTTGCTCTCGATATAGACAACACAATCTGCAACGACGGAAGAACGAATTGTATCGACGGTCTTGAAGCTTGGTTAAAAGTAATTCAGGATAACGATATTAAAGTTATGATTATTTCAAACGCTATGCCTCGTCGTCCGAAAATCGTTTCAAATGCCTTGGGTCTTCCTTTTATTGCAAGCGCCAAAAAGCCAAAGTCACATTCTCTCATTCAGGGCGCTGAAATGATGGGAGTTAAAATTAATGAACTTGCTATGGTAGGTGACCAGATTTTTGCAGATGTTATGGCTGCAAACGACTGTGGCGCTATCGCGATTCTTGTTGATGCTCTGAAAGGCAGAACACGCTTTCCGATTTATTATGGAATCCGTCAACGAAGAGCGAAACCAATTATAACTGAATTTGAAAAATTACACGGATATGGTTACTATGATTAAAAAATTACAATCTCTTTTAAAGGAACAGGGCAACAATTATTGCGCCTTGATTATATCTCCTGAAAACAGAAAATATTTCACAGAATTTGAGTCATCTGACGGATTCCTTCTGGTGTCTCCTGAAAAAGCAGTCTTTATCACTGACGGAAGGTATATTGAAGCTGCCGAAAATCAGATTTCCAACTGTGTGGTTAAACTTTTAGGAAAAACTTATCCACAGATTGCTGAATATTTAGATAATATGAATTGTAAGCATCTTCTTGTTGAATCAACGAGAATGACAGTTTCTACATACAATTCACTAAAAGGTGTTCTTAAAAACACAAGCATCTCCACAGACTCAACTCTCGATAAGCTTATCAACGCCGTCCGTTCAGTGAAAAACGACAACGAAGTTGAATCCATTATAAAAGCACAGAGAATTGCAGAAGATGCGTTCCAACATATTCTAAGTTTCATTAAAGTCGGTATTACAGAAAAGGAAATTGCACTTGAACTGGATTTCTTTATGCTCCGTAATGGTGGCGAAGCACTTTCTTTTGAAACCATTGCGGTCAGCGGTAAAAATTCATCCATGCCTCATGGTGTACCAAGTGACAAGAAAATCGAAAACGGCGATTTTATCACAATGGACTTTGGCACAGTTATCAATGGTTATCACAGCGATATGACCCGTACTGTTGCAGTTGGTTTTGCCACCGATGAGATGAAAAATGTGTATAACACTGTACTTAAGGCACAACAAAACTGCCTTGATAACATCAAAGCAGGTATATCGTGTAAAGATGGCGACGAATTTGCTCGAAAGGTTATTAATGATTCAGGTTATGGCAAATACTTCACTCATTCAACAGGCCATGGCGTAGGTGTGGAAATTCACGAATTCCCTAACCTTTCCCCTGCTTCAGACAGCATCTTGCAAATTGGCAACATTGTAACTGTTGAACCCGGAATATATATCCCGGGAAGCTTTGGTGTGCGAATTGAAGATATGGCGCTCATTACTGACATCGGCTGTAAAAACCTTACTAATTCACCAAAAGAATTGATTATCTTGTAACAAGTGCTGTTATCAAAGCACCTACCCCCGCCGAGGCTGCCATTTCCAGAAAAATCAGCACTCGGCTTTTTATTTTCTGAACCTTGGTTTTAGGAACTGAAGAGATATTTCTTGCACTCAGTATGGCTTTTGATTTCAATTTTCCCTCATTTTCCTTACTGAATTCCGGTTTTACAAAAAACAAAGCCTTTTCAAAATATTCTGACCCTGTTTCGTGAATTTCAAGTACCTGATGATTAACACCTTTCACCATAATAATTATCCTCACATTGGTTTATTGTTATTGTGAACATATCTTTGGTTTTTTAGTCAATTTTATACTGTTTTTTGTACACATTTTTACGGGAATTTTTGTCAATATGGGATTTTCAACAAAAATTATTACACATAAATTTATACAGATTGTATATTTAACTTTTCAACTTTATTGTTGAAAACTCTGTTGAAAATGTTTATAACTCGCGTGATTTTCATTGAATTTAAAGGGTTTTAGCCACTTTTCGACAAAAATAAAAATGCATCGTTAAAAAGTTAACAAATACAATTTGTTTTAAACGCTTGACAAATTATACATTTTGGAACCTACCCTACTTAAATTTTGTCTAAAATTTTTGTGCAAAATGACATTGGTACTTTTAGATAGTTTTTTCATATTATTTTAGTTAAAATGCAAAGGATTTTATTATGAATAATTGTTATCGCTTTCCTCGTCCCTCCACCTTCGACTTAAATCTTTCTTTAGATTGCGGTCAGGCATTCCGTTGGCATTATGAAGATGAAAAATGGCATGGTGTTGCTTTTGGCAAACCTCTTACTATACAACAAACAGAAACCGAAATACTCTTTTACAACTGTACGGAAGATGATTTCAACGCCATCTGGAAGGATTATTTCGACTTTAACCTTGACTACGAAAAAATTGTTTCTTCATATGACGATGAGCATCTTCGTGTTGCTGTCCGGGAATACAGCGGAATCCGGATTCTACATCAGGAGCCCTGGGAAGCTCTATGCTCATTTATTATTTCACAAAACAATAATATTCCCCGAATCAAAGGTATTGTAGAAAGACTTTGCGAAACATTCGGCGATGGTGAAGTTGGCAAAAAGACATTTCCTTCTGCCAAAGTTATTTCCAAACTATCCGTTGAAGACCTTTCTCCTATCCGTGCAGGATTCAGAGCAAAATATATTATTGATGCAGCCCAAAAGGTAGCAAGTGGTGAAGTAGACTTTGAAAAAATCAAAACAAATCCTATTGATTTTGGCAGAGAAGAACTGCAGAAAATCAAAGGCGTAGGAGCAAAGGTTGCCGAATGCACTCTCCTTTATGGATTTCACAAGCTGGAGGCCTTTCCAGTCGATGTCTGGGTAAAACGCATTATGGCAGAAATGTATCCCAACGGACTACCCGAATGCACAAAAGGCACCGAAGGAATTGCACAACAATATCTTTTCCATTGGAGAAGAATGCAGGATAGATAAATACCATCTATTTTGTTGACAGTATTTTCATTTTATGGTATTATTATCACACTTTAAATAGGTTATATCCTGTCCCTGGACAGGTGAAAAAGGAAGCCCCATCGGTATATCCGATGGGGTTCAGTTTTTTATATGCACTTTTATTTTTTGTTTAGATGTTTTTTAACTTCTCGCTACACCGCTTTTTTTCGCTGCCTCTTCAACTGCTTCAGCAACGGTTTTTCCAACTCTTTCGTCAAATGCTTTTGGAAGAATATACTCTTCTGTCAACTCATCATCAGAAACAAGTGAAGCAATAGCTTTTGCGGCTGCAATTTTCATATCTTCATTGATATCTTTTGCCCTGCAATCAAGAGCACCACGAAAAATTCCCGGGAATGCCAACACATTGTTAATCTGATTAGGATAATCACTTCTGCCTGTGCCAACAACTCTTGCACCGGCATTTTTTGCTTTATCCGGCATAATTTCAGGTACAGGATTAGCCATTGGAAAGACAATCGCTTCCTTTGCCATAGATTTAACCATTTCTTCAGTAACAACATCCGGCGCGGAAACTCCGATAAATATATCTGCACCAACCAAAGCATCTTTAAGAGTACCGGTAAGATTGTTTTTGTTTGTAATTTCAGCCATCTGTGCCTGTTCAGAGTTCATCCATTCTCTGCCTTCACACAGAACCCCCTCTTTATCGCACATTATGATATTTCCTGCACCCATTTTAAGAAGAAGCTTTGCTATTGCAATACCTGCTGCACCTGCACCGCTGAACACTACAGTACAGTCTTCAAGTTTTTTCCCTACAACACGAAGTGCATTTGTAACCGCAGCACCTACAACAACGGCTGTACCATGTTGGTCGTCATGGAAAACCGGGATATCACATTTTTCTTTTAGCTTTCTTTCGATTTCAAAACAACGAGGAGCCGCAATATCCTCGAGATTAATTCCACCAAAGCTACCCGAAAGAAGCGAAATGCAATTTACGATTTCATCAACATCCTTGCTTTTTACACAAAGCGGAATTGCATCAACACCACCAAATTCTTTGAAAAGGACACATTTTCCTTCCATAACAGGCATTCCTGCCTCAGGACCTATGTCACCAAGTCCCAAAACCGCAGTACCATCAGTGACAACAGCAACTGTATTCCAACGACGTGTCAACTCATAGGATTTATTTATATCTTTCTGGATTTCAAGACAAGGCTCGGCAACACCCGGTGTATAAGCAAGAGAAAGAGATTCTTTGTCATTTGCCTTTGCTCTTGTTTTTATTTCAATTTTACCCTGCCATTCATAATGTAGCTTTAAGCTTTCCTTTGCATAATCCATTCTGTTTCGCCTCTTAAATTAATGCTCTACCCAATCTCTTGAACGCTCAACAGCACGGAGCCATCCACGATATCTCTTATTGCGTTTTTCCATATCCATCTGCGGCTTAAACACTTTGTCAACCTCGCGTATTTTTTCAATCTCAGCAGTATCCTTCCAGAATCCTACTGCAAGACCTGAGAGATACGCTGCACCGATAGCGGTTGTTTCAACCATCTTTGGTCTGTTTACATTTGTTCTTATCATATCTGCCTGAATCTGCATCATAATATTGCTTACTGATGCACCACCATCAACACGGAGCTCTGAAAGTTCGATATCAGAATCCTGTTTCATTGCCTCAAGTAAATCTGTCATCTGATATGCTATAGCTTCAAGAACGCTACGACAGATATGAGCATCATTAGCACCACGTGTAAGGCCAACAATTGTTCCACGTGCATACATATCCCAATATGGTGCACCAAGACCTGTGAAAGCAGGTACAAAATAAACACCATTTGAATTAGGAACACTCTCTGCAAGCACGTCACAACGCTGTGCAGAAGGAATAAGATGAAGGTCATCACGAAGCCACTTTATAACTGAACCTGCATTAAATGCAGAGCCTTCAATTGCATAAGTCACCTTATCTCCGATTCCCCATGCTACACCTGTAACAAGATTGTTCTTTGACTCAACTCGCTTGTCACCTGTGTTCATAAGGAGAAAGCATCCTGTACCATAAGTGTTTTTGGCCTGACCGGGTTTAAAGCAACCCTGACCAAAAAGTGCTGCCGGCTGGTCACCTATTGCACCTGAAATAGGCACACCCGCCAATTCTTCAATACCCATAACACTCTTTGCAACAGTTCCGTAAATCTTACTTGATGGTTCACATTTTGGAAGCATTGACATTGGAATACCGAGTTTTTCACAAAGGTATTCATCCCAGCAAAGTCTGTCAACATCAAAAAGCATAGTTCTTGATGCATTTGAATAGTCAGTAATATGTACAGCACCACCTGTAAGATTCCAGATAAGCCATGTTTCAATAGTACCGAAAAGAAGCTGACCTTTCTCAGCTAGTTCCCTTGCACCATCAACATTATCAAGAATCCACTTAATCTTTGTTGCAGAGAAATAAGCGTCAACAACAAGACCGGTATGTTCTGTAATATATTTTGTTAATTCTTCGTCTTCTTTTATTTTTTCACACAAATCAGCAGTTCTTCTGCACTGCCATACGATTGCATTATAAATCGGCTTTCCGGTTGATTTATCCCATACAACTGTTGTTTCTCGCTGATTTGTAATGCCGATTGAAGCAATATCCTCAGCAGTTGCCTTGCTTTCAGCCATAACCTCCATAACAGATTGAAGCTGTGAGAAAAGAATTTCCATAGGATTGTGTTCAACCCAACCTGTATGTGGATAAATCTGACTGAATTCGTGCTGTGCCTTATAACAGATATTACCCTTTTTGTCAAAAAGAATTGCTCTGGAACTTGTTGTTCCCTGGTCTAATGCTAAAACATATTTTTTCATAGTATAACACCTCTATAATTCTTTAAAGTTTAATTAATCCCCAAATTTATTTTTCATTAATACTTGCCTTGATTTTTTCTGCTTCTTTCTTTGCCTTTGCATCATCAATAAGATTGTGAAGTCCCTGCCAATGGAACACTCTGCGTTTAAACCAAAGTGAAGAAGCATGTTTATACATAAATGACGGACATGCCTTTTTAAGTGATGCATATCCAACATTATATACATCAAGGACTTTATAATAATCACTTACTTTATGCATAAATGTTGTAAATGAAGGATATCCCTTTTCTGCCCAGGCATTTTCTGCCATTGCACCCAACCTCGGGAATGTGAGGAATTCAAGTCGTTTCATATTTGGAACATATTCGGTCCACATCTGTGCCTCGATTCCAAGAGTGTCACTATCATCTTCTGTTAATGCACCATCATTTTCGCAAACCTGCCTTAATGTATTCCAACCATAAGGGAAATCGAAATAATACGGATAACAGAACGTATTAATCATTTTTCGGCCACGCTTCAGTTCGCTTTCAATCAAACTGTTATCCTTTCCCATTCCACATACGTTCCAAGCAATATCAGGACTTAATTTATCAACATTTGCAACCTCATCATAATTCCACACTATTGATGAATAGCCTTTTAACTTAAGATATTTATTAACCTTATTCATAAAGAATGTCTGCAATTCGTTTTCATTGGAAAGTCCGTTTTCCTTAATTGCCTTTTGACAATGAGGACAGTTTTCCCATCGCATTTTAACCGCCTCATCACCACCAATGTGAATGATTTTATCAGGAAAAAGTTCAATTAACTCATCAATAATATCATAGACAAATTTATATGTTGTTTCTTTACCTGCACAGAGAATATCGTGCTTTACACCCCAATGAGTTGCAACCTCAAGGGTTCTGTCAAGACAAGAAAGCTCAGGGTAACAGGAAATTGCAGCCACACTATGTCCGGGAACATCAAATTCAGGAATAACCTTTATTTTTCTGTCGTGACAATATTTTACAATTTCCTTAACCTCATCCTGTGTATAATATCCACCATGAGGCTTATGGTTAAAATTAGTATGACTTCTGCTTGAACCTTTTTCAGTTAAAAGAGGATATTTTTTAATTTCAATTCTCCAGCCTTGGTCCTCTGTTAAGTGCCAATGCAATACATTCAGCTTATGAAGTGCCATTAAATCAATGATTTTCTTAACATCATCAACAGGATAAAAATATCTACCACAGTCAAGCATAAAACCACGATATGAAAAACGAGGATAATCAGTGATTTCAGTATACGGAATTTTTCCTTCTGTCTGTAACAGCATCTGTTTTAAAGTCTGCAATCCATAAAACAAGCCTGTTTCAGTTTTTGCATTTAAAAAAACTCGTCTGTTTTCACATTTTATGGTGTATCCCTCATTATGCGAGATGGACTCGTCAATTTTAAGAATAATCGACCTTTCTTCACCTGTATCTTCGTGAACATAAACTTTTTTATTGAGAGTTTTTCTCACAAAAGAGATAAATTCATCAACAAAAGGATACGGTGAAATGATTGTTCCCGTATGAAGAGTAAACCCTTTTCTATCTCGATTTATAAGTATATTTACAGGTTGAGGAATAACATTAAACATTCTCAGACCCCCTAACATAAATCCGGTTAATTTTATACGTTTTTATTCTATCACAAAATCTTTTTAACTACAATAAAAATAGTGCAGATTTTCCTCTTGAAATTATTATACATATATAGTATAATTACTTGACTAAATAAAATTGCCTTAATTCAGTCGTGTGCCGTGTGGGTCCTGTGCGGCGAAGCGCCGTGAACCATGTCAGGCGGGGAACCGAGCAGCATTAAACGGTTTGCATCGGGCGCCACAGTCCGCCTGCACGACACATGACTGAGTTAAGGCATTTTTAATATGAGTATCTACTGTCTGAGATTGTAGTGCAATTATCAGTTTATTTTTAAGGAGGAGTTATCTTGTATCGTGCGTTTTATCGTAAATACCGCCCATCAACATTTACCGATGTTGTAGGTCAGGAGCATATTACAAAAACACTTGAAAACGCCGTAAAAACAAGCAAAACAAGTCATGCTTATCTTTTTACAGGCTCCCGTGGAACAGGTAAAACCTCCTGTGCTAAAATTCTTGCCAAAGCAGTAAACTGTATCAACCCTGACAATGGAAATCCTTGTAACGAATGTGACATCTGCAAGGGTATCGATTCAGGTGCTATTCTTGATATAATCGAAATTGACGCTGCGTCAAACAATGGTGTTGACAATATTCGTGATTTACGAGAAGAGGCAAACTTTACTCCTGCCAACGCAAAATATCGTGTTTACATTATTGACGAAGTTCATATGCTTTCAATCGGTGCATTCAATGCTCTTCTCAAAACACTTGAAGAGCCACCGGCACATGTTATCTTCATATTAGCAACAACTGAAGTACACAAGTTACCTTCCACTATTCTCTCCCGTTGTCAGCGTTTTGACTTCAAGCGTATCCCACCTGAAGCAATCGCAGAAAGGCTCAAAGAAGTTTCTGCAAAAGAAAATCTTCAGATTTCCGATGACGGTGCAATGCTTATTGCGAGAATTGCAGACGGCGCAATGCGTGATGCTCTTTCACTTCTTGACCGTTGCTCATCTTACGAAGGTGTGATAGACTCTGCTGTTGTTGCAAACAGTGCAGGTCTTGCTGGCCGAGAATATATTTTCGAACTCTGCGACTGTATTCTTGAAAAAAATGCTGCAAAAGCATTGGAAGTTGTAAATAAACTGTACAACGATTCCTGTGATATGGAAAGACTTATTACAGAGCTTACAAGCCACTTCAGAAATCTTATGGTTTCAAAGGCTGTTAAGAATTTTCAGGATATGATTATCTGCTCCGAGGGTGAAATCGAAATCATTCGTCAGCAGAGCAACAAAACAACACTTGCAACTATTCTTTCCTGTATTGATATTCTCACAGCATCTGCAGCAA
Organism: Candidatus Fimenecus sp.; assembly: GCA_045579305.1. Classification (GTDB taxonomy): domain Bacteria; phylum Bacillota; class Clostridia; order Oscillospirales; family Acutalibacteraceae; genus Fimenecus. Next base: position 3,473 of record JAZNLY010000021.1, on the reverse strand, counting down.
CAATGAAACAGGGTGCAAACCGCAGAACAAGCGCAGAACTTTGTATTATAAGACTTTGCACACCGTCTCTTGATGGTGACATAAATGCGATTCTTCGCAGACTCAGTGAACTTGAAACAATGGTGGCATCAGGTAAAATAACTGTAAAAGCAGAAATTCCTGCAACTGTTGAGGCAAAACCAACTCCAGAGCCGGAACAAAAGCCTATTGAAAAAACTGAGCCTGAACCTCAACCAAAGGAAGAAAAAGAAGAGAGTCCTCTTCCCGAACCACCTCCTGCAGCACAGGAAGAAAAGGCTTCACCACAGAATATGGGCACAATTCCTTTCGATAAATGGCCTGAAGTCCTTGACAGACTTTTCTCACAGGACAAGAGTCTAATCGCAATGCTTACCGGCTCATCAGCATTTATCCATCAAGGTAAATATCTGCTTATCAAAGGCTCACCTGTGTTAGAAATGTACCTTAAAACGGGTGACTATTCAAAAACAATAAAAGAGGCCGTTATGCAAATAACCGGCAAATCATATACTCTTGCAGTTTATAACAACAAACAGGAACAAGCACCAAAGAATCCGCTTTCTGACCTTATGGCAAAAGCTCGTAATCTCGGTGTGAATATTGAGGAGGAATAAAAATGAAAGCAAGAATACCAAACCAGGGCGGTCAGGCAAATATGATGAAACGCATCCAGCAGATGCAGGAAGATATGACACGTGTTCAGCAGGAATGTGAAGAAGCAGAATACAGCGCTTCTGCAGGTGGCGGAGCAGTTGATGTTACCGTAAACGGTAAACACCAACTCGTATCAGTTAAGATTCAGCCGGATGTTGTTGACCCTGAAGATGTTGAAATGCTTGAAGATTTACTTATTGCAGCAGTTAACGAAGCAATGAGAAAGGCTGACGAAACAGCTGAAAGAGAAATGGGCAAAATCACAGGCGGAATGAACATTCCGGGGCTCGGATTCTAATTTTTTCTTACAAATTGGAGCATAAAAATCATGTCTATTGTTTCCCTTGAAAAATTGATAGAAGAATTTCGTAAAATGCCCTCTGTCGGTGTAAAATCGGCGGAGCGTATGGCATATTATATTCTTGGTCTTGACGACGAGGGTACAAAAAATCTTGTTGACGCCATAAACAATGCACATAATAACATCCACACTTGTAATGTCTGTTGCAACCTTACCGAGGGTGAAAAATGCACTATTTGCAGTAACGCAAAACGCGATTCGTCCGTAATTTGTGTTGTTGAAAACCCACGTGACGTTACCGCTTTTGAGCGTACTCACGAATACAAGGGTACATATCATGTTCTGCACGGTGTTATTTCCCCTATGAACAGTATAGGTCCGGATAGCATCCGAATTAAAGAATTAATTCAACGAATGGCTGACGATTCTGTAAACGAAGTTATAATGGCTACAAATCCTACTGCCGAAGGTGAAGCAACAGCCATGTATATTGCAAGGCTTCTGAAACCAATGGGAATCAAGGTAAGCCGTCTTGCTTATGGTATTCCTGTGGGCAGTGACCTTGAATATGCAGACGAGGTAACACTTTCCAGAGCATTACAGGGCAGAAATCTGTTATAATTGTGTATAGGCGATTTACAAAACGCCTATAATTTTCATAGTAACTCGAAAAGGAGGAATAATCTTGGCAGAGAAAAAAGAAAATCCAACAATCGCACAAAACAAAAAAGCTCTCCATGATTATTTCGTCATTGAGAGTTATGAAGCAGGTATTGAGCTTGTTGGTACAGAGGTTAAATCTCTTCGTCAGGGAAAATGTAACCTTAAAGATGCCTGGTGCAGTATCGTGGAAGGCGAAATTTTCGTTAATGGTATGCATATAAGCCCGTATGACCATGGAAACATCTTCAATCGTGACCCAATGAGAGTACGAAAACTTCTTATGCACAAGCAAGAAATAATGCGACTTCTCGGCACTACAAAACAAGATGGGTTAACACTTATTCCATTGTCCGTCTACTTCAAAAAAGGCAGAGCAAAGGTTCAGGTCGGTCTTTGTAAAGGTAAAAAGCTTTACGACAAACGTGACGTTGCTGCAAAAAAAGAAGCTCAACGTAATATTGAACGCTCAATGAAAGAAAGGATGAGATAATTTATAAATCGGATGCGTGAGCATCCTCATAATTCTCCAAACCTTAACAAAATACAACTTGTATTTATTGGTGAATTTTTGAATTTTATTCAAAGTGAAATTATTTTCAATAGTGAAATTTTTGCTGTCGCAAAAGTGAAATTAAATATTTTTCTGCACAGCAATTTCACTGCCATCGACAATTTCACTACGAGGTAATTTCACATTTCACGCAGTGAAATATTTAGTTGCTACGCATACGGGGATGAAAGGATTTCGACGGGGATTTTGAACTGCGATAAGCGAGCGGTGGAGTCTGACCACCATAAAACGGACTGTTTATCAAAAATAAACGACAAAAACGAAAAAGTACTTCTTGCTGCTTAATTAGCGGCGAGCATTCCCCCGGGAGAACTGCGGCCCGGTACGGAGTGTCATTTAGCAGTAAATGTGAACGGATAATCGCCTTGTAGTCCGTCACACATCACAGGGCTACCGAAATGAATGCCTGTTTGTCGGCTGTCACGTAGGGAAATATAGTAGATAAACTACGCTCGTAGAAAGTTTCAGGAATAGATTTTCGGACGTGGTTTCGATTACCACCATCTCCACCATTGAAAGAGACACTCCTTTTTGGGGTGCTTCTTTTTTAGGTAATCGAAACCACTCGTCCATCTTTTGCGATAGCAAAAGGGACAAATAAATGCGAAAGGTTGCGAAGCAACGAACGAAGCGAAGCTTCGGTTCTCGCCATCTCCACCAGAAAAAGAAACAACTCTCTTTTGAGGGTTGTTTTTTGTGTTTTGAGCAGAATGAGAAAACTTGACATTTTTTGCCATTTTATAGTATATTTATTGTGTAAGTAACAATATTTGACAAAGGAATGGTGATTTTATGTTGTATGGAACTGTTAAAACTGTGGACCACGCAGGCAGAATTGTTTTGCCAAAGGAATATCGCAACAAGATGAACATAAGTCCCGGGACAAAGGTTGTCTTGTATGAGAACGATGGCAAGCTCACAATGGAAGTTGTTACACCTAAATGCAAGTTGTGTGGTACAGCTGAAAACGTTAATGAAGAACTTTCTTTGTGTGAAAATTGTATAAAAACTGTAAAAGAATATTAAAAAAGACCGGTTTTTCCGGTCTTGATTTTTTGATATTATAAATTTTCCATAAAATCGTCAAGCATGATTTTGAAACAATTAATGGTAGGCTTTTCTTTGTTTAGAAAGTCCACAAATTTTTCAATCTTTTCATAAAAAGTTGTTACATCTTCAAAAACATATTTATTCTGTTGATGGTCTGTTGCAACGATACCAAAGGTATCGACACTCTCACTCTCAATTAAAACTTTATGAGAA
>JAZNLY010000020.1:0-11411 GCA_045579305.1 Candidatus Fimenecus sp. | reverse complement strand
ACAGCTATCAAGAAGGCTAATGTTGCTATTGAAACTAATGCAGCTGACAAAAACGAGCTTGTAAAGTTTGCTGTTAAGAAAATCGACCAGGCTGCTGCTAAGGGTCTTCTTCATAAGAATAATGCAGCTCGTAAAAAGTCTGCCCTCGTTACAAAGCTTAACAAAGCTTAAGGCTTGAAAAATTACGTAGTTCTTTGCCGTTGACGAAAGTCTGCGGCATTTTTCTTTTTTTGAAAAATGTAATTGACATTTGACTTTATTTTTTATATAATTATTTCGTAAATAAACTTTTTGGAGGTTACACATTATGAAAAAGACTTTGAAAGTAATTGCTATCATTGTTGGTATTGCAGCTGTTGCAGTTGCTGCTTATATTCTTATCAAGAAATACGTTGACAGCAAAAGAGTTGTAATCGGCAACGATGCTGAAAATTACGTATCATGTTCTTGCTGTGATGACAGCTTCGTTTCTGAAACTGTTGCTTAATTAAATCAGAATAATGTTTAAGGACTGTTCAGTTTGAGCAGTCCTTTTTGTTTTATCAAAGAAAGTTTTACTTAGATTTTGGCTTGGTTATAAAAGATACTACAAGTCCGCATACCATAGCAACTGTTATCCCGACAGATGCCGAAGATAAAGGTCCTGTTAATATTCCTAAGGCACCATCTTCACGAATTGCTTCCTTGGTCCCCTGCACAAGAGTGTTTCCGAATCCTGTCAATGGTACAGTAGCTCCAGCGCCTGCCCATTCAACTAAAGGCTGATAAATTCCAAGTCCACCAAGTATAACACCTAAAACAACAAAAGAAACCAAAATTCGAGCCGGTGTTAGCTTAGTACAATCAATCAGAAGTTGTCCTATTATGCAAATTAATCCACCTATAAGAAATGCTTTTAAGAAATCCATAGATTTTCCTCCCATAGTATTATGTGAGAAATAATTTTTTATTATACAAAGAAAAAAGAAAAAGCACTTCCGAAGAAGTGCTTTTTTGGTGCCGGTGACCGGGGTCGAACCGGTACGGTATCGCTACCACTGGATTTTGAGTCCAGCACGTCTGCCAATTCCATCACACCGGCATTTATGTGACCTTGATATTATATGAAATTCAACATAAAAAGTCAAGAGTCAATAACAATATTTTAAAAGATATATTTCCATTTTTCACTTTTTCTGAATGAGAAAAAATCATTACCATGACCTATTATAATATGGTCACTGAGTTTCATGCCTACCTTTTCCATAATACTCTGAATTTCCATTGTAGCATCAACATCTTTTCTTGAAGGTGCTACAACACCTGATGGATGATTATGTACAAGAATAAGCTGGGATGCGTTATCTTTAATTCCGATTTCCATAATTTTTCGGGTATTGAGTGGTGCAGCATTAATTGTACCTTCACTAATCAGATTATAACTTAAGACTCTGCAATTAGAGTCAAGACAAAGAAGATACATTTTTTCTGTTGTGACTCCTTTGAAAAACACGGAAACATATTTTGCAACAAGTTCACATGTATTCAGAATTAATTCATCACTTTTTATTTTATCAACTTCATATTTTTTAAAAATTTCAGGTACAAGCTTAATAAGTGCTGCTGAATTCTCTCCTATACCTTTAATATTACACAAATCTTCAAAGCTCGCATCAAACACACCTGAAAGTGAGCCGAATGTATCAATAAGATTATGTGCTTCTTCATTTGTATCTCTTCTTGGAATTGAATAAAACAAAAGAAGTTCAAGCACATTATGGTCCTGAAAGTTATCAAGACCTTCTTCTAAAAATCTTTGACGCAATCTGTCGCGATGTCCTTCATGGACATTTTTTTGTTGCGTATTTTTTGAATTTGTGGCTTGTTTTGCCATCCTACTTAAACACCCTTTTTATATGTTTTTGCCATCTATAAATATACATTGAAACAAGTCTTGTTAATAATATATCGTACATAAAGAAAAGCACATTACCCGCCAACAATAAAATCGGTAATGCAAATTTACCAAATTCTTTAATATCATCAAAGGATATCATAAAAACTTTTGTAACTACGAAATAAGATGAAATTATCGAAACATTAAAAATAAAATATTTGATTATCCAACAAAAAATCCCTTTTAAACGGTTTTCGAGAATACTTTTTATTATTGGATAATATCCAAAAAACATAAGATACATTATAGCAGGTTCTTTATTGCCCAATAAAAGCATTGAAATAATGCTTACTGCAATATATATAACGACTGCAAAACTTTTACCAAATTCAACAACAAGCATCATAAGCAATGCACCTGTTATCATTGGAATAGCATATTCAAGACTTACAGTCACACCTGATATAATCATCAAAACAATTGATAATGCTGCAACAACACCACCAAGTGCAACCTTAAAAGATAACTGTTTTCTCTTATTCATATCAACAACACGGAATCAAATCCCCACCACAACACTCACAACAACAATCGGCACAAAGGAGTGCTGAACAAATATCACAAATACCACTATTACTTGATTTTCTTGATGTTCTGTATCCGCCATTTGCATTTTTATTAAGTGAATTGAAAGCAGCCCTGTATTCCTGATTATCAGGATCAATTGAACAAGCTGTCTGATAACAACTATACGCTTCATTCAACCATCCACGACGTTGATGCACAATACCTTTCAGATAATGCCATTCTGCATTTCTGTCGTGAACAGGTACACCATTAAGAATTGTTTCTGCATCATCAATTCGGCCTGAATTAATACATCCACGAACATCTGAATACTGTGAATAAGCACTGTTATTATTCTGTGTATTGTAGTTTCTTGTACCTCTTAAATCATTAAGAATTGTATCATAAGCATTGTTAAGCTCGTTCATTCTGCGAGTCTTTTCCATATCTGACTCATTTGAATTGGTGATTTCCCATGCAATTCTTCTATATGCATCCATAATATCACTTTCAGTGGCATTTTTACCTACACCAAGATATTCATATGGGTTATTCATTTGTATCACCTCTGTACTTATTTATTATTCTATCCATTTGTAATGACAAACCATCATAAACAATATTTTCAATAACGGAAGAAAAATCATTGAATTTCTGCCTTCTTAAAATTTCAGTCAGAGCACCAATCGACAAATTCAAAGTCATTATTGCACTTTCAACAAGATTATCGAAATCTTTGAACGGATTAAAGGTCTTATCCTTTAAATCTTTTTCATAATCATCAAATGCATCAAGAAAATAAACTACCCTACCCAACTGATAACCAAACTCTTCTGATAATTCTTTATTATTTTCATTTTCGTCATAGGCAAATAACTTGCCTAATATCTGTGCGGTAGGATGAGCAGCTTTATCAAGTGAGATACTTTCATCATTTTCTATTTCAAACTGTTCATTCATACCGGATTTAACTATCTCAAAAATATCTGGGAATTTATTCTTTGCTTTATTCTTTATGAAAGAAAAATACGGATAAATAATATAAAAAATAATTCTTTTAAAAAAATTACTATCGTGAAGATTATCCACTAATTTAAAATATGCAAGAATTACAGTTATTGCACATGCAAGTTTATACACATTATTCTCACAAGTGATTTTCATACATTTTTTGCAAGGATTGAATGAACAACGGGAATTTTCCACATTTACTTTGTCACCTGATAATCCCATCTTATACATTACATAAAATGCACCATCATAACTTAAAAGAAATCGTGACAAAAGTCCGTATTCCTTGCCCATTTCTTTGCAGAGTGTACAGTAAACACCTTTATATGCTTCATATTCTTTAATTTTTAGTTCAGGTTTATTAATAGTCACATATCCGAACATAAATTATCGTGTAATCCCCTTTAATACGGTTCGTGCAACATACGGTTTATTCATTGTGTAAATGTGGATTCCGTTCACACCATTTGCGAGTAAATCGTTGATTTGTTTGATTGCGAAATCTAATCCTGCTTTTTCCAAATCATCAGGATTGTCCTTGTATTTTTCTAAAAATTCAGAAACTTCACTTGGTAACTTTGTTCCTGAAAGAGAAATAATTCTGTCAATCTGTTTTATATTTGTAATTGGCATTATACCTGCAAAAACGGGTGCATAAATGCCTTTTTTACGGACTTTTTCAAGAAATGAATAAAAGATGTCATTATCATAAAAAAGCTGTGTTATGAGAAAATCAACGCCACTATCAACTTTAAGCTTAAGATGCTCAATATCCTTTTCAAGACTATCACATTCAGGATGACATTCTGGATAACATGCACCACCAATGTCAAAATAACCGTAATCCTTGATATACTTTACAAGTTCATATGCATATTCATAGTATTCACCATCAGGTTTGTCAAAACCCTGTGGAATATCACCACGCATAGCAAGTATATTATCAATATGGTTTCCTTTTAATGTATCGAGAATTTCCTTGATTTTATGCTTTGGTGTTGATGCACAAGTAAGGTGTGCCAAGGCGGTTGTGTCAAGTCGGTTTTTAATAAGAGATGCAATTTTTGTTGTGTACTGACTTGTACCGCCACCTGCACCGTATGTAACACTCATAAAATCAGGATTCCAGGCAGATAATTCCCTTACAGACCACTCAATACTTTCAAAGGCAGAATCTGTCTTTGGAGGAAAAACCTCGAAGGAAATCAATTGGTCCTTAACCATTAATTTTTCAGTAATTCTCATAAACATTCACCTGAAATATAATATCACATTACCATTTTTTTAGCAATACAATGATTATTTATTAACATATAATTTACAAAAAAGTAAAAGGGCGATTTGTGAATCGCTCTTTTCTATATATAAACTTATTTAGTTTTGCTCAATCTGATATATTCACCATCTTGTTTTAAATCACCCACAAAAACAGGTCTGCATTCAAGTTTTGGATATTTCTTAATTAAATACTCATATAATTCCAATGATATTATGGTGTCAGTATTTTCAAATGTTCTATTTAAACTTTTAAGATTTTTTAATACTTCTTCGGTTATATAAACAGGATATCCCAATCCATCATACGCAATATCACTATTTGAATCATCAAAATATTCATAAATTTTGCCACCACATTTATGACACACATCCACTTCTGTCATATAATTTTCATCACAAATCGGTGATAGTATAGTTATTGGCACAATTTGATAACCTAAAATCAACGTTTCGTCTGTATTGTATATCGGTTTAAAATTATCCTTGTTCACTCCAAACTCAATCATATCATTATATAGATTTGTTGAAACTCCGTAATATCCAATATCAAGATAAAAATAATCCTTTTTTGAAAATCTTGATTTAGGATATTGAAGATTTTTAATTTGCACATCATATCTTTCACAAGAACTGCAACTGCTCGTAAAAAAATCAGACCATCCTTTACTATCTGCAAGATAACAAATTTGAACGAAATTCAAGCTGTAAGCAACTGCATTACTACAATCGCCCCAATTCTTTTCTGCATAGGTCATCGTCATCATTCCTTGTCAATTAAAAAACTTAATTTATCCAAATATAACATTTCAAAGATTGTTTGTCAATAAAAGTAAAAAGGACGATGTGGGCATCGTCCCCTACTTTATACTATTAAAAAAGTTTACTTGCATTTATTATTTCTTCATTTGTGACTTTGCCTGTTGAGATTGCATTAATTGCTTTGATTGCTTCGGCAGTTATATCATTGTATGGTAAATTGAGTTTACTATTTACATAATCAGCAAGGTTTTTGCCATTGAAGATTGCATTCTGTACTCGTTTATTACCATATTTATCGAAGAATGTTCCGTTTTCACAATAGTTGGAAGTTTCTATTGCATTCTGTACATTACCATTATATTGTGGAATGTTAAGTTTTGAAATCGCATAATAGTTTGCATCGGTTTCCTTTGCAGTTGTGAAAATTTGTTTTTCATTTTCTTCTGCATATTTTTTAAGAACAAATGCTGTTTCTGTTGAAACTTTACCACTGATTACGATTATATCGGTTTTAAATAATGCATCAAAACCCGTTGTTTGTACTTGGCTCTCAAGGACACCGAAGCGACCACCCTTGCAAAGAATACCATTGTTAACAGGTAATGCTCGGGTAACTGTTGAACCGATATAACGATAATCAACATCACAAAGATTTGAACAATTTGTGCAGATACTCTTAACTGAGTTTTCCTTGACCGGAACGCTCTTTGCAAATGCAGTTTTTTCGCGTAATGCACCTGTCGGACAAAGTGCGACACACTGACCACAAGCAATACAAGCAGTTTCCTTGAGTGGTTTGCCCAGTTCAGGCTCAACAAAAGTATTGAAACCTCGATTTATAAGTCCGATTGCAGACTTACCCATAACCTCTTCACAGACTCTTACACAAAGTCCGCAGAGGATACATTTATCTGTGTTTCTGCTTATAAGGTCATTTGCATTTTCCTGATTACGGTTATGCTTTTCGCCTGCAAACCTTGATGGTTTTACGTCATAATCGTTTGCATAGGAAATAAGTTTACATTCAAAATAGTCGTGGCAACCACATTCAAGGCAACGATTTGCCTCTTTCTTTGCCGTTTCTTCTGTGAAACCGAAGTTTACTTCCTTGAAGTTAGTTTTTCTGTCAGCAGGTGCCATATGTGGCATTTTTGCTCTTGGTGATTTTTCAAATTTTGAATAGTCAATTGATTTACTATCTCTTTCAACAAAATATGGCTTTTTATACCCTACTGTTTCACCATTTAAGTATCTGTCAATTATAACAGATGCTTTCTGAGCTTCACCGATTGCTGCAATTGCAATATCTGCACCCTTATTGGTTGCATCACCAACTGCAAATACGCCTTCAAGTGAAGTCGTAAATCGGCTTTCATCTGCTGAAATTGTATTTTTACGGGTTGCTTCAAGGCTTTCAAAACCAATAAGATTTGGATACTGACCGATTGCCATAATCACTGAATCAAGTGCGATTTCTTCCGTTGCACCTTCTATTGCAACAGGTCTGCGACGACCACTTTCGTCAGGCTCGCCGAGTTCCATTTTTTGAAGAATTACACCATTAAGCTTTCCGTTTTCACCTGTGAATTCAATAGGATTTGTAAGGAATTTATATACTACGCCCTCTTCTTCTGACTCAAGAATTTCCTGAGGGTCAGCAGGCATTTCATCCTTTGTACGACGATAAATAACGTACACATTTTCTGCACCAAGTCGTACTGCAACACGGCAAGCGTCCATCGCAGTGTTACCACCACCACAAACTGCCACATTTTTACCAATTTCAGGTTTATTTCCAAGTGCTACCTCACGAAGGAAGTCAATACCACCCCATACGCCCTGGAGGTCTTCACCCTGAACTCGCATTTTACTACTGTTCCAGGCACCGATTGCAACGAGTGTTGCATCATAGTCATTTTTTATTGCATCAAATGAAATATCTTTTCCGATATTCACATTATTTTTGAGTTCAACACCCATATCTTCAATGAGCTTGATTTCTTTATCTAAAACTGCTTTTGGAAGTCTGTATTCAGGAATACCATAACGTAGCATACCACCCATTTTTGGCATCTGCTCATATACAGTTACACTGTGACCTTGTTTACGAAGGAAATATGCTGCTGTAAGACCTGCAGGACCACCACCAATAATTGCAACCTTTTTATTTGTGTCAGACTCAATTTCAGGGAAATATGTTTCCCTTGACAAATCCATATCTGCAACAAAACTTTTAAGAAATGCAATTGAAACCGGTTCATCAACATACTGTCTTCTGCACTGTTTTTCACAAGGATGAGGACAAATTCTACCGATTGACGCAGGAAGTGGCAACTTTTCTTTAATAAGTTTTACTGCCTCTGTATATTCACCATTAGCAATAAGACCAACATATCCCTGACAGTCTGTACCAGCCGGACAAGCCTTACTGCAAGGTGCAACACAGTCACCTGTGTGGTCAGAAAGAAGAAGTTCAAGAGCAACTTTTCGTGATGCTTTTACTCTTTCTGTCTGTGTATGTACTACCATTCCATCGCTGACCTTTGTTGAACAAGCACGAAGAAGTTTTGGGATACCCTCAACCTCTACTGTACAAAGACCACAAGCACCATAAAGTTCAACTCTGCCATCATAACAAAGATTAGGAATTTTTATTCCATTCTGTGTGGCAACATTAAGTATTGTTGAGCCCTCTTCCGCTATTAACTTTTTACCGTCAATTGTTAATGTAATACTCAATTATTTCCCCTCCACAGCATTGAATCGACAAACTGATACACAGTTTCCGCACTTAATACATTGAGCCATATCAATCTTATGAGGATTTTTAACTGTTCCACTTATAGCACCAACAGGACATTTTTTCGCACAAAGTGTACAACCCTTACAAGCATCTTCATTTATCTCATAACGAAGAAGACTTGTACATTCGTGTGCAGCACATTTTTTACCAACGATATGCTCAATATATTCATTTTTAAAGTATTTTAATGTTGTAAGTACAGGGTTAGGTGCTGTCTGGCCAAGTCCACACAACGCACCATCCTTAATAGCAAGACAAAGTTCTTCTAACAATTCAATATCGTCTTCTTTACCATTACCCTCTGTAATACGAGTAAGAATTTCAAGCATTCTCTTTGTGCCAAGACGACAATGGACACATTTGCCACATGACTCTTTTGCTGTAAAGTCAAGGAAGAAACGAGCCATTTCTACCATACAAGTGCTATCGTCCATTACAACCATACCACCTGAACCCATAATTGCGCCTGTCTGTGACAACGCCTTATAGTCAATCACAGTATCAAGTAATTCTTCAGGGATACAGCCACCTGACGGACCACCCATCTGGACTGCTTTAATTTTCTTGTTATTTTTAATGCCACCACCAATGTCAAAGATAACATCACGGAGAGTTTTTCCCATTGGTATTTCAACAAGTCCACCACGTTTGATTTTGCCTGTAAGAGCAAAAACCTTGGTGCCCTTGCTATTTTCTGTACCCATTGATGAGAACGCATTACCACCGTTAAGAATTATCCAACTGACGTTTGCAAATGTTTCAACGTTATTTATATTGGATGGTTTATGCCAATAACCTGATTGTGCAGGGAATGGTGGTTTAAGTCGAGGCATTCCACGAGAGCCTTCAAGTGATTCAATAAGAGCAGTTTCTTCACCACATACAAATGCACCTGCACCTGCTTTTATTCTGAAATCACAAGAAAAGTCTGTGCCCATAATATTCTGACCGATATACCCTTTTGCTTTTGCCTGGTCAATAGCATTCTGAAGTCTTCTGATTGCAAGAGGATATTCTGCACGGACATAAACAATTGCTTCAGTAGCACCTATGGCATAAGCACCTATAAGCATACCTTCAATAAGATTATGCGGGTCACCTTCAATAACTGCTCTGTCCATAAAAGCACCCGGGTCACCTTCGTCAGCATTACAGATAAGGTATTTCTTTTCTCCCACAGACTGACGGGCAGCATTCCACTTGAACCAAGTCGGGAAACCTGCACCACCACGACCAGCAAGACCTGAAACCTTAATTTCTTTGATTACATCTTCAGGTGACATTGTAGTTAATACTTTATTAAGCGCCTTGTAACCATCGTCATTTGTATAATCTTCTATAAATTCAGGATTAATCAAACCACAATGACGAAGTGCTATTCTTGTCTGTTTATCTAAAAACTGTTTGTCATCATCGGAAATCTCAAATTCACAAACTGATGATAAATCATTATTATTAATTGCTGTTGCGATTTTTTCTGCAACTTCACTGTTGACCTTTACAAATCTATGAAGTCCGTCATCAGTATAGACATCAACGATTGGCTCAAGATAACACATACCAATACAACCTGTTACAGTCAACTGATTATTATTCAAATCAAGATTGGAATTTAAAATGTCATAAGCCTTCTGAGCACCTGCAGCAACACCACAACTGCCCTGTCCTACTGCAATTTTCATTATTCTTCATCCCCTGCTTTTTCCTGTAATTCTTTAAATATTGAAACTGCTTTTTCGGGAGTCAATGAACCATAGGTATCATCATTTATCATCATAACCGGTGAAAGACTGCAACAACCAAGACAAGCCACATTTTTAAGTGTAAAAAGTCCATCCTCTGTTGTTTCACCATCTTTAATTCCAAGGTATTCATTGATTACTTTTTCAATCTGTAATGAACCGTTAACATGGCAAGCTGTACCCTGACAAAGCATAATAAGATATTTGCCGACAGGCTGTAAACGGAACTGTGAATAGAAAGTTGCTACACCCATAATTTTAGTTACTTTGATACCTGTTCTCTGTGAAATATGCAAAATCACATCAACAGGAAGATAACCATAAATATCCTGTGCATTCTGTAATATTGTAATAAGACTTCCTGGAACAGTTGCATATTTTTCAAGGCAAGGTTCAAGAAGTGAAAAATCTGTTGTTTTCTGACAGTTACAACTCATAATATCCCTCCAGATATGTTTAAAAACATCTATCCTATATAATAATACAAATCGCACTATTTTTCAATGAGAATTTTCTTCTAATTTCGTCAAAAAATATATCGACTTTGATGATTTTTGGGTATATAATAAAACTGTAAAATATAAAGAATTGAGGATTAATTTTGAAAAAATATTTATACGAAATGCATTTCCACACAAAAAACACAAGCAACTGTGCTAATGTTAAGGCAGAAATTGCTATTGAGGAATATATAAACGCAGGTTATGACGGAATTGTTGTTACTGACCATTTAAGTCCGTCAACGTATATGAAATATGGCAGAGAGCTTTTGCCTTGGAAAAAGAAGGTTGACTTTTTTCTTCGTGGCTTCAAGGCTGCTAAAAAGACAGCCAACGGCAGAATTCCTGTTCTTTTAGGTATGGAGCTTCGTTTCAGAACAAGTGAGGGTGACAACGATTATCTCGTTTATGGTCTCACAGAAGAATTCCTTTACAACACACCTGAATTGCTTAATCTTAACATTAAAAAGTTTTACGAACTATGTCAGGAGAATGGTTTTTTAGTATTTCAGGCACATCCATTCAGAGTTGGAATGAAAGTTACAAATCCAAAGTATCTTGATGGTGTTGAGATTTTCAATGGTAATCCAAGACACAATTCAAGTAATGATATAGCAGAAATATGGGCAAAAAAATATGACCTTTTGGTCACATCTGGTTCTGATTATCACGAAATCGAAGATTTGGGTACGGGCGGTATTTGGTTTAACAAGGAGATTACTGATAATAAAACATTGGTTGAGGAATTGTTGAAAAAAGATTATGAATTAAAGAGAAAATAGAAATTAGACTGAGGGCGAGAAAGGACTACCCCTCAGTCATTTTTTTGCAAAAATGACAGCTCCCCTGACAAGGGGAGCCAAGAAAAACTATGC
>JAZNLY010000019.1:0-4371 GCA_045579305.1 Candidatus Fimenecus sp. | reverse complement strand
TTCTAACTTGCCATCGCCTAAATCATCTGTGTCAAAGTTCCTGTTGTTTGATGACCATACTACATATGAATCTTCGGGAGCATCTTCCATTTTCATATGAAGAATGATACCATCCTTGTTACGGATTTCAGTACGTGATGGATTCTGAATTTCAAATGGACATTTAAATTCAGAATTATCAGAAGCATCTAAAGGATTTGTGCCATTTCGATATTCCTGTAAATTTGATACTCCGTCATCATCATTATCTTTTTGGTCAACAATTTCATTATCATCACTTTGAAGGTCATACTTTACAACCCACCAATATGGAATTGCACTTCCATCTTGATAATACTCTCCGGAAACAACTGTTTGCGACTTACCAAGAGTTAACTCCACACCTGAATTTAAGATTGCAACTACATCTACAACATATTTTGTATTTGACTTTTCTGTCTTGAGTACACTTTCTGTATTAGTTGTTACTATTGTATTTTCTTCTCCATCTTTGGTCTTGTATGTAATTCTATAACCAATTACATTTTCATCATAATCAATATTGACTTTGATTCCACCATCTTTAGATGAATCAGACTGCACTGTAAAATATGATGCATCTGTTGGTAATTCCGGTGCATTGCACAATACATCTGATGCCATAAGTGCATATATACCGTTCTGTGTTACAGTACAACTTGTCTCCAAGCTTGAATATTCACCTATGACTGTTTCACTTTCCTGTTTTACCCATTCACCATCTTGGAGTTTATACCAGGAAAGTGATGAATAATCAAGCGTACCATCCATTGCCGCTCTACCAACAAGTGTAAAACTGCTTCCAGATTTGAAATTCAATGCAACAATGTGTCCTGAATTATCAAAACCGCTATTTTCTGCATTGTTGTTATAAATTAACACATTAGCCTTCTGATTCGAATCACTATGTATAATAACAGAATTTCTCTTATTGTAGAAACTTTCTCCAGGTGTAATTGATGCATTATAAATATCAAATGTATTTATTCCTCTTTCGCTTTCTATAATAAGACTCTTTGGCACTTCAGAAGTTGTATCTACCGATATCTGATATCCACCTGTGATTTTTTTGAATGTAGTGTCCTTAATATTATCATAACCAAAATCCGCAAGCTGACATTTAGTAATTACATCATCTGTTTTTAAAATGATTTTACCATCTTGAATAGTAGCCATAGCAAACAACGTATCATCCTGATAAATCGGTGCTGAATCAGACATAAAGTTAATCATATCACGCCTTATAGATGCTTTAGCTTTGCTTCTGCAATCATAAAAAGTGACCTTATTTATCACTTCTTCATAGGTTCTTTCTGTTGAAGGTAATGAAGCGGTAAAGCCATTTGGAACAAAAAATTTCTTATTGAAGTATTCCCAACAGGACATTCCGTTCAGAACATACTGTTTTGTTCTATATTTATATTCAGCACCTGCCACATACTTATAATCTGCTGAAACCGACATTTCTTTATCATAATCATGTGATTCCATCAAACCAAAGTTACTTGGTGCACCCTTTGGTCTACCGCCTATTTGTGACCATTGTTTATCGTCACCATTTAAATATTCATCATAAAAGCCAAAGAAATAATGACCCAATTCATGAACAACAGAACTTGCCCATCTTTGTGGCACAAGAGAAATATCACCTCGAGAAGTTACTTTCTGCATTTGAACGCGAAGATATTCACCATTACGACTACTCCAATCATCTGAAAAAGCCCCATTGGCATATGCATTTGGCCATGCATTACTACCCCATGTACCACTTTGAAGTTGTCTTATCTGCACATCACACTTTGCTACAACAGAACTCTTTTTGTAAAAAGCATTTGGGTCTGTTGTTGAGAAAATAGCAACCTCGCCCAACTCACAATATCCGTCTGTAGCTTGCTGAAGATATATATTTACATATTCAAAAGCTTTTACAACATCAGAATAATAATCACCTGTTTCAGAATTCATATAATATGAAACAGAACAGTTATAAATAAATTTTGGGTTTTTCACATTAAGTGTAATGCTACTCTTTGAACTGTCAAAAGTCTCTCTCTTCCACTTGCCATTTGAGGTTAATGCATCAGAAGTATATCTCAATGTGTATATAACATTGTCAAATTTTTCTCTTGCTGCTGCGCGGTTAGAGCCACCAACAAAATTCTTAATATCTTTATATGCAGAAACTGTTGTTGCTTTTGAAACAGAAGATTTTTCTACACTACATTTACCATTTACATCTGTTTTTTTAGTTGCAACTAAATTAGAGTCACTGTCATAAAAATTAACTGTAGCATTGCTTGCAACCTTGCCACTATTATATACAATAATTTCAATATTTTTTACTTCGTCACGGTAACCACATACAGAACATACGCCACTTACCATTGTATGACCAATTGGAGCAAGTTCTTCTACGTAGCTTTTTCCACATCTTGAACAATTATATTTTTTTATACCTGAAGCTGTACATGTTGCCGGCGTTACAGTTGATGTGTATCTGTGCCCAAGAGGAGAGCCACTTGTTTCACCACAACCAGAGCATGTTTGTGCTGTTGTGCAAGTTGCTGCTAACCAATTATGTTTATGATAATTGATTTTTGCATCAGTCAAACATTCGTTTCCTGTACCAATGGAAATCTTTTTCCACTGTGCTTCTGTACCACCGTAATTTACAACTTCTAAATATATACAATAATCAAAGGCTTTGTTGCCAATTGATGTTATTGAAGCCGGAATTGAAATTTCTGTAATAAGTGTACATCCATAGAAGGCATAGGCGCCAATGGCGGTTACCGGATAACCGCCTAATGTTTTTGGAATATTTACTACACCTTCTGCTGTTTCAGGGTATGAAACGATTGTCGCTTTTGAATCGCTGACTGTATATGTATAGTTACCTTCAACATACTCTGTTGCTGCGAATGCTACCATTGGAAAACTGCTCATAGCCATCACAACAACCAAGAGTATGGCAACTAATCTTTTTGTTGTTTTAATCATTTTATACCATCCTTTTAAACAATAGGTATATTAAATAAATAAGGTAAGAAAGATTTCAATGATTACAAAGAAAAATTCTATAATAAAACCAAACAAACTTACACTTCCACCATCGCCCGGGTCAACTTCATCAGGAATTTCCTCGATGATTTCAGTGATTACATCTGTGATTTCATCAGAATTTTCTACTGTGTAGCTCTTACCACCTGTTTTTGTTGCAAGTTCTTCAAAACATTCAACTGTCTCCGGATAGTCCACTGTAGCAATTGTGAAAAGTGTAATTGGTGTTCTGCTTGCTGCTGCACTATCTCTTGTTGCCTTTTCTGCTCCGCTAACAGCAATTTTACCTGTTTTCATCTTTTCAACAACCATACCTTTTGTGTAACCTGTAAATGGTTCCGGGTCAAGCGCTGGAGCATCACCCATTACGATTGCAGCTTTACCTGCAGATTCTCTCCAGGAAAGCTTATCCATACCATCTATGAGTGCTGAGTAAATTGTTTCTTCCCAGTCACCACCATTACCAAGAGTTAAGCTATTGATTGCAGAAAGAATTGCACTATAATCACTTGTGAAATCAAGCTGAACCTTATATGGGTAATCGGTTGAATCACAATCCGGTCTGGTAGGGAAATCACGATAATCAATGATTGCAATTCTATAATCCATTCCGCTTGAATCCAAATCATTAAGATAATTTTTCATGTTCTGCTTAACTTCATTAATATCTTCCATCATAGAGCCTGTTGTATCTATAACAAAGGCTAAATCCAAATGTCTTAAAGGTGCTGCTGATGTTCCAATTGCGAAACATGAAACAAGCATTACCAAACTTAATACAATACTAATAATTTTTTTCATAAATAATCATTTCCTTTCTAAATTAAAAAAGTGACATTAATTGGACTTTTGCGACTTCATCTCCTTTCTTTGAGAAATGTCACATAATATTTTCATCTGCATTTACAGACTTGATTTGCATTTTAAGTGTCACGCTTTGTGGATTTATTTAATCTTTACAGATTTTCCCAATTATATACTTTAGTATTATACCGATTTACCTTGGTAAATTCAATGTTTTAATATAAAGTTATTTATTGCAACTAAAATTTCGTATGGAATCACATATTGTCCATATAAATTTTGTGCAATACTACAATAACGCTAAAATAAAACGACGATGGGAAAAAAACAACCATCATCGTTTTTATTTATATATTTGAGATTCTTCGCTTCGCTCATAATGACATTCCATTATAAAAAGTATTATCAAATGTCAACGGCGGGGGTCTTGCCCCCGCCCTACCGTAAACTATTTAATTGGTTTCAAACTCCTGTCTAAAATTCCGTTGA
>JAZNLY010000018.1:0-36733 GCA_045579305.1 Candidatus Fimenecus sp. | reverse complement strand
TCACCAGGAATAGCAAACTGTCTGGCAGTTACTTTTCGGGGTACAGGAGTACCAAAAACAGATGAAAATGCACAAATAATTGCTGTAACTGTAGAAATTATTTTATAAACAAGGAACTTCATCCTGTTATCCTCCTGAAAAAAATATAACAAACACATAATATCATAAAAAGCTTTTCAAATCTACTGTCATTTCACTTTTTATATTTAAAAAACAGAGCACACATTTGCGTACTCTGATTTCGTGGCTCACCCTCTCAGGCTTCGAATCCTTCCTTTTTTTCATCATAAAAACAAAAACAGAGCACACAAATCGTGTACTCTGTTTTCGTGGCACGCCGGAAGGGATTTTTTCTCGTCACTCCCGTGCCTATCGCCTCGCTTCGCTCGTTGCCACGTCAGCGAAAACAGTCCACCGGACTGTTTTCTTCCGCAAATCAAAGATTTGCTCCTTCCTTGTTCGAATCCCTTCCTTTTTTTCATCATAAAAACAAAAACAGAGCACACAAATCGTGTACTCTGTTTTCGTGGCACGCCGGAAGGGATTCGAACCCCCGACCTTTTGGTTCGTAGCCAAACACTCTATCCAGCTGAGCTACCGGCGCATATGCAGACTTTTTACCGCCCGAATATAATAACACTATAAACACAAAAAGTCAACAGTTTTTTGAAAATTATGTGAAAGAGATTATTCTTATTGATTGAACTTTATTTTATTTTGTGATATTCTTTTATCAGTATTTTATAGCAAGGGTGACTGATGATGAAAAAAAGGACTTTAGGTGCAATTGAAAATCGTAAAAATGTATCCGCTGAGCTTTGTAGTGAATACATTGACACATTGAAGAAAATGGTAGATTGCAAAACTGTATTTACCAATGATGGCGAAAACAAGGCAGATTTTGACAGGTTTTATAAGGTAATTGAAGAATGTTTCCCTACCCTTTCCGCGAAAGCTCAAAGGCTCACATTCGGTAGCGGCTGCTTTGTGTACATTATAAAGGGAAGAAATGCAAAAAAGAATATTATGCTTATGTCACACCACGATGTTGTTGATGGCGACGACCAATGGGAAACTGACCCATTTAATGCAGTTGTAAAGGACGGTGCTCTTTTCGGCAGAGGTACAATTGACACAAAAACTCCACTTTTTGCAGAATTGCAGGCTTGTGAAGAATTACTCAAAGAGGGTTATGATTTCAACGGAATCAACCTTTACATAGGCTCTTCAAACAACGAAGAGGTCAGTGGTGACGGAATGGTACTTGCTACAGAGTATTTCAAGGAAAACGATATTCGCTTTGACGCAGTCCTTGACGAAGGTGGAGCAATAACAACGGGTATGATTCCCACTGTCAAAGGTAAGAGTGCTATGGTTGCTGTGCACGAAAAAAGTCGACACATATATAGTTGTAAGGCATCACAAATCACAAAAGGTCATGGTGGATTTGCTCCATCCGAAGACAGTGCAGTTTTAAGGCTCAGTTCATTTATTCATGAAGTTGGCAACACAAAAATCTACAAGACAAAATTCTGGCCGGAAGTTCGGGCAACCTTTGAATCCCATGCTCCATATATGTCCTTTCCGTTAAGTTTTCTCTTTAATAATCTTACTGTTTTCTCACCTATCATCAAAAAGGTAATGCAGAAAATTCCACAGGCGAAACCTATGCTTGCAACAAGCATCACTTTCACTACAGTTTTTGCAGGAAAAAAGGAAGAAAACTTTGTCAGAGCAAAACAAGCCGAAGCTACAATGTTTTTACGTTGTATCCGTGAGGATGATATGCTGGCAGGTCTTGAGAAAATTAAAAAAATCGGTGAAAAATATGGCGTGGAAATCGACCTTGTTGAAAGAGATTACTGCGAGCCATCTTCATTCACAAGTAAACCATTCACCATTTTAAAAAAAGTTATGAATGAAAACTTCCCGGATGTTATTGTTGCACCATATTTGCTTACAGCAGGTACTGATGCAAGACGATTTACAGATGTTGCAGATTGTATTCTTCGATTTGCACCAATTGACCTGGACAGAAAACAGTTTGATACAATTCACAGTGCAAACGAACATATTTATATTGAAAATGTTGGTCAGTGCGTATGCTTCTACAAGGATTTCATAAAAAAAATCAATAAATAACCAATTCTTGCAGAGTGTTTTATCCGGATACTCTGCTTTTTCTGTATTGGAATATATTGACTTAAAAACACGAATTTGATATACTCAACTTGTGTAAATATTTTTCATTAAAGGGGAAATTATTATGGCTAAAAACAGACTTATCGGCGATTATCCGGTAATCGGTATCCGTCCTACAATTGACGGCAGACGTGGTGTTCTCGGAGTTCGTGAATCACTTGAAGTTCAGACAATGAACATGGCTAAGCGTGCTGCTAAACTCTTTACCGATAATCTTAAATATTCTAATGGTGAACCTGTAAAGGTTGTTATTGCTGACACTACTATCGGTAGAGTTGCAGAGGCTGCTGCTTGTGCTGACAAGTTCCGCAAAGAAGGCGTTGACATTACTGTTACTGTTACACCTTGCTGGTGTTATGGTGCTGAAACTATGGATATGGACCCACACACAATCAAGGCTGTATGGGGATTTAACGGTACAGAACGTCCCGGTGCTGTTTATCTTGCATCTGTTCTTGCTACTCATGCACAGAAAGGACTTCCTGCATTCGGCATCTATGGCCACGATGTTCAGGACCTTGATGATGAAACAATTCCTGCAGACGTAGAAGAAAAGCTTCTTCGTTTTGGTCGTGCTGCTGTGGCTGCTGCTACAATGCGTGGCAAATCATATCTTCAGATTGGCTCAATCTGTATGGGTATCGGTGGTTCAATTATAGACCCAAACTTTATTGAAGATTACCTTGGTATGCGTGTTGAATCTGTTGACGAAGTTGAAATTATCCGTCGAATGACAGAAGGCGTTTATGACGAGGCTGAATTCCAGAAGGCTCTCGCATGGGCAAAGGAAAACTGCATTGAAGGTTTTGACAAAAATCCTGAAAATCTTCAGAAAACCCGTGAAGAAAAAGACGCAGACTGGGAATTTGTTGTTAAGATGATGGTTATTATCAAGGACCTTATGAATGGTAACGACAATCTTCCAAAGGGTTGCGAAGAAGAAATGGTTGGTCACAATGCTATTGCTGCCGGTTTCCAGGGACAGCGTCAGTGGACTGACTTCTATCCTAACTGTGACTTCCCTGAATCAATGCTCAACACATCGTTCGACTGGAATGGTGCAAGAGAGCCATATATCCTTGCTACTGAAAACGACGTTCTCAATGGTCTTGGTATGCTCTTTATGAAACTCCTTACAAACCGTGCTCAGATGTTTGCTGATGTGCGTACATATTGGAGTGGCGATGCAATCAAGAGAGTTACAGACTATGATATTGAAGGCAAAGCAAAGGATTCTGACGGTATTATTCACCTTATCAACTCAGGTGCTTGTTGTCTTGATGCTAACGGTGCTGCCAAAGACGAAAACGGAAATGCAGTAATTAAACCTTGGTATGAAGTTACAGAAGCAGACCAGAAAGCAATTATGGAAAATGCAACATGGAACTATGCTGACCTTGGATATTTCCGTGGTGGCGGATATTCTTCAAGATTTGAAACAAGAGCAGAAATGCCTGCAACTATGATTCGTCTTAACCTTGTCAAAGGTCTTGGCCCTGTTCTTCAGATTGCCGAAGGTTGGACAGTTGAACTTCCGGAAGATGTTTCTGACAAACTCTGGAAGAGAACTGACTACACATGGCCTTGCACTTGGTTTGCTCCAAGAACAACCGGTGAAGGTGCATTCAAAACTGCTTATGATGTTATGAATAACTGGGGTGCTAACCACGGTGCTATTTCTTACGGTCACATCGGTGCTGACCTTATCACTCTTTGCTCAATGCTTCGTATTCCTGTTTGTATGCACAATGTTCCTGAAGACAAGATTTTTCGTCCTGCAGCATGGAATGCATTTGGTATGGATAAGGAAAGTGCAGACTATCGTGCTTGTCAGAACTTCGGTCCACTTTTCAAAAAATAAGAGGTAGTTAATATGTCAAATTTATCATATATGGAAATCCGTGAACAGATTTGTGATGTATGTCACAAAATGTGGCAGCTCGGTTGGGTTGCTGCAAATGACGGTAACGTTTCTGTAAAGCTTCCTGACGGCAACTTTATGGCTACACCAACAGGAATCAGCAAAAGCTTTATCACTCCTGAAAAGCTTGTAATCATCAACACTGATGGTGAAGTGCTTGAAGGCGCTCCTTATAAGCCATCAAGTGAAATCAAGATGCATCTTCGTTGCTATAAGGAAAGAGATGATGTTGGTGCTGTTGTACACGCTCATCCACCAACAGCAACAGGCTATGCGGTTGCAGGAAAGAGCCTTGACGAATATTCAATGATTGAAACAGTTATTGCAATCGGCTCAATTCCTCTCACACCTTATGGTACACCAAGTACTGACGAAGTGCCTGAGGCTATTGCTCCATACCTTAAAGAGCATGACGTAATGCTTTTACAGAATCATGGTGCTCTCACAGTTGGTTGCGACCTGATTACTGCATATTACAGAATGGAAACTCTTGAATTGTTTGCTAAAATTTCTCTTACTGCTCACCTTCTCGGTGGTGCTCAGGAAATTTCAAAGCCTAACATCGACAAGCTTCTTTATTTAAGAGAAAATTACTATGGTGTTACCGGCAAACATCCGGGTTACAAACATTACAACAAGGAAGATTGATTATGCTTAAAAATATTCCAAAAATTTTATCACCTGAAATGCTCAAGGTCCTTTGTGAAATGGGACACAGCGACAGAATCGTTATTGCAGATGCTAACTTCCCTGCTGAGAGCATGGGTAAAAATGCAATAGTACTCCGTGCAGACGGACACTCTGCTACAGACATTCTTGATGCAATTCTTACAGTATTCCCACTTGACACTTATGTTGACTCACCTGTTATGTTAATGCAGGTTATGGCTGGTGACAATGTAGAAACTCCTATCTGGGATGAATACAAGAAAATCGTCAAAAAGCACGACGACAGAGGTGCCGATGCCTTTGGTGAATATGAAAGATTTGAATTCTATGAACAGGCTAAAAACTGTTATGCAATTATTGCTACAGGTGAATCTGCTCTTTATGCAAATCTTATTCTTCAGAAAGGTGTTATCTGATGAAATACTGTTTAGCTATTGATATGGGTGCTTCAAGCGGTCGTCATATTCTCGGCTACATTGAAGATGGGAAATTACAACTTGAAGAGATATACCGTTTTGAAAATGGTATAGTTG
This sequence comes from Candidatus Fimenecus sp., assembly GCA_045579305.1. Classification (GTDB taxonomy): domain Bacteria; phylum Bacillota; class Clostridia; order Oscillospirales; family Acutalibacteraceae; genus Fimenecus. Next base: position 31,408 of record JAZNLY010000018.1, on the reverse strand, counting down.
ATATTGACGGAACACTCTGTTGGGACATTGAAAAGCTCTTTGAAGAAATCAAAAATGGTCTTAAAGAGTGCAGTCGTCGTGGAATCGCTCCTGAAACAGTTGCAATTGACACCTGGGGCGTTGACTATGTGCTTCTTGACAAGAACAAAAAGGAAATAATGCCTGCTGTTGCTTATCGTGATGCAAGAACTTCAGGAATCCCTGAAGAAATTGATGCAATTATTCCAAGAAAAGAGCTTTACGAGCGTACAGGCATTCAGGCCATAGGCTTCAATTCCGTTTATCAGTTATACTGTGACAAAAAGAGTGGAAAGCTCGATAATGCTGAATATTTTCTTATGATGCCTGAATACTTTTCATTCAAGCTTACCGGTGAAATCAAAAACGAGTACACTCTTTCAACAACAGGTGGACTTGTAAACACAAAAACTTTTGAAAGAGACGAAGAAATTCTCGAAAAGCTTGGAATACCACAAAAAATCTTCACTCCTCTTTCTCTTCCAGGCACAGTTGTTGGTAATTTGACTGACGAAGTAAAGGCAGAAGTGGGATTTGATACAACTGTTATTCTCTGTGCATCTCACGATACTGCATCCGCTGTTGCTGCTTGTTCTGTTGGTGATAATGGAATATACATTTCATCAGGTACATGGAGTCTTATAGGTACAGAAAATCTCGAGCCTGTCACCTGCGAAAAAGCCATGAATTCAGGTTTCACAAACGAAGGCGGAATAGAACATCGCTATCGTTTCCTTGAAAACATAATGGGTATGTGGCTTTTACAAAATATCCGTAAAAACCTTGATAAGAAATATACATATGACGAAATGATGCAGATGGCAATGGAAAGTGATTTCACTGAATGTATCAATCCTAATGCCGAAGACTTTTTAGCACCTGACAATATGATTGAGGCAATCAAAAAATATCTTGGCAAGCCTGATTTACCAATCGGTGATGTGCTTAACTGTGTTTATCATTCACTTGCAAAGGCTTATGATGATGCAGTTAAGGTTATTGAAGAAATCAGCAATAAAAATATTGATGTTATCAACATTGTAGGTGGCGGATGTAAGGATACTTATCTTAATTCCCTTACCGAAAAATACACCGGGAAAAAGGTACTTGCTGGTCCTGTTGAGGCAACCGCCGCAGGAAACATTATGGTTCAGTTAATGTATCTTGATAAGGACCTTGACCTTTCATCTGCAAGAGAGTTAATTCAAAATTCTTTCAGCAAAAATTAAATATACTTTTGGGACATCTACTTGATGTCCCATTATTTTTGCCAATTCACCTCTTCCGGGCTACCGAGGTTGTCAGCCCCTATAAATTTTTTCGTCATTTGTAACATATAATTTATAATTATTATAATCAGTATGACGAAAAAAGTGTTTTTTTATTTCTCCACTTTATTTTATCAGAAAAATAAGGTATAATTAGATGATATACTTTAAAAGGAGTGGTTTAATGACAAAAACTGAAATTATCAGCACTGTTAAAGGTTTGCCCTCTTATGTAAAAGAGCATTGGAACAAACCAAATGAAGGTGAATTTGTTTCATTAAAAGAATTCTGTGCATATACTGCAACCCAAGCCGGTTCCTACATTTTTATGACTGCATCGGGAATGTTATCTTTCTCGGCTTCATATTTCTGCGGTTCTATTATGGGACTCAGTAATATGCAATTCCAACTTGTTAACGTTATAAGTACAATTATTGGCTATCTGTTTATGTTTATGAACCCAATCAGCATTCTCATTTATGAGAACCACGGTGAGCTTGCACCAAAGATGAGAAGGTTTGCTCATATTTGTTATTCAGGTGAAATGGTTATAGGTTTACTGCTTTATTTCGCACCTATGGACACATTTGACTTTATGTTGGGTACTCCTCAAATTGTTGCTAACATTCTTTTCTTAAGCGGTATAACAAACTACATAACATGGGGAATCCGTAAAAAATTCTGTGCAAAACACGGAAGACTTAAGCCCTTTATTCTTCTTTGTGGCATCCCTGCGGCAATAATTATGTCAATAATTCCGTACTTGCCCATTCAAAATCTTCCAAGTGTATATAAGCTTATTATTCTTCATGGTGCTTTTATCATGATGAACTATTTCTATAATGCTTATGTGGGTGTTAACGGTCTTGTTACATTTATGACACCTAACTCACAGGAAAGACAAAGACTTCACTCAATTGTTCCTATCATCACAGGTTTTTTCCCGTCAGTTATCAATATGTTTTTCCCAATACTTATTCAGTCAACAGGCGGATACCTTAACATTGACACTTATAAAATCTTTGTTCCTATTTTCGGCTTTATCGGTGTTTTTGTTTCAATGGCAGGAATTTACTGTAAAGAGCGTGTTATTGAAGCATCAGGTGAAAAACGCAAGAAAGTTACTTTTTTTAACGGTGCTAAAAACGTTCTTAAGAACAAATATTTATGGATTACAAATATCTCAAACATTTTAGGACAATGGTCAGGATTAGTTGGCGGTCTTCTTCAATTCTGGTTCATTTACTCCCTCAGAATGGAAGCACTTTATGGTTTTGCAGCAAGTTTTGTTGTTGTGGGTATGACATTTGGTAATATCCTTTGTCCTATTCTTACAAAGAAATTCCAGAAGAAAAATATTCTTATCACATTCCGTGGCATTTCACTTCTTACGGTTTTCCTTATGCTGTTTGCTGTAAGAATTGAAAATCCTTATGTGTTTATGGCTGCTATGTTCCTTCGCAACACATTCCAACCCGTTGTTGACGGTATCAATATTGGTCTTGGTGCTGACATTCAGGACTATCACCAGTGGAAATATGGCGAACGTGCAGACTCTATGGCAGGTGTATTCAGCTGGTTCTTGAACCCAATCAACGTGGTTTTCGGATTTATTATTCCTGGTCTTTTAGCAAAAATGGGCTTTACTTCCGACTGGGATGTACTTTTTGACCAGACAATTCTCAATCAAGTATTCAACCTTTACACATGGGCAACAATTATCAGTACAATCCTTATGGTAATTCCTTTCTTCTTCTACGACCTTACAAGAGAAAAACACGATATGTGCGTCCAAGAGTTACAAGAAAGACTCCGTGCCATTGAAAATGAAGAAACCGAAAGCGAGGTAGTTTGATATGAAGAAAAGCATTATTAAGATTTCGTCACTTCTTATTTGCATCTGCTTATTGTTTTCAGGTTGTACTGCAGTGTCCACCTTTTTAGGTATAGAGGGTAATGACATTGAATATACTGTTGAAAATGGCGAAGCTACAGTTACCGGTGTACCTAACAAAATGACTATTACAAAATTAGTTATTCCTGACGAATATGAAGGTGTTCCCGTTACAAAGATTGCTGATTTCGCAGTTGTTAACCTTGAGTATGTTACCGAAGTTCAGATTGGTAAAAATGTTAAGGAAATCGGTCCTTGGGCTTTTGAAAACAATCAGCACGTAACAGCATTCATTGTTGATGATGCCAACGAATATTTCTGTGATGTTGACGGTGTGCTTTTTACAAAGGATATGAAATCACTTCTCTTTTACCCTCTTGCGAAGGATTTAAGGGACGCTAAGGATAACAACGGAAATGCTATTCAGATTTCTGAATACACAATCCCTGATGGTGTAGAAATAATCCGTACAAAAGCATTCTACAAATGTGGTAAAATCACAAAGCTTGTAATTCCCGACAGTGTTAAAATTATTGAAGAAAAGGTGTTTTTCCGTTGCAGTGCCCTTACAGACCTTACTCTTTCAAAAAATGTTGAAGTAATCGAAAAGGATGCTTTCGGATATTGTTCTGCTCTTCCTGAAATCAACATTCCATCAACAATCAAACAAATTGACACTTATGCTTTCTATAATTGTACAAGTCTTCTCACAATCAATGTTGATGCTAAAGAAAGTGATGTTACACTTGGTGACAAATGGTATCCTACACAAAATGGGCTTGCAATCAAGGATTTAAAGATCAACTGGAAATAAATTACATATTATCAATTGAACCCCATAAGTGATTAATATAGAAATGCTGTTAATAAAAAGGAGATTTAAAATGGATTTTTCAATTTTCGACTCATTTGATATGAGTGTGTTCACATTTTTTGGTGAACAAATTCAGAGTGCAGCAATGAATATAGTTGCAGAAATCATCACATTCTTCGGTGGTTCTGAATTCGTTATACCAATGGCAGTTATTGGTCTTGTACTTAGTTTCTTTAAAAGGACCCGCAAATTCGGTTTATCAGTTCTCTTTGCGGTTATTGTAGGAACACTTATTACTAACCTTGTTATGAAGCCATTGTTCGCAAGACCTCGTCCATATGTTTACTATGCTGATAACCCGCTTTTCATGAAATGGTATGAATTTGCTGGTGCTCACGTAGAAAGCGACAAGTCATTCCCATCAGGACATACAACTGCTGCTTTTGAATTAGGTATAGCAATGTTCTTGGCTCTCAACAAAAAATACAGCTGGGTATTCCCTGTATTCTCAGCACTTGTTGGTCTTTCAAGAATTTATCTTATGGTACATTATGTGACAGATGTTCTCGGTGGCGTTCTTGTTGGCGTTTTCGCAGGTATTATGGGTTATGTTATTATGACTGCACTTATGAAGAACACAAAGATTGCTGAGTTTGATTTATCACAAAAACTCAAAAAGAAAAAAGCATAAAACTGATTATTTTATTTCACCCGTGTCAAAACTCTACACGGGTGATTTTTTATGTACAAACGAATATCTCTTGCTTTTTTAACGTTGACCTTTGTATTCGGTTTGTTAATTTCTAATCTTGGCATTATCATATTCAACGCAACTGATTCTCCTGTTTCTCATAACAGAAGCAGAAAAAGTCTTACTCTCTCCACATCAAGGGGTATGATTTACGATACCAATATGAACAAAATTGTAAATTCTGAAAGTGAACTTCTCACTGTTGGTTTACCCTCTACTGTGGTATTGAATTCTGTTAAAGAATATCTGACTGAAGATGAATCCAGAATTCTTTACAAAAATATGACTGATAGAAAAATCAGTGTTTTAAATCTTCCAAAAAAGTTCAATGAGAATCAAATTAAATCCATATCGATTATTAATCGATATTCATCAGTTCAGCCTTGTGTTCATCTTATAGGACATCTGGACCAGTCCGGCAATGGTGTAATGGGCCTTGAAAAAGCGTATAATGATTTCCTGACAACAAACGAAGGTGAATTAAGAGCCGTGTGGAGTTGCGATGCCATCGGTAATGTGCTTTTAGGTGACGGAATAAAATTCGAAAGTACAAACTATATGTCACCTGCCGGAATTCAACTTACAATAGACCTTGATATACAAAAAATTGCTGAAGAATCACTTTTGGACAACAATATAAACAAAGGCTCCGTAGTTATTCTTAATTCCGACACAAATGAAATTCTTGCTATGGCTTCCGTCCCCACATTTAACCCTAACGATATTTCCACATCATTAAAAAATACAGATTCACCTTTTCTGAATAGAACGTTGACGCCATATAGCGTTGGCTCAGTTTTTAAGCCCGTTGTAGCAAGCTGTGCCCTTGAGAACAATATAAAAGATTTTACTTACATCTGTAAAGGTAGTATAGCCATTGGTGAAACAAGTTTCCGATGCAGCAACAGTGTTGCGCATGGTAAAGTGAATGTGGACACTGCTATGCAACATTCCTGTAATTGTTACTTTATCGCATTGGGACAAGAAATAGGCACTGAAAAACTTCTCTCTTTATGTAGTGATTTCGGATTAGGAAAGCCAATGGAGTTAGCTGATAAATTTGACATCAAATCAGGTATTCTTCCCGATAAAACTACAATAAACTCACCACAAGCTCTTGCAAATCTGTCTTTTGGACAAGGTGACTTACTTGCTACACCAATGCATATGGCTGTAATATATTCCTGTTTTGCCAATGGTGGATATTACCGACCACCTACTCTTATGAAAGCCCTTATAGACGACAAAGGAAATGCAATTAAAAAGGTAGAATTACCAGAAAAAAAGAAAATTCTTAATGAAAAAACGATACAAGAAATTAATAAAATTCTTAGAAACGTTGTGTATAAAGGAAACGGAACAGATGCATTGTCAAAAAATACAGAAAATTCAGGAAAAACTGCAACTGCACAAACAGGTTGGTATGAAAACGGAAAAGAAATAACACACACATGGTTCTGTGGCTATTTTAAAATAAAAAACACATCATATACAGTTGTTATTTTTAAGGATGACGGGCAATCAGGAGCCACTGACTGTGCCCCTGTATTCAAAGATATATCTGATAAAATTTTCTTTAATAAAATAAATACTACTGAATAAAATTTATTAAAATTACTATTGACAATAATAAGAAAAACATATATAATATTCGAGCAACCGTGTTAAGGGCCAATAGCTCAGTTGGTTAGAGCATCCGGCTCATAACCGGACGGTCCGGGGTTCGAGTCCCTGTTGGCCCACCAATTTCGGTTGCAGAGAATATAGGGGTATAGCTCAGTTGGTAGAGCAGTGGTCTCCAAAACCACGTGCCGTGGGTTCGAATCCTACTGCCCCTGCCAGAAACACCTACTACTTTTGTGGTAGGTGTTTTTATTTTAAAACTATAAAAAAAGGAATGAGAACCCACTATAGAATCAAATAACCGGGAAGTACTTTCACTGTGCTTCCCGGTTACTATTTATTAAACTGTAATATCGTTTTTTAACGTTCCACCTTTTTTAGCATAAGGGCTATATGCAATTACTCTTACCGTATAGTTTCCTGTTTCAAGTTGACCTAAATTCACAGTCACATCATCATCTGTAGCTCTGACATATTCAGAGATTACTGTCTTTTCATAAACCTTTTCGTTTTCTTCATTTTTAACAGTTATCTTATAATTCTCTGCATAATAATAACCTTTTGCTTCAGGGAACGTTATTACGGTTTCTCCATCTGCATTAATTTTGCTTGTTATAACAGAGTTTTCAGGGAATTCAGGTGCAGTATCAAGAGACTCCTGTTTGTGCCAGTTATATGTTCGTTTTGTCGGGTCACTCAAATCTGTAAAATAATAATCGATATTATCGAAGAACACTCTGTTTTCTACGTCATAGAGTTTCATACTCACATTGCCGTTTTTGTCCACTTCAACAAGCCATGCACCACCTGATTTACCAGGAGCATCCTGGTCACCCTCAATATAATTGAGATTCCCCATAAATGCTGCTAATGAACCACAACCAATTGCAGTAAATTCACCTTGCCAAACACTTCTCGGGTCACTTGCTGCATAATGTGAATGGCCTGAGAAATCAACCACCTGCGGATACTTACTCAATACAGCCCTCAAAGGGACATCTCCCCAATTCACACTACCATAAACTGTAAAAAGCGGATGTGGATGCTGATACACAAAAACTGGTTTATCAGGGTCTTCCTTGGTGGCACTACGAAGTCTTTCGTCAAGCCATTTCATTTTACCGGTAAAGCTCTTTCCATCGTCGTCATAAGAAACACCGATGAAATGATAACCATTGATTACCACATCTGTATCCACATCTTCGTTAACATATTTCTTGAATACATCATATCCTACACTTGCATCAACATCACGATAATCTATAAACTCATGATTTCCTAGAATAGTAAGCAACTGTGTTTCATCTTTTATGTTTTCTTCAACAATTTTGTTGTACATCTGATACTCTTTTTCAGCACCACCACCTGTGAAATCACCTGCAACTATAACTGCATCTAAATTCTTATAAACAGATTTTTCTGCATACTTATACATATCTTTGAACATATTGGCAAACTTTATTGCAGATTCCTGATTTTCTTCTCCATCGAGATGTATATCTGAACAAGCTACAAAACGAAGCACAGGCTCAAAATCCTCAGGTGTTTTTGTTTCTTCACCTTTCATACCGCTCTGAAAACCTGTGAATAAGAATACAACACTCAGAAGTGATGAAATAACTTTAAAAATTAATTGTGATAATATATTTGACATATTTATCGCCTTCCTTTTTTACATTAAACCAAGTGAAAATTTTAGTTTCGCAATTTTTTTCTTGCGTGAAATCTTACGCTGTATCTTTTTAGATAAATCCGGCTTGAAGTCCAGATTTTCACCATTTATCTCACTGATTTTACCATCTTCTGCTACAGAGAAAATTGTATATTTAAGGTGTGCTGCTTCATCTTCATATAAAACAGCAAAATTACCATCGGATAATTCTGTAAGACAGGAATATCCATAAAAACCTTGTGTAAGATGGTATGTATTAATCCATGTGACAGCACCATTCTTTTCAGTAAGGCCAACACGAAGTACACCATCGGCTCTGGCTAAAAGACTGCCACCTGCAGAGCAAAGGACCATCTGTTTTCCGTTGATTTTTCTCTTAGTATCCATAAGAGAAACCATACAATTCTTTGTGCCTTCAAGAGCTCTGTCAGCGTGGAATGTTGTCCAGGTCACACCGCCATCTATGCTGTCCGCATAGGCTATATAATTACTCAGATTTCTCGCATAAATACGTAAAGCCTTATAATTATCGCCCTCAATATTCACAAGTTGAGCTTCACTTGTCTTCTTAATACCTGAACTAATTTTTATTTTATTGCTTCTGTGCCATGTTTCACCATTATCATCGGTGTAAATAACACTTGCATTTTCAAAAATAGGGTCTTTGAAAAGTCCGTTGTTATCATAGATACAGAAAAGTATACGTTCTTTGCCATTATGGTTGATTACTATGCCTCTGCCAGGTCCAACGCCTAAAAAAGATTCTTTTTCGTTTTTAATCTGGTCAGAAATAATCATCGGATGACTCCATGTTTTACCATTATCATCACTATATCGTAACCAGAGATATGTTGTTTTGTAACACTTTAATTCTGAGGCACTATAAAAAATATTTTGCTGAACCTTTACACCTTCTGAACCTTTCTGTTGTGTATAAAGTGGTTCACTATTTTTATATATACGAAATTCTCGGTCAAGTGAGTATTCCGTTTTTTTCGAGTCTGTTCTTGTAAAAACAGGTGCAAAATCATCAACATAGTCTCCCACGTAGTAATCAAAAGAACTTAATTTATCACTGTTTTTTCCTTTTGTGAGAAGAAGATGCTTTTTACCATTGATTTCCGTATAGCCAGTACCGGTTTTACACTGCAAATATCCACACTCCGATGGTTGTGCATCAACAAGCATAAATATTCTTCCCGTCTTTGATTGTGCAATCGCGGAGTCAATAAAGGATGCACTATCCTTTGACGTCACCCTATCAGCATAGTCATCAAAATGGTTGACCATTATGTATTCCCAATCAGTATATCCTTTTTCTGAAACAGCTATAGCAATATCGATATTATTAGGTGAATCTGCCCCATGGTCATAGCGGATATCCGCAGCAGCCATAACACTTCCATCATTGAGAGTGTATAAGGCGGGAATACGGTTACGCTCTGAACAAAATTCGTTGTTGTCAAAGATTTGGTCATATAAAATTTTTGAAGCCATAATACTTTCCTCGTTTCTATTTTGCCTTTACAAATTCATGGTTATTATTTTCGAGTATGTTATTTTTGTATTGATATCTGGTATAAGAACCCTGGGGTGTGATACTGTCTGAATCATATAAAAGAACACTTTTACCATCAATTTCAAAGTTCCCTGTTTCAGTGGTTGGGTTTCCATCGTTTTTTGCTTTAGTTTTCACGTATTTCCCATCTTCAGTCAAAGTAATCACAATAGTGTAATCATTTTCATTATGAGTATAAGTTCCACTGTATGTTCCGATAACGTCTTTCATAGATGGTGAACAAGCGGTAAATAGAGTTATCATCACTGAAATAATCAGACACAAAGATGTCATTTTAACTACTCTTTTCATCATTTTTTCTCCTTTACTTTGCATATAACACTCCAATTATTACATTTCGTATTCTACAGGGAAAAACCTTACACAATACACAAATAAATTTATAACTGAAGCCTATTGCATAAACAGGCTTTGTTTTTTTCTTGAGAGCAATTTTTGCAATATACCGAGCCGCGGATTCAGGACTCATACCTTTTTGTTCGTCTTTTTCCATACCTTCGACACTTCTGGCAATCCTGCCACCATAGATATTGTCGCCCTTGAAAGATTTCTTTCTTGCATTTGTAAACTCGGTACATATATCTCCCGGTTGAATTGCAGTCACAGATATTTTAAACGGATTTAACTCATTATCAAGAGCACAGGTATATGACTCAATTGCAGCTTTAGATGCTGAATAGTATGCCTGAAATGGGATATGTGTAACTGCAGCAACAGAACTGATATTCACTATACGTCCCCCACCTGCTTTTCGCATATGCGGAATAACGGCTTTATTCACATTTACCATTCCAAAGAAATTTACATCGAACTGTGTTTTTGCACTTTCCAACTCTGTAAACTCAATTGCTCCTGAAATTCCAAACCCGGCACAATTTATTACTATGTCAATTTTTCCTTCTTTTTCTATAATCTGATTCACAGATGTAATAACATTTTTTTCGTTTGTCACATCTGTACTGATATGGTTTATATTTTCAAAGGGAATATTTCTACGACTCAAATCGTATACGGTACATCCCCTCTTACAAAGTTCAATTGCTGTATAACGGCCTATTCCTGAACTTGCACCAGTTATTGCTACAACTTTTTTCATTATAACACCACCATATAAATATTTTATTAAAAATACACTGTAATGTCAAATAATAAAAAGTAAAATCTGTAAACTTCGGTTTTTTCTTGTAAAAATTCTTGTTGTATGTTATAATTTGATAAAATAGTTTAGGAGTGATTATTTATGCTTAAAAAATATATTTCTATTTTTCTTGCTGCTATGGCGATACTCGTTGCAATGACCGCTTGCAACAAAGAGGAAAATCCTGAAACTACAACAGAGTCTGTAATTGAAGAGAATCAGACATTCCTTGAAGAAGGTTCTACAGAAGAATCAAGCGAAAATAATTACAGTGAGGACGAAAAAACATCTTCAAATGAAAATAAGCCTGATAATACTACAAAGCCTTCTCAAAGTCAATCCACAACAAAACCTGACTCAGGTAAGCCATCAACAACAAAGCCCGGTACAACGACATCAACAACAAAACCCAGCACAACAAAACCGACTACAACAAATAAAAATGAACCTGTTACATGTCGTACTTGTGGTGGAATCATTTCAGGAAATAGTGGCAATTTAGAAATCGGCAACTATTGTGATGGTAATTGTGACGAATGGAATGAATTTTAATTTCATCATAACTACATAAATATAAGCCCTTTGGATTACCAAAGGGCTTTGTCATTTTTTATATGCTTATTTCTCGTTTTCACGAATCCACTTAACCATATCTGTAACAGACTGTTCAACACTCATAGGATTATAGTCAAGTTCTTTTCTTGCCTTCTCTATTGAGAAGTTACAGTTTGAAACAAGCTTTCTGATAGAATATCTTGTGAAAAGCGGAGTTTTCTTTGCAAGCTTATAGAAAACTTCTGCTGCAGGTGCAACAAGCTTTGCAACACCATAAGAAAGTGGGATTTTTGGTGCTTTTTTACCACAAGCCTTTGCAGTTGCCTTAATGAAGCCATCAACAGAAATCTGTTCACCACAAAGGATGTAACATTCACCCTTACCACCCTGTTTTGCAGCCATATACATACCATGCGCAACATCACGGATGTCAACAAAGTTGTATGCACCGAATGAAAGTGTTACAGGGAATATGCCATTTACAAACATTCTTACCATTTCACCAACATTGGATACCTTGAAGTCATAAGGACCGATACAAGCACCCGGATGTGTAACAACAGCATCAATTTTTCCGGCCTTTACTTCATCAAGAACAAACTGTGTAGCAGTTGCCTTTGTCTTGGCATAAGTACCTTCAAGCTCGTCAATCGGAAATGAGTCAACCTCACGCATAACCTGATTATCAGGAAGTGGCTTGAATGCGTCAACAGAAGAAGCGTATACAAGTCTTCTTACGCCTTTTTCTTCACAAGCCTGAACAACATTTTTTGTACCGCCAACATTGACATTCCAAATCATATCTTCCTGGTCAGCATTGATGTCAATAATACCTGCAAGATGATATACAACATCAACACCTTCGAAAGCTTTGCGAAGTGCTTCAATATCAGTTACGTCACCGTAAACCTTTTCGCATTCAATTCCGTCAAACTGTTTTGTATCTTTTCTGATGAGAATTCGAACTTTTTCACCACTGTCAACAAGCTCTTTTAAAAGAGCGTAACCGATATGACCAGTAGCACCTGTTACAAGACTAATTTTATCGCTCATTTCAGGTTATTCTCCTTTCATTTCAAGAAGTTTAACTGTACCGTCATAAGCAGCCTGAGATACCTTGATTGAATCAAAGATTGCTGCCTTAATATCATCGTCAGTTGCACCGAGTTCTCTTGAATAACTATCAGGGATGAAGAGATTTACATCCATAATATCTGCAAGTCCGTCAACATCGATACCACTTTCAATACCCTTTTCAGCGTATTCTTTCTTAACTCCACCAAGACCCATACGCATCATCCAAGGAGCAACGCTGATAATTTTACGGTTTTCACCCATACCTCTTGCAGCATAAACAATCTTAAGGAATTCTTTCCAAGTAAGGTTGTACATGCTGATAGGCCAAGCCTTTGCACCCTTTGATTTTTCGGCAGCACCAACGATAACTTCGCCAACCTGACGAACTGTAAGCATTGCCGTACCGCCACCCGGATACATTGTGAATGGAAGTTTATCCATTCTCTTAATCTGTTCGATAAGGATAACCCAAACAGGTTTTCTTCCCGGCTGTGTACCGAAAATATATGGAAGTTCAAGAACTGCCACATCAAAGTTTTCATCAGCATATGAGAAAGCAACATTTTCCTGGTCAATACGGCTTCTGATATAAGGATGCTTTTCTGTAAGCTTCATATCAGGTCTTTCCTTTGCAAGGTATGCAAAGTATGAACCAAGAACAACAGCACTCTTCATACCAACTTCTTTACAAAGAGGAAGAATTCTTTCAAGTGGCTGAATATTGTATTTGTAGTATGCATCATATACAGGTGCAGGGAACTCAACACGCTCGTCAATACCTGCTGCAAACACGAAACAGTCGTGACCTTTTAACATTTCACGGATTTCGTCGTCTGATTTTTCATAGATATTGCAGAATTCCAATTTCATTTCCTTTGGGATAGGAGCTCCTTCCGGGAGTGGAGGAAGAGCAACACTTGTTACTTCATGTCCTCTTTCAATAAAAATTCTTGCAGCCTCGCAGCCTAAAAGACCTGTGCCGCCAATCATAAATATTTTCATTCTGTAACCTTCTCCTTAAAGTTGTCAAAGATTTCAGGACCATATACATTGTTTTCACCCTGACGGTCCCAAACCTGAGCAAAAAATGGGTTGATTCTTGCTTCTTCGTCATAGTTCCAAGGCCATGGAAGTTCAGCCGGACACCAGTGACCACCTTTAAGTACAAGGTTTGGTGACATTTCGAACTCATTACCTCTTGCACTCACCCATTTAACAGGTGTGTACATATCAACGATTTCAGTAGCAAGACATTTACCACCACGGAACTCAGCAGCCTTCTGTAAATCTTCAAGAGTAAGAGTATCAAATGGTTTTGTTTCATCATAACCATGGTCAAGAACAACAACATCACTTGCAGTTGTTTTCTTTGATGGAATAATAACTTCAAAATCATCCCAGCTTCTTGGAAGTTTTTCATATTCTTCCATGCTGCCATAATAAGCTTTCATTCTTACATCAACTTTATTTGCTGCCCACCAGAGAGTACCATACTCAGGAGTTTCGGCAATTTTTTTCATCCAGAGCTTCTTGAGGATTGGAGCAAATGGTTTTGCAAGGAAAGCAAGTTTATAGTAACCTTCAACATGATTCATCATGCTCTTGAAATACTGTTTAACAGGAATGTTTGCACGGAAGTGGCAATATTTTTCAAGCTTGTCACCATCATAATACCACTGACCGTGGAAGTTACGTGTTGTAAACCAATGTGGGTCAAAGAGTTTCTTAGGAGAACCAAGTCCTAATGTACCGAGAAGAAGGTCTTCAAACTCAAAGTTTGTAATTCTGTATTCTTCACCTGAACCGATGTTATAGAAGTTTCTCCAGAATTCTTCAGGAATATCGTCACCACAAACATTTGCAAGAAGACGTCCTGAATCCTCAACAGTTGCCCATTCAAGCATACCATTGATTGGAACGTGGTACATAATTGGTTCAAGGTTTTTAAGAATTGCAGGGTAAAGGATACCTGACTGACGAAGTGATACCCAGTATTTAAGACCTGATTCAGCAAATACAGCCTCAGCTTTGATTTTACTGATAGCATAGTGGTCATAAACACTTACTTTAAGTGGGTCACCTGTTCTACCCCAATGGATAGGAGCATTTCTGTCACCTGTTTCAGCAACAGTACCTATGTAAACAACTTTAACAGCATCAGGATTTGGCTGTGCTTTAACAGCTTTTACAATGTTCTGTGCAGCTGTAACATTTGTCTTCTGTGTCTTTACAGGATAATAGTCAGCAGCAGGAGAAACCATACCACCAACGTGAAGGACATAGTCAGCACCTGTTACCATTTCAAGAACATCATTATAATTTGTAAGGTCACCCCAAACAAGTTTAACTGCAGGGTCATTTTCATAAGCTGCAAACTTTTCACGGTTTTTCTTACTGTCACGGTTGAGAACAACAATGTTGAACTTATCTTTTTTTGCGTATAACTCTTTAAACCCAGCCCATCCCATTGTGCCTGATGAACCAGTAAGAGCTACGGTCTTTTTCTGCATAGGAATACCCCCATATTTCAAAAAATATTATCGTTTAATTATACATTTTAAATACATATTTTGTCAATAGGAATAGCATCACATTGATATTTATTTAACAAAAACAGAAAAAGTGGTCATTATTTATACAAATAGCCCTCCTGACAAATGTCAAAAGGGCTTACTTTACTTTAAAATGAATTCAAGAATCACAGGATTATGGTCGGAGTATTCAAATTCCGTTTCAATATTTTTTACTGTCACTGTTTCAACATTTTCTGTCACAAGGAAACCATCAACAATGAAAGTGGGATTACCTTTTTTGTATGGAATATCACAGTTTCGGCAAGTTGGCACAAGTGACTCTGTAATGTAATCCATACATCTTTCTATACAATCTGGTAAAAGTTCTTGTGGGAATGGTTGTGCCCAACCGAAATCCACAGTCTGACCACCATTGAGTTTCTGTGTTGAATCTCCTGTGAAATCGTGGTTGAAATCACCACCACAGACGCAGTAGTTTCCCTTTTCATACTCTGATTTCATATCCTCAAAAAGCATTGTCATCTGCGCAGTCCTGATTTCATCACTTCCACCATAGGCAGACAAATGAACATTATAAATAACAAGCTCTTTTCCATTTTCAACAGGTATTCTTGACTTCGAATAACATCTGTCAAGGTCCAGAAATTTACTGATACTTTCAGAAATCGGCAGACTTCTTCTTAAAGCAGAAGAAATATTGAATTTAGTTAATGTAAGAATTCCTGCCTTTGATGCACCATGTGGTTGTGTGAATGGATACATCAAAAACGCTGAATCATAATTGACGGCAAAGGCACCTGAAAAACCATTAAATCGTTTTTCTATAATTTCACGCTGATTTATATGGTAGCTTCGGGTAGAATCAAAATCCACTTCCTGAATAAGAATGAAATCAGGATTAAAGTTATTGATAACATTAGTTGCTTTTTCAACACATTCTATTACACTCTCTTCACTTTCTGCCCAACTCTGTTTTCCACCATCCATAAAGAAAGTGAAATCCTGAGTGTATGCTCCAAAACCAATATTCTGTGTCACAACTGTATATTTTGTCTGAAGTTTTACTAAGTCCTCAACACCATTTTCAGTTGGTGTAATCACTTGATTATCTTCAATTCGAGAATAGCTTAAAACAACATAACCAAGATACGAGCCCACAACTAAAACAAACGCTAGTAAAACACACAGAAAAATTTCAAATGCATTTTTTATCCCCTTTTGTTTTTGCATCAGAATACCACCTTTCTGACCTACAGTATTTATTTCTTGAGAACCGGCATTTCAGTCATTCTCAGTCTTGCACAACCGTATGGGCAAAGGCTGATTTCCTGTACTTCTGTAACAGGTTTTCTTGATTTCGGAGTTTTTCGTGCAATGCTTCTGTATGGGAATTTAAGTCCCCAGTTGATTTGTTGCATATCTGCCTTTATTGTTACAGGTGGATTTTTCTGTGAAAACGGAATATCGCTTATTCCATTGAATTCAACACGGAAATCCTGGTCTGCGTAACCATAATTCCAAGGTGTCTGTGGAACAAACTGATAGTCGCAATATGGGAATTTTCTCTCAACACCATTTTTTGTGTATTCTCTCATTTCCTTTTTATAGGCAACTGGAACAGAGAAAAGCAAAGAGCCCATCTGCAAAGCATAAAGGTCATTCGGTCTTGATTTAAGATATGGTTTTGTTTCAAATTCAACTTCAATTTCAGTTTTACCGGCACTAATTGCAATTTCAAGGTCGTGGACTTCTGTATTTTCGCCATTTACTTTAAGTTTTTTTGCAAATGACGGAATACGGATTACAAAATTAAAGTCTTTTTCACTATCAATTAAATAGTACATTTTGTTTTCAAACGGATAGTTTGTAGTGAGTTTGATTTTAACACCATTATCATTTAAAACAGATGGCAACATAAGGGAACTGATTATTGTGTTGTCCTTGTGCATAAATGTTGAAAGTGCAAATTTTGGCCAACCCTGATTGAAGTTTGCAGTACAGCAACCGAAGTTGGGTTCAAGTCCGAAAGTGTGGGCATAAGGTCCATTTGTACTCCACGGTGCCATAATCATTGTTTTCTGACAAGCAATCTGATTTACCTGCTGAACATACTGATGTGTCCACATATCTTCACTGATTGTGGCAGGAAGTGCATTGAACCCAAGCACTTCAAGTCTTTCTGCCCACTTGTTGTCACCCGTATGAGCAAAAATCTCTTCATAAGAATACATCTGCTCAACAATAGCACAGCACTCTGTACCTTTTGTAGGGTCAATACCTGAAAGCACTTCGTCACCTGTAAAGCCTTCAAATGCAGTACCGTTGTACTTATCAAGTATTTCACGAAGTTTTTCAGCGTTGTCAGTATTTTGTTCACCCAACAATTCATGAGAAACTGCTTCACTTTTAAGCATCATACATATATTAACTATATGGGTATTCATTTTCCACACATGACTTGGTTCTTTCCAGTTTTCAGTTGTTGCGTTATAGTCAAAACCTTGTTCTTTTATGATTTTTGCAAGGTCTTTTATCCATTCTTCCTGATATTTTTCGTATAAGAAGTTAATTGAAATAAATAATTCAAACCATCTGTATTTACCCCAACCAAACAGTTTGATTGTGCCACTTTTAAGAAGGTCATAGTAGTTTTTAAGCACTTTGTAAATGACATCCGGTATTCTCTCGTCACCTGAGCAATCATAATATACTTTAAGAACTTTACAGATAAGTTGTAATGCCCATGTATCATATTTTTCTCGTTTTCCGTCTTTAAGGGGACAAATCCAACCATCATCTTCCTGTGCTGAAAGGATTGCTTCAATATATTTCTTTACTGTGGCAATTAACTCGTCATTTTCCAAAAGATAAGCAAGTGGAATAAACCCGTCAAGCCAGTATGGTACTCTTTCCCAACCCTCACATTTGCCACCAATCCATGCGCTGTCACGAATGTCAGGCCAGATTTTATGAAGATTACCGCTTAAGCCTTCTGACTGAATTTCCAGTTGACGCTTAAGCCAACCTTCAGGTTTTATTTCTTTTGATGTATAAAAATTCCATTTATTCATTTTATCACCTTATATAGTACTCTCGATTACCTCTTGTGGATTTTCTACTGTATCAACACCTTTTCTGATAAGGAAATACAGAGGAATCAGCGCCAGCACGCACACAATACCCGCCCAAAGGAACATGTCCTTCGCAGGCACAATTACTTCGGCACCCACTTCGTTTAAAATTGTATGTGCGGCACTCTGACATGCCTGGTCACCAATAACAGGGCCTATAACCATCGGAAGCATAACGGCAAATATCATTCTGATACCCTGGAACATACCGGCTTTTCCTTCAGGGATGAAGTCCTTGACTGCAGCACTGAAAAGGATATTGACAAGAGCATTGCCAAGCACAACGGGCACAATGCTTATGAGAATAACATAAATGCTTGTGCTTGTTGAAAGCAGGAAGAAACCGGCAGTAAGAACAACAACACCCATTACAAGACAGAAGCCTCTTTTCTTTGTGGAAAGTTTCAGAAGTGTTACTATACAGGTAAGAGTGATAATAGCTACAATAACTGCAGTTATAATAACAGACGGTTTCAGAATGTTGCTTACGCCACCATTGTCAGGAATAATTACATACTGAACATATGTAAGAAGATATGGATAGAAAACCTGGAAAGCAACAATAGCAAAGCAGAAAGATGCCAATGAAAGATAAAGTCTTGAATTTTCTTTTATAACAGAAGGTCTGAAGCCATAGAAAAGGTCTGCCCAATAATTGTCTGAACTTTTAATCTGTGCTGTGCAAGGAGGGTCTTCAAGAAGAAATAAACCTGCTACACCACATAATGTAACTACAATACCAAGACCTATAAAGAACGCCTTATATGTGATTGTACCTGCCTGAGCAAAGCTGCCGACACCTGTCACAGCAAATGAGGATACAGTACCTACAACAGATAAAACCGTTTCAACAACAGGTCTTTGTTTTGGCACGGTAACATCAGTTACCCAAGCCTGAAAAGCGGCATCGTTACTTGTTGAGCCCATAAAGGTCATAACAATATCCATGAGTATTACAAACCAGACTGTTGTGCCGAGAATTTTTGCCTCGTCAGTAAGATTTAAAAGATTTGCAACATTATCTTTTGTTATAAAACCGAACATTCCCGTAACAATACCCCAGAGAATATAACCTACTGAGATAAACAACCTACGATTTTTAAGTCTGTCACTGAGGGCTCCCATAATGAATGTAGTCACAACTGCAGCAATTGCCGAAAGTGCTACCATTCGTGCAACGGCTGTCGTGGCTTCCATTGAGCCGAGAATAGCAGACTGTGATACGTCAGCATATATTTCATTTGTGATAAATGTGTTGAAATACATATTTTCTGTATTCCAGGCAATACCACCCATGAAACAGAAAAGGGTAATTAAAAACCAATTCCTTTTGCTTATCTTTTCTTTAATCATTTTTCTAATATCCTTTTTGTAAATAAAAATTAAAATCTTGGCCAGAAATCTATTCCCCAAGGGTGACTTTGCTCTTCCCATTCATCACGATGCTTTATAATCTTATCTCGCATTTCCCAAACCTTGTCTGTATATTCATCACTGTTTGCAAGATTCCTGGTTTCCCAAGGGTCGTTTTTAATATCATAAAGGAATGTCCATTTATCCTCTTCAGCATCTCCATTACGATATTCAATAAGTTTATAATTTTCATCCTTTACACCACGGACAAACTTATCAAAAATTAAATATAATTCATCACGGAATTTATCTCCATGCTCACCGTCAAGAAGTTGCGCAAAGCTTTTTCCGTCAACTGAATCCGGAATAGCTATACCCACCTTTTCGCAAAGTGTCGGAAAGATATCATAGAGATACACATAAGCATCATTTCTTGCATTTTGTGCAATATTCGGCCCTGCCATAATAAGAGGAATACGGACACCATGCTCATAAATATCTTCTTTGCCTAACCAGCCATGCTGACCCACAGCAAGACCATTATCTCCTGTAAACACAATAATTGTATTGTCTTCTTCTCCTGAATCGTGTAATGCATCAAGTAATCTGCCGATTTCGAAATCCAGGTGAGTTATCATTGCAAAATACTCGGCAATATGGCGCTTTATTTCATCTTTTTCTCGTGGATATGCTGCCAGATGCTCGTCACGATGTACCATAAGAGGGTAATTTGTATCGATAATCTCTTGAAAATTCGGTGGTAAATTGATTTTTTCTGCATCATACATCTTACGGAATTCATCAGGCATTGTACGAGGGTCATGAGGTGCTAAATATGCCAGATACATAAAGAATGGTTTTTCTTTATTTGCATTTTCTTTTAGCAATTCAATGGCAGAATCGGTAAGCAGAGTGCTTGAATGTTTACCCGGGTCAAATTCGTCACAATGCTGTTGTTGAGGATGATTATCATTATAAAAATCCACTACGAAATTGATTACATTATCATATTTCCCGGTGGGGTCATATCTGCAAGTGGGCACATTCCAATGGTCCCACATTCCACCAAAGAAAATCTTCGCGCCTTGAGTAAAGCTTCGTGCATATGCAGGACAACCATTATGCCATTTTCCAAGACCAATAGTTTCGTATCCATTGTTTTTGAAGGTTTCTGCAAGTGTTTTATGCTCAGGAGGAATATTCCCACCCAGTTCTTCAAGATGAAACGGATTACGACCAGACATAACCATAGCACGACTCGGCATACAAACTGCACCACATGTGCCACCTGCTATATGAGCACGGACAAAGGATATACCACGCTTTACAAGTCTGTCAAGATTCGGAGTAATGATTTCATCATTTCCTAATGCATGAATTGTGTCAAATCTTTGGTCATCAGTTACAATAAATAAAATATTCGGTTTTTTCTGCATAAAACACCACCTCTGATAATTAAAGTATAATAAAATCTATTAAGATTTGCAAGAAAAAGATAAATCTCCTTGGATTACTCCAAGGAGACTCTTTATTTTTCGCCTTTTATTCTACTTAACCTTCAAGCATACCGTGGTATCTGCCCATCCAATATGGAAGTGAATATGTTGTTGAGCCTTCCATTTCACCCGGATTGTGAGCATCATCAAGGTCAAATGATGAACCATTGTACTTATGGAATGCTCTTTCATCAGGTGCTGCAACTTTCTGTTCAATCTTAGTAA
Source organism: Candidatus Fimenecus sp. (assembly GCA_045579305.1). Classification (GTDB taxonomy): domain Bacteria; phylum Bacillota; class Clostridia; order Oscillospirales; family Acutalibacteraceae; genus Fimenecus. The sequence continues at coordinate 10,280 of JAZNLY010000018.1, read as the reverse complement.
GGCCAGTAATCATACCAACTATCTTAAGTACCTTGCTGTCTGAATGCCAGAATGCCGGTGTGTATGCGTCAGGGTCAAATGAAATTTCATTTGTTCCGCCGATACCCACATCATCAAGGTCAAGTTCATAAACGTCATCACGATTCGCATTTGTTGCAAGGAATCTTCTCAAATCCATCGGATGACGTGAAAGTGACCAGGATGCAGTTTTAATGAGGCTGTTGCCATATGCATCTGTCTTTTCTTCACCAGGATATGCAAGCTGATAAACATAATACCAGAGAGGATTTTCGCTATAACTCATTGAGAACCACCAATCATCAAGTGCTTCTCTGTAATACTTAAGAAGTTCTTCGTCTTCTTCAAGTTGGAAAAGAGTATAGAATCCGAGCATAGCCATTTCTTCGTCAGAATGATTGAGAATCAATTTATAAGCTCTGTCGAACAACTTTGTGCCAACTAAATGGCGGAGAATACGACCTAAAACAGTGGATATATCGTTTACATATTCAAGAATTGAAAGATGATATCTTTCAAGTTCCTGAGTCATAATTTCAGCATACTGATACTGTTCGTCAAATGCTGCCATTCTGTATTCATCTTCCCACTTCTGGTATCCGGTAACATGTGCTGCAACCTTGAATACTGTAAGAAGAACCATAGCGTTAAGTGGTGCGCCACCAAGAACCTGACCATTATGGAAATATGTTCTTGAGAACTTTGCCCATGTTGTAGGCTGACCTGAACCGTCGACCATATTATATGAGTTGTCAACAAGGTGCTTTGCAAACTTATCCATTGTATTTACAATAAGAGCTGCAAGTTCAGGGTCTTCAGGACCAAGGATATCATACGCAAGCTTGTATAGGAATACGTGACCAATAATCTCGTCAGAGCTTGTGTCACCTTTGTAGTAGATATCGTCTATTTCTTTACCTTCCGGAATAAGGTCGTTCCAAAGTCTTTCAGGAATTTCACCTGTTGCATCAACCTTGAGACCACGATAATTTTCTCCGTGAAGAAGGAAGTCGCTTCCGTCATCATATGTCTTTGTTGAAACGCCTGTGGCAGTTCCGTCACCATTATGTGACCAATAAGCAAATGAATCAAAGTCGTCGTTTTCATCCTTGAAGGAATATGTTCTTGCCCAGAAACCTTCAAGATTTCTTGTACGCATATCATATTCTTCATCAGGTTTATCCATTGGATTAGCCCAACCTTCTTTGTTGAAAATCTTAAGATTTTCTTCAGGAAGCTGAACGTAAGTACGCTTACCTGAATCCATATATTCTGTGTTCATTACGTCAAACATTTTAGCAGGGCTCTCAAATGGAATATCCTGTGAATAGTCACCACCCTTGAGAGTAGCCTCACTTGTGTAGTATTTACCTGTTTCAAGGTCTACTACAGTACCGCTTCTCTGAGCGCGGTTATATGACTCAACTGTTCCCTGACGCATTGAAATATATGTAAGGAAAAGAACTGCTTCTGTTGAAAGAGTTGCTGTTTTTCTTGCATCTTCAATCTGTTCAGCTGTTGCATTAGGGTCATTCTTAAGTGTTGCATAACGCATAAGTTCGCCGCCTGCATACATTGATGTCCAAAGACCATCATTGTCGCTTTCTTCCGGTTCCCATTCGCCATCAATAAGGTAAGCATCTGAAACCATACCACGTCTTGCAACATACTTCCAAGTCTGTTCGTTAAGCATTTCAGCCTTTTCAGTACCGTCGATTGAAAGCATTTCGATATGAGAATAACCTTCTTCCATTACAGTCCAGATACCGTTTTCACCGTCAGCAAAAATAGCAAGAACCTTACCTTCGCCTGTGTCAGCAGAATAGAAATATCTGTCGCCCATAAAGCGCTGTTCTTTATCTCTTTCGTTTGTTGCCTTGTCATAAGTTCTGAGAACACCGTAATCTTTGATTGTCCATACAGCGCCATCTTTAGTTGTTGCTGTCTGTGCTTTTTCATACTTAGTTTTGTCTTTCACATCAGCAGGAACAGTTTTGTCGTCAAGTTCATATCTTGTAACAACCTTCTGGAGATTGTCACCTTCTTTGACTGCCCCGAGAGTATAGTCAACCTTTTCAGCTTTTTTTGTGATTTTTGTTGGTTCTTTAACAACATTGAGTTTAACACTGTCTGTAAGACCTTCTTCACTTGTAGCTGTGATTACAGCTTCACCCTCTTTAAGTGCTGTAACACGACCCCACATGTCAACTTTAGCAACGTCAGCAGGTTCTGCTTTCCATGTAAGCATTCTCTTTTCAGTCCCACCCATTGCACAGTCAACTGTTCTTGAATCGCCAATACACATTTCCCAGTTCTGAGGAACTATAAGACGTAAAACAGCACTTGCGGCTTCTTCTTTTGCAGCAATCGCAGTAACAGGACCAAAAACGCCTATTATAATAGCAATTGAGAGAAGGATTGCAATAATTCTTTTCATAAATAATTCTCCTTTTCCTTTTTGATTTTGTAACGAAATATCTTTTTCATCACAATAAATCACTATACATCAATATCATATCATCACCCATTAATTACGTCAAGAAAAATTTGCCTTTTAATACTTCAGAACGCTCACTCCATAGGATGCAGAATTGAAACCAAAATGGTTGACTTGACATTTTTTAATTGATATAATTTTTTTGTGTAATCCTATATGGATTGGTTGATTCTGAAAAGCATGGAAAAAGGAGAACCAACAGATGATAATACATATGAGTTCAAGGTGAATTATGGTGATAGAACAAAGGTCCTTGAAGTTTCATGGTATGAATATGCCAACATAAGAACTTTTACGATAAACACAGTTTCCATAAGCACCGCGAGCATTGGAAAAGCTATAGTCGGAAACAACAATTCGTATTCAGAACAATTGAAAGATTTTATTGAAAAGCAGGAAGCAGAAAAAGCACAGGGAGAAGCTGATGCTAAAAAAGCAGTTTACAAACAAGCTACTGACGCACTTGCAAAAGGTGAAAAATTCAGAGCAGCAATGCTTTGGGGTAGTATTGCCGATTATGAGGATTCAAGAGAAAAGAGTTTTGAATTATGGAATGAACTTTCAATCAGAGAAAAGGTTTCAACACTTGCTTGGACGACAGTATCACTTAAAGCTGACGGCACTGTTTTATCTACTAAACCAACAGATGACTATGATTATGGTCAGTGGAAAGTTGAAGGATGGACAGACATGGTTTCTGTATCTGCAGGTGAAACACATACTGTTGGTCTTAAAAAGGATGGAACAGTTGTTGCAATCGGTAAAAACGAATATAAGCAATGTAACGTTGATGAATGGAAGGATATAGTTGCTATATCAGCAGGTTATTATATTACAGTCGGACTTAAAGCTGACGGTACTGTCGTTGCTGCAGGTTGGAACGAATACGGCCAATGTAAAGTTGACGAGTGGAAGGACATAATTGCAATTTCTGCTGGTGATAGACATGTTGTAGGCCTTAAAGCTGATGGTACTGTTGTAGCTGTCGGCAGTAATGAAGATGGCAGATGTAATGTAAGAGACTGGGAAAATATAATCGCTGTTTCTGCCGGTCTTAAACATACGGTTGGTATAAAATCCGATGGTACAGTAGTAGTTGTTGGTAACAATGATAATCATCAGTGCGACGTAACCGGATGGACGGATATAGTTGCTATTTCTGCCGGGGCTTATTCTACTGTAGGTCTCAAATCAAACGGAACAGCAGTTTCTGTTGGTGAGCATGAGTACAACAGTTGTGACGTGAGTGAATGGCAGAATATTGTTGCTATTTCTGCTGGTACTTTCTGTGTAGCAGGTATTAAAAGTGATGGCACGATTGTAGTTACAGAAGCAGCATCCGATTATAATAACAACCAAGGCGAAACAGGTTCTTGGGGAGTTATAACCTTTCCTATAGACTAAAACAATAGCCGTATCATTTCAACGATACGGCTATTGTTTTCCAAAAAGGAATATTAAGAATTCTATCAACTTGACTATAATGTTTAAGACGTTATAATATTTACATATCATCTACTGACTGTGAAAAAGAGGACTTATTATGATGGATACTCGTACAATGGAATATGCCAACCGACTTTCTCGATTGATTAAGATTGAAACCATATCAACTTTTAATCAGACTGATAAAACCAAGTTTTACGAATTTCACAACACACTTCGTGAAATTTTTCCTAAACTTTTTGAAGTTTGCACTTTTGAAGATTTTGATGGCAGTTTTTTAATGTGTTGGAAAGGCAAAACCGATAAAGAGTCTATTATGTTAATGAATCATCACGACGTCGTTGAGGCAACCGGGAAATGGGAGCACGAGCCTTTCAGTGGTGAAATTGCTGAAGGTAAATTATGGGGACGTGGCACACTTGATACTAAAGGTGGTCTGTGGGCTATGATGCAGGCTGCCGAGGAATTGGCTAAGGATGGTTTTGTACCTGAAAGAAATGTTTACTTCTTATCGGCTTGTACTGAAGAATGTGATGGCTCAGGTGCTGAAACAATTTCGAAGGAACTTGAAAAACGAGGACTCCATTTTTATTTGGTACTTGACGAGGGTGGCTTTATCCTTGAAGAACCTATCGCAAGTGCAAAAGGTAAGTTTGCTGTAATTGGCTTAGGTGAAAAAGGATGTGCTGATCTCAAATTCATAGCTCATTCAAGAGGTGGTCACGCTTCTATTCCGCCTAAAAATACGCCACTTGTTCGCCTTGGTAAATTTATGAATGCGGTTGAAAAGAAAAACCTATTTGAAACAGAAATGGCTCCCGTAATTCATGCTACATTTAAAAGTCTTTCTAGTACTATGAGTGGACCATTAAAACTTGTTCTTAAAAATTCAAAAACTTTCAAGCCTTTGCTTTTAAAAGTCATGCCAATGGTTTCCGGTGCTGCAGGTGCAATGCTTCGCACAACCGTAGCTTTCACTATGGCATCAGGTTCAGAAGGCACTAATGTTTTACCTCAGGAAGCATGGGTAATTGCTAATATGCGATACTCACACCATCAGGGTGGCAAATCCAGTATTGAAGCCATTTCAAAGCTTGCAAAAAAATATGATATTGAAACAGTTGTGCTTGACCCGGGCGTTGACTCCCCTATTTCCGACCACAACAGTGATGCATATAAGCTTGTCGACAAGGCTGTTACAAATGTATTTCCAGAGGTAAAGACTACGCCATATATTATGACCGCCGCCAGTGACAGCCGTTTTATGTGGCGTGTCAGCGAAAACTGTTTACGATTTGCACCATTCAGTATTAGCGATGAGCAACTAGAGGGTATTCACGGAATCAATGAAAATGTAGATTTATCCTGTCTTGCTCCTGCGGTAGATTTTTATCGTTACATAATTACAAATGCATAACATAAAAGAAGCTCTGAAACTTAAATTGTCTCAGAGCTTTTTCTTTAAAGTTTAAATGTTTCACCTGGTTTGTCAAGATAGAATTTATATTTTTTACTGTAATCCATTCCTGCACACAAAAGCATTGATTTTTCATTACAGTTATAAACTACACTCCAAAGAGCAATAACCATATGCTTGAGTGTCTTATGTTGATAGTTAAGGGCCACCTCCGAAAGAAGTTGCATAGCATCATCTTCTGTTATAACACCATTTTTCGCCTTAAGAGTTGATTCAATCTTCTCATAACGGTCGTAACCTTTTCCTTTGGTATTGTCGCCACCGGGAGTAAGAAAATAGTTTGTGACCATAAGGTTTTCCATGCCTTCTTCCTGGCTTATAACAACCATTTTATTATCAATATATTCAATAATTGCACTATTACCATTTGCATCAGCAAGCTGATAATGATAGTTCACACCTAATAAATCCTGCATATCGTAAGATGCAAAAAGCTTGATTCCTTCTTCAACAGTAGCACATTTATCGAGAGCTGCACGAATTGCAACAGTTGTAATAACAGGTTTTTTTCCTGTATTCTGCTTTGTAGGTGTTGCTCTTACCTGAAGAACCGCAATTGAAAAGCCCTTTTCATTGATTCCATCCATTCCTGTATATGGAGCAGCCATTGAACGAAGGTGACTTTTTGCCTTTGACATTGAGAAATATTTTGTTCCGTGAACAAAGAACATTGTATCAACAACAGAAACACTCTTATATCCATTTTCAGGTGAAGTCCAGCAAACAAGACAAGGTGCAGCCTTGTAGTCAAAATTTCTGCCGAGAAGATAATCACCATCAGGATTTTTCGCATTAAAGGTTGAACAAGCAAAACCATCTTTATCAGGGTTTGGAACAAGACCACTCACTTTAACTTCATTCTGAAGATGCTTGGCAATATCCATAATGCTCTTTGAACCCTTTTCCAGAATTCCGTCAAGTCCGTAAGAGCTTTTATATACCATTGTCCAGATATTATCATCAATTTGTTTCAATGATTTAAGAGTTTCTTCTCTTTTTTCTATAGCTATCTTTCTTTCACGTTTCACTTTAATCATCCTCTTTTTCAGGTTGTAAATTCAGAAATCTTAATTTACCTAATTATATCACTCATAAAACAAAAATCAACATTTTTACATACTAATACAGAACAATTGACAAAAATCCCATCGACTTCTCAATAGGAACATTTTGTTGTTTTATTTATATAAATTGCGTAAACAAGGGGAATGATTGTCAAGAATACGGGTGCTATGTATAGTGACATAGTATTTTCAACATTAAATATAGACAAAGAATTTACTAACGAATGTGTTACGATACAAGGAACAAGTGATTTGCTTTTATGAAATATAATAACAAACAAATAACCTATTGAAGTTGCATAGCATATCTGAATTAAAGTAGGAATCAAATCTGCACCATTTATTAAGTTAACAATGTGACCTGCTCCAAAAGTAACCGCACTAACAATTATAGCACTTTTAACATTGTTTTTTGCCATCATTTTAAACAAAAAGCCCCTGAAAATAATCTCCTCTATAAATCCGATATTAATCATTGTTAAAATATGAAAGACTATCTCATTTGATGAATGATTAATATTAAAACCATTCCATAAATTAACCGTTACAATAGCCAACAATGGTATAAAATATAAATATTGTCTTGCATTTTCAACCTTTTTCAGCCCGTAGTATGACGTTCTTTTTAACACCAACATTATAACTATTAAACACGCGGATAATATTGTATTAACAATAAAACTAACAAAACTTGTATGCCCGAAGTTCTGAACACAAAAAGAATTAACTATGATGTATACAATTATCAGTAACATACAAAATAAGGTTTCATACTTTTCAAATGCTTTAGTCATAAAAACCTCCATACACTCATGATTTACAATCGAATTATATCATTACAACTCTAAAACTGCAATAAAATCCCCACCGATTACTCAATGGAGATTTTTTATCACTTTGTCAATGAGTAGTGTCTGATATTAACAGAAACCAGTTTGTCATAGTCTGCTATGTGTATGAATGAGCCGTCTTCCATTGGATAAACAGTTAACCCTTCTGCTTCGTGGTCACGCTCACTTACTGTTCTCTCAAAAAGAGTTTCAACCTTACCTGTTTTCACATCAACTGTCTGTACCTTCTCTGTTCCAGACCCACTCACATCATAGGACATATAGAGAAGTCCATCATAATACTCAGCACCCTGAATTCTGTTAATAGGCTCGGAAAGCATAATTTTATGTGAAAAAGTCATATCATCAAGGTTATAGGCTAAAATGAAATCCGTTTCATGAAACTGTGAGGTATAAAGGTATCCGTTTTCTCCGTCAACTGCACAATAAGGAATACCATCATCAAGATATTCTGTGCCGAGGTCATAGTATTCACCTGAAAATTCGAGTGTTTCTGCATCATAAATGAGAATTAAGTTATATGTATCTGTTTCATCTTCAGTTGCAGCATAAATTTTCCCGTCATAATAACTTATACCACCGATATGGTCGCTATTATATTTTTCCTTGATTTCTTTCGGAATAGCAGAATGAGTATAAATCACCTTTTCAAAACCATCTGCTGTCCATTTCGCCATACCAACAAGGTCAAGAGCCGCAATAGAGCCTGCTGTATAAAAATATTCACCATCGGTTGTAATACCCTGACTCATAAGCAGAGCTTCGTCAAGAGTAAATTGTTCTGTTCTTACGAGTTCTGCATTCGGAGAAGAGTTAATATCTCCACCGCTTATTATTCCTGAAATCAGAATAACAAGTGAACTGAAAACCGCCCATACGGATTTAATTGTTTGTAAAATTGACATTACTTTCCCACCAATACTTATATAATAACATTAGTATATAACTAAAAAAGCAGGATTTCAACAGTTTTATAGTTGAAAATCCCCTTGGATTGCTCCAAGGTGAGTCTCATCGTCCCCTACTATGAATGTGTCGATAAATTATGGTTGGGTTGTGTCTCCTTCTGAGGAATGAAGTGACGAAGAATCTCCGTTCTATTATTAGTATAGTGAAGAATGTTGCAAAGGGAATAATAGTATGATATAGTTATTGTCTAGAAAAAAGTGTTTTCTTGTGCATTTCTCAGGGAAATACACTTTTAATATAGGAGAAAAAAAGAAATGAAAAAAATTCTTGCATTGCTTATGGCAATAACTACGCTATTTACATTAACTTCTTGCATAGGAAATAACAAAGACAAACCCGAATCCACAAGTTCTACAAATTCAGCAGAAGATACTATATCATCCACCACAGATATATACGAAGACAGCTCAACTACTGAAAGTGCTGCCTCTACAGAAAGCACTACACTCCCTGAAACCACAAAACCAATTGAAAGTAGTACTAAAGCAACTGACACTACTCAATGGAAAACAGCTTATTTAAATTATATTGAGTCCCTCAAAGATGAAAAGGTAGTCAGTGGCTATAGTCTCGTGTATATTGATTCCGACAGTATTCCTGAACTTTTTGTAAGTGGTAGCTGTGAAGCAAGCGGATGTCGCATTTCTTCCTATAGAAATGGTAAACTTGTTACCAAAAATTTAAGTCGTCTTGGTGGTGCATCCTATATCCCAAAGAGTGGCCTTGTGCATAATTGCAACGGAAACTCAGGCTATTACACTACATACATATATCGTTTAACTGGCAGTGGATTCATCCAGCTTTTTCACGGTTTGAATGAAGTGACCTTTGAACTTGTTAAAAACGAAGACGGCACCGAAGAAACCATGGATGTAAGCAGATATTATATATTTAATGGTTCCACTAAAACAGAAGTAACTGAAGAAGAATTCCACAATGCTGAGGAAAAAATATTTAACTCTAATGCATCAAAAGACTTAGAATATGGTAAACACGATTACAACAGCATCAAACAAATCATTAAAAATTGGTGATATAGAGAATTATTTAGTTATTCATATAAACATTGATTAAGTTTATTGAGCCATTATTGTCTCTTTATCACCTCATGTACCTCCCCTGTTATAAATCTTATATTATGTCACAAAATGTCCCCGCCGATTGCTCGGTAGGGACATTTTTTGCTTATCTGCTATTCCGTTTAAAATAATGATTTAGAAACTTGCGTTGCAAGGTTCTGGGGTACTCATAGAAATCTTTGATTTCGTTATGGGTCAGGTTCTTATTGCGTTAGCAACAAGGTTCTCCGAAATTGTCAAAATCTTTAATTTTGTTATAATTTCGTGAGGTTCTTATTTATTTTCAGCAATAGCTGCCTGTGTCGCAATTCTGCTTGGTTGGCAGTTTACCGCCAACCACAGAAACAGAACTGTTTTTTCTCCTTTTACCCTCAGTTTTCATATGCAGAGGGTCATTGGGGTCACCGTCAAAGCGAAGATACCAGTCAAAGCCGTCTTGCCTTACTACAATCTTCACTACAAAGGCTTCAATCACACTTTCGGGGATGTCTTTTTCATCCGCATTTGTGTACTGCTCGAGAGCATATTGAAGCACCGTCAGCTTGTCCCTGTAATCTGTAATTACAGGCTCTTTGTTAAGCTTCAGCTGAAGCTCTTCGATTTCGGCAGACAGCTTTGCAATCTCTTCTTTAACCTCGGCAGTTTTCTTTGTGTAAGATTCTTTATCAATTTCACCCTCTGCCCTCATATCAATGAAATTACTGAGCTTCGTTCTGTGCCGTTCAACCTCTCTGCACTTTTTCTCGATTATAGCCGCATAATCCACATCATCCTCTTTGTCGTCAATGTGAGCCTCGAGCATTGAGTTTGCAAGAGCAAGTACCTTATCCTTTTCCGAGAGATAGTTGCGGAAAATATAATTTGCCATCATCTGCAGCT